>DASQSS010000222.1:0-25564 GCA_035642255.1 Ktedonobacterales bacterium | reverse complement strand
GATAGGGTACGACGAAGGCCCATTCTTCGTCACTGACATCACTTGGGTAGGGGCTGCGCGTGCTTGACATACGCGCATCCTACCATCATTCGATATCAAGTCTTTAACAGACTCTAGCTTTCCGAAAGCCGCACGGCAATCCTCAAACATCGTCCGAGCCCGATCGAGATCACCTTTGGCAGCGGCAATCTGCGCTTGCAGTAAGCGGGTAGTGAGAGTGCCCTGAAGGTCTTGAGCCTTGGTCAAAGCATCCTCTGCCGCATTTGCTAGGAAGTTTGCGAGCGGCATGAGTCCAAGTTGAAGCGCGAATCGCGCCATTTGTCGGTTCATGAGCGCCTGACCTCGCCGGTCACCCACGTGATAGACCATGTAGAGTCCCTGCAGACGGCGAACAAGCGCACGAAGCCAATGCCCCTGCGCTCGATGGATACGCCCAATGTACCCGAGCATCATCGCCGCGTTTTGGCCGTCGAATGTGCGCAATGAGAGTTGATAGCTCTGGAAGAACAGTTTCTTCGCGCCCACGAGATCGCCGCGAGTGTACTGGAGCCGACCCAGGTAACCCAGCACTGACGCCTGAGTCGCCGTATCACCTGCCCGCCGCGCGATTTTCAAGCTTTGGTGGAACAGATCTTCAGCATGGTCAATCACACCTCGCGTACGCGCGATTCGCGCGAGATAGGAGAGCACAACCCCCTGCCCTCGCGCATCATCTGCCGCAAGGGCCAGCTTGTAACTCTGTTCAAAGTATCGCTGTGCGGTTGGTAGGTCTCCTCGCATACGAGCGGTACGCCCAAGATAGCCCAGCTGGACACCTGCGTCGAGCATTTCACCGGATTCGGTCAGCAGCTTGAACGCATACTGAAAGTGGCGTTCGGCATCAGACGTTTTGCCTCTGATGCGCGCGATACGTCCTAGCTCGCCAACGACAAGGCCTATCAGCTTGTTGTCGTGAGCGATAGTCGCCAATGCGAGCGCCTTCTTGGCATGTGCCTCGGCCTTACCTAAGCGTCCCTCGATACGATAGAGTTGCCCCAGGTAATACAGCGCCTCAGCTTCGCCTCGCTCATCCCGGGTCTTCTTGCTTCGACGAATACGCAGATCTCGCCGGAAATACTCCTCAGCTTTGGGCAATCTACCTGCATGTCGTATGGCGCGGCCCAACAATAGATTCAGATCGGCAAGCCTCAGTTGGTCGTCCTTGCTGTTGGTGCGGCGCGCAACACGGTTTGCTACATCAATCAGGCGTGGGAGATAGAGAAAACTTCGCTCGTTGTCCCATCGACTGCGCCAGAATCGCGCAAGTGCGAGCCCGAGTTTGACCGCATACTCGTCATGCTCTGGTGTCCTGGCCTCAAGCGTCCAGCTGGCCGCTCGCATGATGGCTAGTTCATCAATGGCAATTGCCGCTAGTGGAGCTTTGGCCACGTACTGCGCGAAGTGCGCCGCCGCAAGCGTTAATGCCAACGCTTTCTGTCCTGGGGGCCACGCGTCAAACCGTCCTTTGAGGAAGTCAAACATGAGCGAATGTACCTGCCACCGCACATGATCGCTCTCAGGAGCTACCGTTGGCGAGTGCACAGGTCCCGCGATGAGTTGTGTGCGCAAGACGTTTAGGATCGCGTCAGGCTGCTCAATACCCATTCCCTGTGCCATCACATCGAGAGCCTGTCGCCCGATAGTGGACGTTCCGAACGCACCCCAGCTGATGAGCAGCTTTTCTACTTTGGGATGCAGCGCGGCTAGCGCTTCCAGACTATCCGCATACACGTTACGGACACGCTCGTCTCCACCGTCCTGCAAGGGGTGGTTGCGTAGCTGCTCAGCCAGCATGTGCAGCGATTGTCCGAGCGCCTGAGCTTGCTTTCCATACTGCGCGACCGCGAACTGAAAACACCCCAGTGACTCGATGATAGATGTCACATACTCATGGTCTTCCGCGGACAGAAGGTCCTCAGATATCCCATAACACCGCAGAAACAATTCCCTGGCCTGTATGGGAGAGAAATAGTCGATAGATACACGACGCAAGAGATCTGCGCCGTCGGCTGCTGGCTTCTGGGTGGTAATGACGATGACACGGAGTAAGTAATTGATGCCGCTCAACATGGTGACGTGTGGGAGAAACCGTGATGAGTCCGCCACATTGTCGATGACGATAAGTGCGGATTTATCCCGTAGCCGCGCCTGTGCTAGGTCGTTGAGCATTTCACTGCCGACAGGAGGACGTTTTCGGAACGGATCGAACCGCTGAATGATTTTGCGCAGAACATCTGATGGCTCGGGAATCTCGCGAGCATCTACATACACAAGGCCATCAGGGAAACGCGCCAGAGGGCCGCTTGGCAGCGAGCGCACCGCTGCAGCGACCGTTGACGTCTTTCCGATACAGCTGGGACCATAAACCAATGCGCCGCGCCAGTGCACATCCTCATCGAAGGTATCAATGATCTGCGCGAACGTTGCCTCCTGCGTGATGTAGTCCGCAGGCACAACCAATCGAAAGAGGTCATTCGGTGGCCCATACCGAAACCTATCGCTTCCAGGTCTACCGTCACCACGTTCGTCGAGGTTCTGCTCGCCGGAAATGATCCCGATCACTTCGGCAATGGACTTGCGCACAATTCTCAACTGTTCAGCATTCTGTTGCTCAGCCTCACGCAGCAGATCGACCCCGCTCTCGATGATAGAGCCCTGCTCCTTCACTTGCTTAATTTGTGGCAGCACAGTGGCATTCATCACAGTAGACACATCGCTCTGTGTGCCTCTGCTCGTGAGGTTCAATTGCGATATTTTGCCTGCCAAAGCAGCTAGCACCAACAGAAGCGCGACCGTCGCGCAAATCAGTCCTATTCCAATTTGCTGCCCCAGAGGAAGCGAGAAGAATATGCTTCGGTCATGCGACCACCATCCTGACATATAGCCCCAGAGAGCCAGGCCAAGATGGTTCGCAACGATTGCCAGCAGGCTAGCGGCGGCTACTCCCAGCAGAACGAGCAGACGTAATATCCAACCGGGTGTCCGTTCCAGACTTCGGAGGTCAAGTCCCGGTATGTCGTTCTGCTCCATGCTTCGCCGCTCCTTCCCCACCACACAGATCCACACCAGAGGAAATTCAGATTTTTGCCGAACGCTTGTAGCGTTCAACGGTTCGATACCTTGGAGTCGTGATGGGCTACGCTACCATGCGCTCATTCATACGAGTTAGCACAATCACCACAACGGCCCAACACGCTACCCACGACATTTGTGCCTGTCTACTACATTAACAGTATACATAGTCGTTCAGCCTAAATCTAGGCGCAGCAGCCGAGCGAACAATGTCTAGAGCCATAGTCAGAAGAATCGCGCCAGCATGTCCTTTGACTCGCGCACACGACAGCGCGCCAGCGAGCACACATGCCTGTCTGAGACATCACTGCTCATCTGGCGCACTGAAGAAGGAGAAAGGTGTAGCTCTTACCCTACAAACGGTTGAAGAGGCGCGTGAAGACCGCAGCGCCCATCATCGTTGGCGCCCACTGGCCCACGAACAGCCCCTGCTTGCGACGGCCCATCGCATGCAGCGCGACAGAGGCCGCGATCGAGCCAATCGTGCCGCCGACCAGTGACCAGCTCGCGATCGACGCGGTTTCATGTGTCTGAATGCCACGATGGCCCAGAATGCGAACGAGGCCGCCAGTAGCGAGCAGCGTAGGCGCCCACTGTCCCACGAACAGCGCGTTGTTCATCTGGCCCAGCTGGCGATAGGTCGCGGCTCCCAGAACGCTGGCTGCTGAAGCGCCCGTAAACACCCAGCCCGCGATGGATGCGGGTGGCGCGACTGGACTGCGCAGCGCGCGGAAAGCCATGCTATCGCGCATTCGCTTATCGGCCAGATAGCCGACATAACCGCCAGCGCCAGCGGCGGCCGCGGCCACACCCAGCTGGGTGAGCAGTCCGACCGTGCCCGAGGGCGCTTCCTCGCGCTGCATGCGCTGTCGCTGCTGCGGGCTCATCTGCTGGCCAAAGCGCCGCATGTCATTGCGAATGTTCTTGCGCGCGGTCTGCGCCATCTTATCGAAGCGCTGAGGCGCGAGACCCGGCGGCGGCGTCACCTCCAGATGCATACGCACCTCAGTCGTGCCATCGCCCTGAGGTGTAAAGGTCAATTCGCCAGTGGCGTCCTGACCCGAAACGCTCCGCCAGGCGACATGGCGCTGTGGCTCTCGCGCTGTCGTCTCTGTGTCCCAATCCTGACGTTGGCCAAAGAAGCTGGCGACCCAGTGGTACCGGTTGTCGCCAATGGGCGTCACGCTAATGATGTTTCGCATGAACTCCGGAAAACGGCTGAAGTCGCTCCACTGCTGATAGACCTCCTCAATGGGCGCCTCGATTTGACAGGTGTCGTCGATCGCAAGGCGTTGCGGGGTCGTCTGCTCCGTAGTGGGTGTCTGCGCCATTGTGTATCCTCCACATTCACTGCGACTCGCCTGCGGGTCCGCTCGAAACCATCCGAGTATGCCGCAGGACACGAGAGGTGATAGGCCGCACGGCCCATGCCACGCAATGAATCGGGCGGCGTCACGCACGAAATATTGCTGATGCCTCAGAGACCAAGGCGCAATGCGCTACGCCCGCATGTACGCCTACGCCTGCAACAGGCGACAAGGCCTAGAGCAGGAGATCGGCCAGGTCCTGCACACGGTCCACGATTGCCCGTGCCCCTGCCGCGTGAAGCTCGGCGCGTGAGCCGTAGCCATAGGTGACACCGATGCTGTCGAGGTCATGCGCGCGGGCGCCGATGATGTCATGCTCGCGGTCGCCGACCATGACCACCGCTGCGCGCGCGATATCCGGAAAGACGTCGAGGGCAGCGCCAATCACCTGCGCCTTCTCGGCGCGGGTCAGGTCGAGGTTGCTGCCCACTACCTGCGAGAAGTACCCACCAAGCCTGAAGTGATCCACGATGCGCTGCGCGTAGACTGTCGGTTTCGAGGTAGCGACGGCCAGGCTCCGCCCGCTCGCTCGCAGCCGCTCCAATAGGTATGGGATTCCCGGGTAGACAGCGTTCTCGTAGAGGCCGGTCGCCTCGAAGTACTCGCGGTAGAATCCTATCGCCTCACGCGCACGCTCATCGTCGAATCCGTACACCCGGGCGAAGGAGTGATGAAGTGGTGGCCCTATGAATGACGTGAGGGTGTCGGGATCGTCTATGTAAATGGCGCAGCGCTCCAGCGCATAGCGCACTGCCCGCGTAATGCCGGGCTTAGGGTCGGTCAATGTGCCATCGAGGTCGAACAAGATGAGCTGGTACTCGCGTCCAGTCGCCACGCAGGTATCTCCTCTCGCGTTGCACAAATGATGGGGCAGGGCGCCGCTTCCGCTGCAGACGCCAGAAGGCGCCTGGATGTCGATACTAGATGCCCATGACGAAGCGGCCCGGATTGAGCCGCAGATCAGGATCGAAGCGGCGCTTGACTTCGCGCATCAGGTCGAGCCCGGAGGGGTCGGCGCCCCACAGCGCGATACCCTGTTTGATCGCGGGAGGGCAGGCGAGGGTGGTGACGAGCCGCCAGCGGCGTATCAGCGCATCGAGTGTGGCGCGCAGGGCCGTGGCAAAGGCGACATCTCGTCCAATCGCCTCGCCGTCGCGTTCATCGTCTGGCGCTGTCTCAATGTGGGCGCTGAGCCGCAGCCAGAGCGTACCCGTGGCGAGATCGGTGAGCCAGAGCAATCGCAAGCCATGCTCGCCAGCCAGATTCTCCGCCATATCAAGCGCCTGCGCCATCTCGGCAGGGAGCGCGCTCACCCGGACCAGGGCTTCGCGTGAATGCACCCGCAGCGCCGGAAAGTCGTTCGCGCTTGCCCAGAACGCGTCATGGCTTGCGCCGTCGAGCGTCAGCAGCGGCGCGACATCAATACGCCGCAGCGCGTCATGGGTCTCAGCGAGAGACCGCTGGATGACTGCTTCGTTCCCGGGCAAACGAATGGCGAGCAGCTCGCGGCGCTCGTGACCCGGTGTGAGGCGCGCAAGCTCAGGCAGCGCAGCGACGTGCATCGCGGCGATGGCCGCCGGACGCACGGCCAGCGCGTTGACCGCGTGTACAGCGGCGAGCATCTGGCGCGGCTCCGGCGCGGCGGCAAGCACCGTCACCTCGGTTTCGGGCTGCGGCGTCAGCTTGAAGCTAGCCTGACCGATGACGCAGAGCGAGCCAAGTGAACCGATATACAGACGGGTCATACCGTAACCAGTCGCGTTCTTGACGACAGCGCCGCCAGCCTTCAGCGTCTGACCAGCGGCGTCGAACGCGCCGATGCCCAGTGTGACATCACGCGGAGCGCCATACAGGCTGCGGCGCAGGCCCACACTCCCCGTCGCAAGCGTGCCGCCTATCGTCGCCCGCTCAGGCAGCGGAGGATCCAGAGGCAAAATCTGGCGCGCATCGGCGAGCGTGCGATTGAGCGCAGAGTGTGTCATCCCGGCTTCGACCGTAATGGTCAGGTCAGCGGGGTCATAGGTCATCACGCGATCGAGGCGTTCGAGACTTACGACCAGATCAAGCCGTGCGGGTGGATAGCCTAGCGCCATGCGCGAGCCTGTTCCCCATGGCGCGACAGCGGCTCCCGCCTCGGCAGCCAGCGCAAGCGCCACAGCGAGCGCATCCAGCGTGGCAGGCCGCGCGACCACCAGCGGCGTGTGGCCCTGAATGGAATAAACGGCGCATGGCGCGCCGGTCAGCGTCTGATCAACGCCTAGCTCGCGAACCAGCCGCCCGGCAAACGCCTGACGCGCCTGCTCGCTCAACCCACCCTGTCGCACGTCGTCCATCCGATCAGTCTCACTCCCTGTCACACGCTTGCGTCAATGCGCGGCGCCAGATCACACGCCGAGTCCCACGTCTTGGGGCCGACCATTTCTACCGACCCGCTCGCGCAAGCCGCAGGACGGCGTCACGCCCTTTCGCACGCTCAAGCGCCAGAAGACGCTCCAGCCCGCGCCCGTAGACATCCTGCCGCTCACGCGCGCGACTCGCTAGCGTTCGCATGCTACGCGCCATCAGCGTATGGTAGGCGACCCACTCAGCGAAGCCCTCGCTGATCAGTGGATCAATCGCGCCAGCCGCCGCGCCTAGCTGCTCTGACTGCCAGGCGTGCCCTAGCTCATGAGCGAGCGTGCCAAGCAGCAGCCCGCGCGTCAAGCCCGCCTCGACATAGATCACCGGCTTGCCCTGTGTCCGCACAAAGAACCCCAGCACATGTCTACCGCCAGCGCCCTCGTCGCTATGCGCTCCCGGGGCGCGCCCCGCCTCACGCGCATAGGCGCGGCGTGTCTCGCCCATACGTCTCCGGCTGACGACATCCAGCGGCGGGGTGCGGCGCAGCGGCTCATCAACAATCAGCCCAAGCTGCGCGAGCGCATCGGTGTAGACCTGACGAATCGCGGGCTCACCAATGACGAGATCGGTCTTACAGAGAACGCAGCGATATTGCCCATCGGTCAACGTGACCGCGCCGGCTCCGGTCGGCGCGTTACACAGATCGCAGCGCGGCCTGTCGCGCACACATTCCGCGCAATAGCGACGTGGCTCCGGCGCGGCGATCATCTCCTGAAAGCTATACCACGCGCCGAGAATCGGCTCAGCGCAGGTATCGCAGTGGAACGTCTCGCGATTACACTGCGCGCAGAGCAGCGTACCCTTGCGCGAGACATGCACTCCGCTCGCCGGGATGGGCGCGCGACAACGCGCACAACGGGGAGCCGTCCGCTCACACGCGGAGCAGACAGTCATGCCGTTCGTATACTGGTAATACCGCCCGACGACCTGCTTGCCGCACAGGTGGCAGAACCGCGTCTCCTCGACGCCGAACATGCTGACTCCCCTCTCCCTCCTCGCCTGGTTGACCCACGCGACATACCCCACGCGAAGCCATTATGGCAGGCGCACATCGCCCCCGGCGAGCGCCGCGCGGACCCGCGCGATGTCGCGCACTGCCCGCAACTCATCAAAGAGGCGCAGCGCCTGGGTCAGCTCCTCGCGCGCGCGTTCATCATCACCACGCTCGGCGCGCCGCCGGAAGAGACCTGCCAGCACATAGCGTGACCGGGCCTCCTCCCAGACGCAGCCCAACTCGCGATAGCGGGTCAGCGCGTTCTGCGCGTCGGCGAGGGCGTCGTCCCAGTGACCCGCGCTCACCCCGACGACAGCCCGCGCGCGAATCGCCTGCGCCAACGGCTTGCGCGCCCCGGAGCGCCAGCCCAGCTCCAACGCGCCTGCGCCAAAGCGATCGTACAGGTCCAGGTCGCCACTACGCGCCGCCAACTCGGCCAGCTCAGCCATGAGCGCCGCCATGCTCTGGCGCCCCGCGCGAATTTCGAGCGCGTTGAGCAGCGTCTGCTGCGCCTCACGCGGCTCGCCCCGCGCCATGCTCAGCCGGGCGCGCGCCACCTCCACCTCCTGCGCTGGCTCGCTGGTCGTCTCCGCGACGATGCGGGCCATGCGCTCGGCGGAGTCGGCGTCGCCTGTGCGCGCGGCGATGGTCGCCAGCGAGAGCAGCACCCACAGGTGATGATTGCTCTGACGCATGATGGTGTGTTGCGCGCGCGCTTGCAGCTCCGCGCCCGTATCGATCGCCTCGGGCCAATGGTCCCACTCGAACTGCGCCAGCGTGAGACCCCATAGCGCCTTGACACGCAGGGTGTCGGCATCCACCTCGTGCGCCAGGGTCAGCGCTGTTTGCGCATGGCGCACGGCCTCAGCGAACTCCCCTACCAGTTGATACGCCTGGCTGACCTCTGTGTTGATGTCGACGATCTCCTGCGCCTCATCGATCTGCGCGATCCAGCGCAAACGACGCTTCTGGCTCTCCAGATAGCCGGTGAGATCGGTCATGATCGCCTGGATGTTGCCCAGCGCGTCGAGCGCCTCTGAAGCCGCGCGCGCATCACTCAGGGCTTCAGTGATACGCACTGCTTCCCGCGCGCTGCGGTAGGCGTCGAGCAGGTCGCCCTCGCTGCGCCGCTCCGCCCAGGACCACCAGAAGAAGCTCTTCGCCGTCAGCAGCTCCGCGTAATCCAGCGTATCGCGCTGGCCTAGCTCATCCGCGAGCCGCAGCGCCTCGTCCAGATAGGCCCCTAGCTCCTCATGCGGGGGCAGGCGGCGGAAGAGGCCCTGGTTGCGTGTCGGCAGCTGCGCTAACACGCGATAGAGGCGCATCCCCTGCTGGCGCCAGTCGAGTGGCAGCATAGCAGGCATCGTGGGAGAGCGAAGGATTCCCGGCTGTGACGCGGAAGGCGGCTGCGAGACGGAGCCTGCCGCGACCGGAGTAGCTACGCCGCGCGCATGCGCCCCGACTTGAACTGGCTCATTGGCCGGGGCGATCGATGCGGATGTGGCGGACCAGACCCGCAACGCATCGCGGTAATCGATCCAGGCATCGTCCGCGCGCAGAGCCGTCCAGCGTGCGGCGCCGCGCGCTGTGTGCAGCGCCACCACCAGCGGCGCATCGTCCGGGCCTACCTCCTCGCCAAACAGCTCCAGCGCATTGGTGAAATAGGTGTCGGCCTTGGCCAGCGCGTGCCGCGCGACCGACTGCTCGCCCGCCTGCTGTAGCGCGGAGACGACCACGGTCCGCGCCTGGCGACGTCGCTCCTGATCGCGTGAGCGCGAGAGATTCGCCAGCGTGTAGTAGCGGTAGTAGTGCTGTGCGAGCAGCTCGATGAATTGCCCCGGCGCATCTGGCGCCAGCGTCCGCAGCCACTCCGCGATGCGCAGATGCTCATGGGCGCGGCGTGTGCGCGGGATAGCGGAATAGACCACCTCGCGAGTCAGACCGTGATTGAAGGTATACGCAGTCTCACCGGGAGCGGCGATCGTCAGGCCAGTGCGCTCGCTCGGATGAATCAGGTCTTTCTCGGTCAGCGAGCGCAGCGACTGCGAGAGATCATCCGCGCGGAGGTGCTGGGCGAGATAGAGCAGCGCGCTCGGCCAGAAATAGCGCCCGATCACCGCGGCATGCTGCAGCACGTCGCGCTCAGAATGAGACAGCAGATCGAGACGAGCCGCCAGCACACCTTGCACGGTATCTGGGATGACGGGGTCACGCACTTCTTCGCTGTTTTCCCATTCAGGCGCTACACGCCAGCCGCCTGCCTTCTCCTGCGTGAGCGCGCCACGGTCAACCAGCATGCGCACGATTTCCTCGACATAGAACGGGTTGCCATCGGCCTTGTCGAGAATGCCCTGGCGTAGCGTGTCTGGAACCTCCGAACCGGGCAACAACTCATCGAGCAGCCGCGCCGCGTCATTGGGTGAGAGCGGCTCCAGCCCCAGCGTAACATAGTTGCGTCGTCCGCCACCCCAGGTGGGCCGCCGCTCCATCAGGTCGGAGCGCGCCGTCAGAACGAAGAGCAGCGAGACACCGCTGGCGAGGGTAGCGACCGAGGCCAGCAGGTCGAGCAGGGCGTCGTCGGCCCAGTGGGCGTCGTCAATCATGGCGACCAGCCCGCGCGGAGTGGCGAGCGCCTCGAAGAAGACGCGCCACGCCCGCACTGAGCCATCTTGCAATTGAGTCGCGTCAGCGGGCAGCAGCGTGTGACGCCGCTCGGCGGACTCGATGCCGATGGTATGGCCCAGATAGGCTGCGATGACCTCCGCGTTCTCCGCGCGATGGCTGGCTGAGAGCGCTCTCCGCGTCGCCTCGAGCAGCTTCATCCGTGCGCGCTCCGGTGGCTCCAACCCGCTGAATCCGGCATAACAGCGCAGCATCTCGGTCAGCGGAAAGTACGTGACATCCTCGCCATAGGGCGGGCAGCGGCCTTCGAGGAGCAGAGGCATCGACCCTGCATCCTGTGCGTCGCGCTCGTCCACGGAGATCGCTGGCCGCACGCCAACACGTCTGGTAAATTCACGGGCGAGGCGTGTCTTGCCGACGCCCGGCGCGCCGACGATGGTGACGAGATGCGGGCTTTGCTCACGCATCACGCGCAGAGCCACGGCGTCGAGCAGCGCCAGCTCGACCTCGCGGCCCACCAGCGGCGTCCGCGCGCTGCCTGCGCCGCGTGTGCTGGGCGCGTGCGCGTCATCCAGCAGCCCAATGACCTCCCAGATGTCCACCGTGCGGCTCTTTCCTCGCAACGGCACAGCGGGAACCTGCCGGAACTCCGCTATGCCACGAGCGCGTCGATAGGTGCGTGGCCCGATAAGAATAGTCCCAGGCGCGGCCAGTTGCTGCAGGCGCGCGGCGACGTTCACCGGATCGCCAGTAATCAGGAAATCCTGGCCCTCGCGCGCGGCGGCCGCAGCGGCGACCTCGCCAGTGTTGATGCCGATGCGCAGGCGAAGCTCAGGGCGCGTCTCGCCCTCGCCAGCTGTGTCGTCAGCGAGCGCCAGGCTGGCGTTGAGCTCGCGCAGGCTCGCCTGCATGTCGAGCGCGGCGCGAATCGCCCGCATCGGGTCATCCTCGTGCGCGATGGGCAGCCCAAAGACCGCCATGATAGCGTCGCCAATGTACTTCTCCACCGAGCCGCCATGCCGGTGAATCTCGCGGCTCATCGCACTGAAGAAGTCCGCCAGGATGGCGCGCATCTCCTCAGCATCGAGCGATTCAGCGAGCGCAGTCGAGTTGGCGAGGTCGGCGAAGAGCACCGTGACGATGCGCCGTTGCTCCGTCTCCTCCAGCGGGTGTGGCGCGGAGGAATCGTCCTCGGTCGCGGCGTCCGCCAGAGAGCGAAGGTCAGCGCCACTGGCGCCCAGCAGAGGCCCGGGAGCGGACGGAGTGTCGAGCGCAAAGCCGCACTGGTTGCAGAAGCGCGCGCCCGGCGGGTTGACCGCGCCGCAGTTCGGACAGGCACGCGGCAAGGGCTGGCCACACGAGACGCAGAAGCGTGCGTTCTCTGCGTTGTCGGCGCCACAGTGCGGGCAGACCATGCGCTCTCAACTCCCCAACTTGGTGGCATGGCGGCTCATGCGAGCGCGTCACGTCGCTCAATGTCGCGCTGCATTGTACCGCAGGCCGACCCGTGACAGTCGGCTCTCGCGGGTCCACATCGGTAACGTGCGCGCCTTGACCGGGCGCGACCCAGATGCTACGGTGAGTCTGCGGTGAGGCCGAGGTGAAGGCGTGCGCTCCCGCAAACAAGCCGCCTCTGCATAGTAGACGAAAGAGCCACGATGCGCGTCGCATTCTTTACGTTTGGTGTGCTGCGGGAGCCCACTGGCCACCCGCGGACGAAGGGCTTCGAGGACCGCATCGCCGACTCATTCGCCGAAGCCGCAGCGTCGCCTGGATTCATTGGCTATCCCCGCGAGACGTACGTACGCCCCGACAACCCGAACGTCGTCTGGCCAGAGGTGAAAGGGCCGGACCGCGAGGCGATGATGACGCTCTCACTCTGGGTTGACCTGGAATCCGTCTTCGCCTTCGCCTATGCGCTTCGCGGTGTGCACAACGAGGCGCTCAAGCTGCGCAAGGAGTGGTTCCTCAAGCCAGAATGGCCCAACTACGTCGCGTGGTGGGTTGAGGATGACCACCTGCCAACCTGGCCGGAAGCGATCGAGCGCCATGCCTACCTGAGCGAGCACGGCTCGACGCCTTTCGCATTCGATTTTCACCTGCCGTTCGACGCCGAGGGACGACCCACGAAGGTGCTGCGCCGTCCCATCCCGCTGGACCTCAGTCCGCGCGGCTAGGTCGCTCACCCCTGATCCATGCGCGCGCGTCCTTGTGGAACGCGCTCCGCGTGAGCGAGAGGTGAGCTGCTACGACCGCACGCTGGCGATGAGCGGCGATTAGTCCACAAAGTCCACGGGAACTTCAGCGGGGATAATCCCCTGGTCCGCGGCTCGTCTCAGAAAGAGCTCGATGCTCTCCTTGCCGCGCGCGCCCATGTCGAGTGTCCAGTCGTTGACATACATGCCGACGAAGGTGTCAGCCGTCTCAGTCGAGAGGCCACGCGCGAACTGCATGGCATGCCGCAGGGCGTCGGCGCGATGGTCGAGGCTGTACTGGATGCTCGCCTTCAACACACGCGACAGCGTCGCCATGTTCTCTGCCCCCAGGTCACGCCGCACCGCATTGACACCCAGTGGCAGTGGCAGGCCGTTCGTCTGCTCGTTCCACCATTTGCCCAGATCCACGACCGTATGCAGACCAAGCTCGCCGTGAGTCAGCTGTCCCTCGTGAATCAGCAGACCAGCGTCATAGCGCCCCTCGTGCACCGCTTCCATGATCTGATCGAAGGGGACGACGTCATATGCGAAGTCGCCCAGCAGCAGGCGCAATGCGAGGAAGGCGCTGGTCATCTCGCCAGGGATGGCGATGCGCTTGTCGCGCAGCCAGTCGATGCCCACCGGCTCACGTGTCACCACCATGGGTCCATAGTTGTCGCCCATGCTCGCGCCGTGCGACAGAATGGCGTACTTATCGGCGACATAGGCGTAGGCGTGCACTGAAATCGCGGTGATCTCCAGCCGGCCCTCGCGCGCCCATTGGTTGAGCGTCTCGATGTCGCGCAGAATGTGCTCGAACTCGAAGCCCTCGGTCGGAATCTTATGCTCGGCGAGGGCATAGAACATGAAAGCGTCGTCAGAGTCAGGGCTGTGGCCCAGACGCGCCAGCCGCGCTGTATGCTCGGGATCAGGCGTAGACATCGTGAAGTATCCTCTCGTAGCGCGAGCCATTGGCCGGGATCGCGCCAACCAACTATAGCCGGGCCGCTCGCGCCAGTGCATGTTCACCTCTGCGCTCAGGCGCCCAGCGATGTATTGTAGCGCGCCCGCGACATGCTCGCTAGCGCCCGTACGCTCCCCAGCGCGCCCACGGAGCCACCTCGGCGCGCTGGTACCTTAGTCCCCATTGGACCGACGCTCGATTGACACTCTCGGCTGCGCCCGGTAGCATGCGGAGTGATTCTGCAAGTTCGGCGCCTCGCATCACAACATCATCACAATGTCGTCACGACATCATCTGGCGCGAGCGTCGCAGGCGCCCCTGACCCTCAGAAGATGGCAGTCAAATAGACGAGGTGCAACGTGGGACGGAACCGCTTCGATCAGAGCGATCAGAGCGACCAGAGCGACAAGGGAGCGAAGGGCGCTAAGAGCGGCGCGCGCGGCGCCGGCTGGGATGACAGCGCCTACCGTGGCGCGGTTTCTGATGACTCGGCGGAATACGACGCCTACGACGATGATGGGTATGGCGACTCGGCGGAATATTCCACGGAGTATCCCGCGCGTGGACTCGCCCTGCGCGATGACGACCAGGCGCTCGCGGTCTATGACGACGCTCCCAAGACAGGCCCCGTGCTGATTCCGGGAACTGGCGTCTCGATGGGCGAGATCTTCATCAAGCGACGCGAGCGACCGCTGACCATGCGTATCGCCGTGCTTACTCTGCTGGCGGTCATGATCGTTACGGGCCTGGTGTCGGTAACGCCGCTGGGCGCCTCAGCGCAGCCCTCCGTCTCATCATTCGAGGCGCTTTCGGGCGCGGTCGTGCTGGGCAGCCAACCCGGCTACTTCTGGTACACGGCGCGCTGGAATGACACCCCGGAGCAGCTGGCGAAGCAGTTCAACGTGCAAATTGGCGGCATCTTTCAGATGAACGGCCTCTGCCCGGGACAGGAGCTGCAGGTCGGCAAGCAATATAAGATCCCTACCAACTCGCAGTACGGCTCAGACTTCGCCTCGCAGGCCACACAGTGCGGCGGACGCAATCCCGCGGGTTACGATGGCCAGACGATCTTTGGCACCAACTGGTATAACTCGTACGCCGGCACACCGACGCAGGAGGGCCGCTGCTCGTCGAGTTACGGCAGTTACCGCGACTTCAAGTTCATCTCACCGAACTGGAACTCCAACTGGGTGCGCGGTTTCAGCTTCTTCCACGATGGTGTAGATATTTCCGCGCCACAGGGCAATCCCATCCACGCTGTGCAGGACGGTCAGGTGATCTGGGCAGGCTATGACGGCACGAACGGCTTCGGTTGGTCGGTCGTCATCAACCACTGTTACCATGTATCGACCATCTACGGCCACATGATGGGGCTGGCTCCCAATCTGAAGGCTGGCGACAACGTCAGCCAGGGCGACGTCATCGGCTACGAGGGGTCCACCGGCTGGTCCACAGGTCCTCACCTGCACATCTCGATCGACTGGAACAACGTGGCGATCAATCCGATGCTCTTCTACGCCGACATCTACCACATCACGCACAACGTTCCGAACAGCTAGCGTCCTGCGGCAGCCTCCGATGCTGCCCCCGCGTACACGCACCCCGCTCTCGCATCTGTGAGAGCGGGGCCTTTCTTTTTGGCTCGTTCGAGAGCGCAGTCACCACTGCGTATTCTATTTTTAATCGTTCACCTCAAAGTGTTCCTGCCCGATATATTCCCATATATTCGCACATTCCATGGATGCCGCCTCAGCATTACAATATCAAAAGTGTATTTATATCTGCTAATTTGCTTGACTATCTTCTCGCAATTTCATTATAAATGTAATTGAGTATTGTGAACCTCTACCCCAAGGAGACCGCTATGCGCAACCTGCTCGTTCGCATCGCCCTGGTTCTGGCACTGCTCGGCGCGTTCGGCGTCGGAGCCTCTCATGTGTTGTCCACTGTTCACCCCGTCGCGACCCACGTCCACCAACTCGCAGGTCCCGTGTGCCCTGGCGGTAGCTCCACCGGCTGCGGTTGATCCGCTGGCCATTGGCCCAACGGCCCAGGTTATAGATCGCGAGAGGCCATCGTCATATCGCATGTCGCATTGCGTTGTCGAATCGGCGTACGCAGTTGGCGCCTCGCCCACTGCATGCAGGCCCACCTGGCGCATGCTCGCCAGGTGGGCCTCTTCGTGTGCGGCACAATCTCATACTGATGCGAGCAAACGCGCGGGCCCATCAGTCCTTGATTCGCCCCGTATGGACACATCCATGCCTTCAGGGTATATTCACTGTGAGCATCCTCCACGGTGAGGAGCTGAGGGAGCTGTGCGTAGCAGTACATAGCCATGTGGTGATGTGGGTGGTGATATGGACATACCAGGGGTGCATACTATCCTCGACCAACCAGCCGATATTGTCTGGACTGGCGAACCTGGTCCACCAGAGGGTCGCGTGACGCTCTTCGAACGAGCCACTAAGGCGCTCGAACTTGGACAGGTGAACGATGCTAACGATGCGCTCACACGCATTCAACAGAGCGATCCCGAAGGCAGTCAGGAAATGCGACTGCATTACCTGCAAGGGAAGCTCCTCTCTGACATGCGGGATTATGACCAGGCGTATCGATTTTACGAAATGGCTCTCGATGTCGCGACAGCGAGCAATGATCCAGATTCGCAAATCGTGCTTATCTACCTGATGGGGCAATTGCGGTACGGCGCTATGAGAAACCGTGAGGCCCAGAATCTCTATGAGATCGCTTTTGAACTGTGGTCTACTCGTGCTAAGCAGCTTCCTCACCCTCCCATCGACCCGGAGGTGAAGATCCGGCTTCACTCAGGGCGAGTGCTCTGGCTCATTGGTGAATTCGATGACGCCCACGCGACTTTGGGGCGGGCGCTGATACTGGCGCAATATGACCACCGCATTTACGACGTCAACGCCCTTCGCGAGCAAGTGGCAGGCGCACTCTGGACGTTGGCGCTCGTTCACCGCTCGCAAAGCGACATGCTCGACGGCGACGCGGGCTATCTACGTACTGCGCTCCGGCGCGCTGATAAAGCACTGGGACTATTCCAGCGCGCCGCAACGGACCAGGTTAACCTTGCACGCTTCCATGTTCAGATTGCGGAGTTGTATCTTGATCTCGCGGAAGCGCACCGGTCGAGAGGTGGCATCTCGGCGATGCGCTACTCGCTCCGCAAAGCTGAAGGCTTCATTCGCGGAGCTGAAGACTATCTTGACCCAGAGAGCGACCCATGGGCGCCACTGCTGGCCAAATTGACTGGTCTGCGGTACGACATCATGCTGCTCTCGCCATTGGCTCTCGCCATGAAGATCGCTGAAATTGAAGAGCGCCTCGAAGTGATCGAGCGGACTGCGGAAGAGCTGAAGGATCATATCGTCACAGCGAAGGCGGCCACGCTCCGCGCCGAATGGCTGCTGTCCCTGGGTGACACGGAGACGGCGCGCACGGCTCTGCTGTTGGCGCTCAAAGGGTTTACCGACGATGGCATGGGCCAAGCCACACGCGCTCAGCGCCTTCTCCGCCGTATTACCAACGAGCAGGACATCAGCCGCCCTTGACGCTGCCGCAGGCGAGCCATACAATCCAGTGTGGACCGTTACAGACCGTCGCGTCGGTTTGTGACGTGGCGATGGAGAGGCGCTATGGCTCGCTCGCACGACAACATGCAAACCGGTCAGGCCGAACACGCTGATGCGCCAGGCCACGCGCGCTCGCGCGATAAAGCGGCGACACGCCAACGCCTGCTCGACGCCGCCGAGACCGTCTTCGCGGACAAGGGCTATCACGGCGCCGCAGTCGATGACATCATCCAGGCGTCGGATAGCTCCAAGGGCGGCTTTTACTTCCACTTCCCCAACAAAGAGGCCATCTTCCTCTCGCTGATCGACGCCATCACGCCCAAGCTGGAGGCGGCGGTCGACCACGCCATCGCTGGCGAGGCCGATCCCGTCGCACAGCTCGACGCCGCGCTGCGCGTCGCGCTGGAGACCTTCTCGCGCCACCGCCGCCTGAGCAAAATCCTGCTGGTGGAGGCCGTCGGCCTCGGCCACGGCTTCGACGACAAGCTGATGCGCGTGCGCGGGCGCTTCGCCGCGATGATCCAGCGACGACTCGACCTCGCCGTCGAAACTGGACGCATCGCACCGATGGATACGGAGATCGTCGCCTGGGCCTGGTTTGGCGCCATTAACGAGATCGTCGTGCGCTGGCTCATCCTGGGCCAGCCGGAGCGATTGGAGAGCAGTTTCCCCGCGCTCAGAGCGCTGCTGCTGCGCTCGGTCGGCGCGCTGCCCCAGAGGGCCACGGCGCATACCACGGCGCATACCATGGAAGGAACGGCGAGCGAATGAATACACCACTGACCCAGTCGCGCGCCGCTGACGACGCGCGCGCCAGCGCGCCAGTGCGCCTGGGGGCCATCAGCTACCTCAACGTCGCCCCGGTCTACGACTGGCTCACGCGCTGCGCCCCGGACGACCTGCCCGGCGTCACACTGGTGGACGGCGTGCCAGCCCAGATGAATCGCGCGCTGGAGGCAGGCGTCGTGGACATCTCGAATGTCTCCAGCTTTGCCTTTGGTCAGCATGCGCGTGAGTGGGCGCTCGCGCCGGGGCTCTCCGTCGCGGCGCATGGGCGCGTGGATAGCGTGCTGCTCTTCTCATGGCACGCCGACTGGCATGACCTCGATGGCCGTTCCATCGCGCTGACCGATCACAGCGCCACCTCCGTCGAGCTGACACGGCTGCTCGCCGAGCGGCGCTCCGGAGCGCGCCCACGCTACGTGACGACGGCGCCGGACCTGGATGCGATGCTGACGGAGCATGACGCCGCCCTGCTGATCGGCGACATCGCCCTGCGCGAGGGCTATCTGCGCCGTGACATTGCCGGACGTGGGCGCCCGTTTGTCTTCGATCTGGCCCGCGAGTGGCAGGAGTGGACGGGGCTGCCGTTCGTCTTCGCCGTCTGGGCAGTGCGCGCCGATCGCGCCGAGGCTGTGCGAGCGGCGGGCGTGGTGGAGCTGCTGCGCGACTCGACGGCGCGCGGGCTGGCTGACTTGCCCAGACTGGCGCGCGAGGCTTCGGCGCGGCTCGATCTGCCCGCGAGCCTCTGCGCTGATTATCTACGCCTGCTCGACTACGCGCTTAGCGAGCGCGATCTGCGAGGTCTGCGCCGCTTCCTGGAGTTGTCCATACCCGACTTCCGCTGGGAGGATGTGCGCCAGGTGGGGGAGACGCGGGAATGAGCGGTCACAGCCTTGAAAGATCGGGGCGCCGAGGGGTCGGGGCATACTTGCCCTTCCGGCGCTCCGCGAGAGGCTAGCTGTTAGACATTGGAGACGAGTGAGTAAAATATGCGACAGATAGAGATTCTTGAGGCGGCGTTTGCGCGCCATCCGAGCTTGCCGCGTGAGGCGATGATCAAAGCTGATTTGCTGCGATTGGGCATGCGCTTCGCTCCAGGGGCGCTCGTGCGACCAGCCGATACCGCCGCGGGCGCGGGACGCGAGCATCAGCCAAAGAGCTACTTCATCTTCTCCTTCAACATGGCGCCCATGGCCCAGCTCGATGAGGAGCAGAAGTGGCGCGCGCCCGAAGAAATCGCGCTGACGGGCGGGCCGTATGACCTGCGGCGCACGATTGTCTCGGTGCGGCTGAATCCGCGCTCACCCTATCAGGTGGCCCCACGTGATGGCGCGCTGTGGCTGCACGCGGGCGAGGAACCTATCGCTCAGGTGGGGCTGCACGACCTGCCGCCGTACTACAACGAAAAACTCCCGGATGGTCGCCCGGTCGCCGAGATCGCCCCGACCATCGAGTGGGGCTATCTGCTCTATCTCACCGTCTTCCGCGTCTGCCAATACTTCGGTGCGAAAGAGGAGTGCCAGTTCTGCGACATCAACAACAACTATCGCCAGCAGATTCAGGAAGGGCGACCTTACACGGGCGTCAAGGCGCCGCAGGACATCCTGACCGCGCTAGAGCGTATTGACGCCAGCGGCAGCGAGAGCCGCGCCTACACCCTGACCGGAGGCAGTGTCACCTCGACCCTGCAAGGCAAGAACGAGATCGAGTTCTACGCGCAGTATGTCGAGGCGATCGAGACGCGCTTCCCGGGCAGGTGGATCAGCAAAGTCGTCACGCAGGCCTGGCCGATTGAGTCGGTCAAGCGGCTCAAGGCGGCGGGCGCACAGATCTACCATCCCAACTACGAGGTGTGGGATCCAAAGCTCTTCCCGAAGATTTGCCCAGGCAAGGCGCGCTATGTCGGGCGCGACGAGTGGATTCGCCGTGTGGTGGATGCGGCCGATGTCTTCGAGCCAGCCAATGTCATCCCTAACTTCGTCGCTGGCGTCGAGATGGCGCAGCCGTGGGGCTACACCGAGGTCGAGGACGCCATACGCTCGACCGCTGAGGGCCTGAACTTCTTCATGGAGAAGGGCATCACCCCGCGCTTCACGACGTGGTGTCCGGAGGCGATGACACCGCTGGGCGACGCGAACCCTGAGGGCGCGCCGCTCGAGTATCATCTGCGCCTGCTGGAGACCTACCGCGACACGCTGCGCGCGCATCGTCTTGCGCCGCCGCCGGGGTACGGCCTGCCCGGCCCAGGCAACGCAGTCTTCTCGGTCAGCCCCTTCATGGATGTGCTGGAGCCAGAGCAGGTCGTGTCTGAGGCGTAACACGCACACGACCAGCGCAAAGGAGACGAGCATGTCGCACAGCATGACCGAGGCCGAGAGACACCAGTTCCTCGCCGAGGGTACGCGCACCGCGAAGGTCAGCACTACCCGCGCCGATGGCCGGCCGCATGTCGCGCCTGTCTGGTTTGCGCTCGATGGCGACGACCTGATCTTCACGACGTACAAGACGACTGTGAAAGGGCGCAACCTGCTCCGCGACCCGCGCGTCGCCATCTGTGTGGATGATGAGCGCATGCCCTACGCGTTCGCCTTGATCGAAGGGACGGCGACGCTCTCAGAGGATCCATCCGAGCTGTTACGCTGGGCGACGATCATCGCCGGGCGCTACATGGGCGCCGATCAGGCCGAGTCCTTCGGGCAGCGCAACGGCGTGCCGGGCGAGCTGCTCGTGCGTGTTACACCAACGAACCTCACCGCGGTATCAGGCGTCGCGGACTAACACGGCGCTTCCATGTCGTGTGGAGAGTGGAGACAGATAGAGGATAGTGACCTATGCAAACCGTGGATACCGGCGACTTGCTGCAGCGCGCCATCGCGGGCGAGCGCCTTTCATTCGATGATGGCATGCGCCTCTACCAGGAGGCCGACAGCGCCGAGTTGATCGCCGCCGCCGCCGCCGTGCGCCGCCGCAAGCATCCCGAGGGTGTGGTGACGTATCTCGTAGACCGCAACATCAACTACACCAACGTCTGCATCATTGACTGCGGCTTCTGCGCGTTCTACCGCAAGCCCGCCAGCGCCGAGGCGTACCTGCTCACGCATGAGCAGATTGGTGAGAAGGTCGAAGAGCTGGTCGCCTGGGGCGGCACGCGCGTGCTCTTGCAGGGCGGCGTCAACCCGTATCTCAAGCTCTCCTACTATACCGACCTGCTGCGCTATCTCAAGCAGCGCTTCCCACAGGTGCAACTCGACGCCTTTTCGCCGGTCGAGGTCTGGAACATCGCCCGCATCGAGAAGCGCCCGCTCGCCGAGATCCTGCATGCGCTGCACGAGGCTGGGATGGACGGCCTGCCTGGCGGCGGCGCCGAAATCCTGGACAACCGCACGCGCAACCGCATCGCGCCGCACAAAGGCACATGGGAGAGCTGGATCGAGGCCGAGCGACTGGCCCAGCGCGAGGGGCTGACGACCTCCGCCACGATGGTCTTTGGCTTTGGCGAAGAGACAGAGGAGCGCGTGCTGACGCTGACCCGCCTGCGCGAACTGCAAGACGAGAGCCTGGCGTACAACGGCAATGGCTTCACCAGCTTCATCTGCTGGAGCTATCAGCCCGACCACACGGCGATGGGCGGCGAGCGCGCCTCGGGTGACGAGTACCTGCGGATGGTCGCCTTCGCGCGCCTGATGCTCGACAACTTCGAGAATTTGAGCGCGTCGTGGCCATCACAGGGACCAGAGCTAGCGGGCCGCGCGCTGCATGGAGGCGCCAACGACTTCGGCAGCACGATGATGGAAGAGAACGTCGTCAGCGCCGCTGGAGCGGATGTCGGCTCCTGCATGACCGTCGAGCAGATCCAGGACAATATCCGCGCGCAGGGCTTCCGTCCCGCCAAGCGCGACAGCGACTACGGCATCCTGGAGCTGTTCGACTAAGCCTGTGGAGTGTGTCGCGGCCATGAATGGCTCATGAATGGCTGACATACGGCGCGGAGCGGCATAAACGCCCGATTCGCGCCGACATCCGTATGGCTGTATGACTCTGGCCGTGAAGGGTCGAGAGCCAATGAGGAGGTCGCCCATGCGCGACTACACTGTTACGGACCTGAGCCGCCAGCGTGCACAGTCTGGAAATCTCTACCACGAATTCCTACGGGCGCCAGCGATGAGCGCAGGGCTGTATGAGCTTCCGGTCGGGGCGCAGGACCCACAGGAGCCGCACACGGAGGACGAGTTGTATTACATCGTGGCCGGGCGGGCGTCGCTACTGGTGGGCGACGAAGATGTCGCCGTCACGGCAGGCTCGCTGGTCTACGTTCCAGCACATGTCGTCCATCACTTCCATGACATCACGGAGGCGCTGAGTGTGCTGGTGTTCTTCGCGCCAGCGGAATACAGCCAGCGCACGGCAGAGGCGGTTGGATAGCGCATGCCCACTCTGCTGACTGCCCGCTACGTCTATCCCGTCGCGACGGCGCCGATCACCAATGGCGCCGTCGTCGTGGAGGGCGAGCGCATCCTGGCGGTCGGGTCCGCCGTCGACCTCGCCCGCCGCTATCCCGATGCGCGACGCGTGGATCTGGGCGAGGTGGCGCTGCTTCCCGCCGCCATCAACGCCCATACGCACCTGGAGCTTACCGCGCTGGAGGATGCGCTGCCCCACGATCTCGACATGGCCCCGTGGATTCTCGCCCTGCTGCGCGCGCGCGGCGCTTTGGACGACGCCGCGCTACGCGCCTCCGCCGCCGAGGGCGTGCGGCGATCGCTCGCCAGCGGGGTCGCGGCGGTCGGCGAGATCTGCTCGGCGGGGCAGAGCGTCGGCCCAGTCGTCGAGAGCGGACTACTGGGCATCGTGTACTATGAGCTGCTGAGTGGCGACCCTGCCCGGGCTGATGAGGTGTTGGCGCGCGGCCAGCGCCAGCTCGATCTCTGGCGCGCGCGCTATCCCGACGCGCAGGTGCGCTTCGGCCTCTCACTGCATGCGACCTATACCGTCTCAGCGCCACTCTTCGAGAAGGCGTCGGCCTGGGCGCGCGCCGAGGGCGTCCCAATCAGCATCCATGCCGCAGAATCGCCCGCCGAGACGCTGTGGCTGCGCGACCGCAGCGGGCCCATCCGCGACACGCTGTACTCCGCGCTTGGCCTGCCAGCCGATCTGGAACACGCGGCGGCATGCACACCCATATGCTATCTTGGCGCCCTCGGCGCGCTCGGCCCCGACACATTGCTGGCGCATGGCGTGCAGGTCGACGCCGACGACCTGGCGCTGCTGCATGACTCACGAACGGCAGTGGCGCACTGCCCGCGCAGCAACACACGTCTGCGCAATGGGCGTCTGCCCTGGGCGGCCTATCGTGCGGCTGGCGTGCGGCTGGCGCTGGGAACGGATAGCCTGGCCAGCTCTCCCTCGCTCTCGATCTGGGATGAAGCCGCGTACGCCGCCGACCTGCATACGCAGGCGGGTGAAGCGCCAACCGCGACTGAGCTGCTGCGGCTCGCGACCCTCGCGGGCGCCGATGCCCTCGGCGTCGCGGCTGAACTTGGCTCGCTGGAGCCAGGGAAACTCGCGCGCTTCGCCTCGGCGCCCCTCAGCGCGCTCGCTGACGCCAGCCGTGCGACGCCCGACGCCGCGCTCGATGGCGTCCTGTCGGGCCGCGCGCGTGTGAGCGCCGTGCGCCTGTGAGGACGTTCGGGCGACGCGAACGCGCTTCTCAAAGCGCGCGTGGTACGATGAGACAATAGCGCCGCGTGTAGGCGCAACCTTCCGTCATACCCCAACGCGCCCGTGGTGAGGAGGCGTGAGCGAGCGATGCAACCTGATCTTCTCGCGCGCTACCGTGTGTTGCGCGTATTGCTCACGCTCGTCACGGTGATCGTGGCGATCTTCACCGTTCAACTCGTCTGGACGAGCCTGGTCGCGTTCGGCGATATCATCCTGCTCTTCTTTCTCGCCTGGGTCATCGCCTTTATCCTGGAGCCGCTCTCCACCTACCTTCGGCGCACTGGGTTGCCGCGCGCGGTGGCTGTCTCGCTGATCTACGTCGCGCTCGCCATCGTCATCTCAGGCGTTATCGTCCTGACGGTGCCTATCATCGGCGACCAGGTTCGCCGTCTCGCGGGCGAGCTGACAGACGCCTTTTCCCCGGCCAGACTCAGCGCCTTCAGCGCCGACCTGACACTGATCCTCCAGCGGCTGGGTCTGCGCCAGCGCGACGCCTCAGGCATCGTCTCGCAGGTCTGGGGGCAGATTCCCGCCTACACCGCGAGCATTGCGAATCAGGCAGTGTCCATCGCGACCAACACGATCACCTCTGTCCTGACCCTGCTCTTCGACGCGTTTCTGATCATCATCCTGTCCTTCTACATGATGCTCGATGGTGAGCGGCTCCTGGCGGGCATCATCCGACGTCTGCCACCCCGATGGAGCGAAGACGCGCGGATGTTTCGCGCAGCCGTCACGCAGATCTTCGGCGGCTTCCTGCGGGCGCAGCTGGTCATAGCGCTCATCTATAGCGCGCTCACCTGGATCGCGCTGGTGCTGCTCGGTCAGTCGAACAGTCTGCCCGTGGCGCTCATCTGCGGCGTGCTCATGCTGCTTCCCTTCCTCGGAACCTTCCTTGCGGTGGCGCCACCTATCGCGCTTGTGCTGTTGCAGACGCCGAGTGACCAGCTTGCGGCCAAGCTCATCCTGCTCGTGATCGCGCTCGTCATCGCCCAACAAATCACGCTGCAGATCATCGCGCCGCGCGTCTTCGGCTCCATTATGGGAGTCCACCCGCTGCTGCTCTTCGCAGGACTGCTCATCGGAGCGAAGGTTGGTGGCGTCTGGGGTGCGTTCTTCGCTGGTCCGGTCGTAGCCATCGCGTACTCGATGTTCGAGGTCTTCTACGACCGCTATCAGCGCTCCTCGCCGCTGTTCCCTGACAAGGTCCCGCTCACCGAGGGCGACGACAGCCACTCCGACACGGATGATGGGCCGAGCCAGTCACAGCAGCGCGTACGACCCTCCGGCGCTCCTCGTCCGGAGGCGGACGCTCAAGCGGTCCCGCAGACGCCAACCGCGCAGCCCATGCGGCCAAGCGAGCGCGCCGCTGAAGAACCATCGCTGCTCGACTGATCTCGCGTCCTGGCAGAATCACCTGGCAGAATCACCCGCCAGCCGCGCCAGGACGGCTGCTCCGCTTCGACAAAGCCGTCTATGCCCATCGCCGCATGGTCGAGCGGGGTATCAATCGCCTCAGGCAGCGGGGTGGACTGGCAACGCGCTACGAGAAACGCGCAGTCAACTACCGCGCCATGCTCGTCCTCGCTTCGATCGTCCTCTGGCTCGAAGGGTGATTCGTCAGGTACAGTCAAGCAAGCGCTTTGCTGTGCGCGTGGGAAGGCGAGTGAGGCCTCGCGTGCTCGTGTGCTCTGCATTTCCGCCTTCCCTTGCTTGTGGGAGAACATCCTTGAAGTAGGCTTCCGACAGGAGGGAGACACGATGAAGATTTACCTGGTGGATGGTACGTACGAGTTGTTTCGCAGCCACTT
>DASQSS010000221.1:0-2794 GCA_035642255.1 Ktedonobacterales bacterium | reverse complement strand
GTGGACTCGTCACGCCGCTGTCCGGTGTGCGCTTCGATCCCACCCGACTGCGTCGTCTCATAGTGAGCCTCATCGTGCTGGTGTCGCACGTCATCCCGTCACCGCTGCTCCTTCCGACGCTCTGTGCCCTTGCGCTGCTGATTGTCACAGGACTCGTGCTGCGAGCGCGGCTCCGTCAGACCGCGATCTACAGCATGCGCCTGGTTGAGCAGCGCACGACGCCGCTCGCCGCTCGCACATGCCTGACGCTGCTTGCCATCGCGCCCGCTCCAGTCCTCCCCGCGCAGTCCACGAGCGCAACTCGGGCCATTCGTACGCACGTTACGGTCGAACAGCAACCGCAAGCCGCGAACGGCATGGTGGAGCGTTTGGCGCCCAGAACCGCATTGGCCATTTCCGCCCGATCCCTTCTATCCGCCCTGATAGATACGTTCGAGCGCTTTCGCCTTCAGTGGTCGCTGCATGCGACACTCGATCAGCAGTTGCGTCAGACCCTCACGCAACTTGTCGCCGCGTACCGGCAGCATCATCTCGCCAGTGGCGCATTCTTCGTGGCGCGTCGGCGCGGATACCTCCAGCCCCGTCGCTTTCCGGTACGATGGGCGCGACGTGTGCGCCGGTCCCATGATCTGCTGAACGTACGGGAACTGGCGGCGCTCTGGCATCTGCCGCAAGGCGAGACGGAGACCCCGCTCTTGGAACGCGGACGCGCCCGCACGCTGCTTGCGCCAGTCGTGCCCCTCGCGCATGGGTATCGCCTCGGCGTCTCCACGCAGGCGGACCTGCGCACGCCGGTGCGGCTGCCGCAGGAGGCGCTGCGTCACAACACCTTACTGGTCGCCAAGACGGGCAAGGGCAAGAGTTCGCTCCTGCTCCATCTGGCGCTGGCACAGCTCGGAGCCCAAGGAGCGCAGGAAGGGCAGGGAGAGCAGGAAGGGCAGGGAATACCAGAGGGACACGGGCAGGACGTCGGCGTGCCCGTTCATGTTGGCGCCGCTCCGCTCCTTCCACAGGGAGAGCTGCGACGGCGCCGCCACGCAACCGATGGCGGCCTGATTGTGATCGATCCGCATGGCGATCTCGTCTCGAGCCTGCTGACGCTTGTCCCGCCAGCGCGGCGCGACGACGTCATTCTGGTGGACCTCGCCGATACCGCCTATCCGGTCGCGCTCAACCCCCTCGATACGCTGCTGGGGCGCGACCGCGATAAAGGCGTCGAAGCGTTGCTGGGCATCCTGTCACAGATCTGGGCCAAGTTCTGGGGACCACGCATGCAGAACGCGCTGGAGTACGCGCTCAAGACCCTCTATGAAGCCAATGAGGGGCTGGTTGCCGCTGACCCACAGGCGGGACCAGACGCCCAGTTCACGCTGCTCGACGTGGCGCCCATTCTCTCCTCGCCCGGCTTTCGCAGGGATGTGTTGAGCCTCATCCATGACCAGGCGCTGCGCACCTGGTGGACGCACTACTACAAGCCACTCGACCCTCGGCTGCAACTCGAGATCATCAACCCCGTACTCACCAAGATGGCGGCCTTCTCCGGCAGCCGCGTCGCGCGGCGCATTGTCGGGCAGGGCCGCTCGACGCTTGACCTGACCGAGATCGTGCGCGACGGGCGGACGCTGCTGGTCAATACCGCCAAGGGCGTGGTCGGAGCGGAGACGGCGACGCTCGTCGGCGCGACGTTGCTCGGCGCGCTCCAGGTGGCGCTCCAGGAGCAGGCGCGGCTAACGCCCGAGGAACGACAGCGATTCCTGGTCGTGATTGACGAGTTCCAGAGCATCCTGGGGGTGGACTATGCGGCAATGCTCTCCGAGCTGCGCAAGTTCGGCGGCTCGTTCGCGCTAGCGACGCAGGCGCTGGCCCACCTCGATGCGCTTGATCCGACGCTGCGCCCGACCGTGCTGGCCAATGTGGACAACCTCTTTGCCTTTGCCACCAGCGCTGAGGACGGGCGTACGCTGGCGCGTGAGTTGGACGACGCCGTCACGGTGAGTGATCTCATCAATCTCGATGACTTCTGCTGCTACGCCAAAGTGACCCTGGACGGACGACGGCTCCCGGTCTTTTCTCTCGCGCTCGACCGACCACCGACGGGTGACACGGAGACGGAGCGCGTGCTGCGTCGTCGAGCGCGCGCCCGGTATGCCCATCCAATTGATGTTGTAGAGGAGGCGCTGACCGCAGCGGCGGCGCGCTATCTCCCTGCCCACGAGGTGTATCGTCCTGAGGATGCGACGGGTACCGCATTTGTCGCTGCATCGGGCTCGGTCGGCGCTACGCGTGTCGCTACGCCCGATGTCGTACCGACGCCCGACGACGGGCATAATGACGGCCAGACGGATCAACGCGCCCATGAGAGTGAGGCGCCGACGACCGACTCTGCAGGTGACACGAGCGGTGACCAACCGGCTGGCGAGCACAAGGCGCCTCGGGCGACACGGCGTGGGCGTTATGGATATCGCGTGGGAGCGCCAAACGCTGGACCGCTGCTAGATAGATTGTCGGATGGGCTGTTGACGGATGCTGCTGATGTCTGGACAGGGCTTGATGTGATGACCCGTCGAGGGGATGGCGTTCCACCAGCGGCCGACCCTGCTAGCAGCAAGCAGAGGGTGACGAGCGAGTCAGCCGGAGCGCAGGACGCCGTCGATGACCACGCCGATAACATCAGCCAGGAGGAGAAGCCACAATGACTCACGAGAAGTGCTTCCAAAGTGTGCTTGAAGCAACTCCTGCCAGCACCGGTAGGAGCGCTCAGCCACCGCTTTCTCCGAAAGTATCACCCGTTGGA
>DASQSS010000220.1:0-7634 GCA_035642255.1 Ktedonobacterales bacterium | reverse complement strand
GCCATGCGGCCGCAAACCCCTTTCGATCCCGATTGGAGTTCACGTTCGGCTCCTGGCGTTCACCCTACCAAGAATTCCTCAGGTGGGTCAATCCAAACTGCGAAATGGGAGTCTTGGGTATCCGCCTAGCATGAAAAGACCCTGGTTGAGTATCGCGTCTGCTCATTCGCCTCATCAGCTGGGGTATAGCGAGAACAACGTTCTTTTCTGGCCGCACATCGGCATGCAGCGTCAAAGGTGCCCTTGCGCAGGCGGCAGGTTGCGCGCTGGTGTGCAACTGCCAAGCTAGCGGACGTGCGCCACCCCACGTACTCGCGCAGCGACGACTGCATGGCTGAGGTCGGTGACACCACGCGCGTCCTGACTCTGGCGCGCCGCCCCTCGCCTCACGCTCGATATATTCACGCGCTATGGAGCGCGCTGGGTGAATCATCCAATCGCTTTGATGATACCGGTTGTCTTCAGGCAGACCTGACAAGTCGTTGCGAACACGCATACAACCGTTGTGCTTGACAACAGTTGTATCATACATTGAAATCGGCCAGCGGTCGCAACCTTGCGTTTTCGGTGAGAAGAGAGGCCATCAGATGGATGAGCGACTGCTACAACAGCAGATTCAGACCTTTGTTCGCCTGTTTGGACTGCTGGAGCAGGAGCACACGCCATGTCAGTACCCGCTGTCACCCTCACAGGCGCATGCCATGCAAACGCTTGCTCAACAAGAGCGGCTCTCGCTCCATCAACTTGCGGAACAGCTTCACCTGGAGAAGAGTACCGTGAGCCGTCTGGTAACCACTTTGGTGGAACGCGGTTGGGTAGAGCGTTCCACCAATCTGCATAATCGTCGGGAAGTGCGCTTGCAGCTCACCGCCGCCGGTCGCGCCATCGCCGACGAGGTGCGCCACTCGGCATCTGTACGGTATCAGGCCATCTGGCAGCGGCTTTCTGACCCGCAACGCGCGCAGGTCGTTGACAGTCTGGCTATTCTGAACGCGGTACTGCGCGAAGGTCAAGAAAATAACGCAAGTAACGAGGTACAAGAGTGAAGGCTAACATCAAACTGGATGAGGCGCCCGCGCACGCTGAGCAATCCACACGTCTCGCGAAGATCACCGGCGTCGGTTCGGTCGTGGTCGCCCTGCTCGCTAGTCAACACCATCTGCTGCATATGGTGATTCTGCTGGTGACACTCGGCATGGCGGGCATGAGCGGGATGGGCGGTATGGCAGGGTACCCACCACTCGTTCGTGAGGGCATGTTGTTGATGTCCGTAGTGATGGTGGGCGTGACGATCTGGCAGATGCGCGCCTGGAGAAATAACCCCTCGATGCTCATTCTGGGGAGTGTCTCCATCGCCCTGACACTTGGCCTGATTGTCTGGTCCATCTCGCAGTATGGGCTGCTGTAGTACCTGTAGCACAAGGAAGGCGCGACTGGTGACGGGATTCCAAAAGGACCTGAGCCATCTGACCTGGGATGAAGTGTTCGCCCGACAAGAGCAGCGAGCATTCCTGGTCCCGGATTGGATGGAGGCGCTGCGTCTGAACGCTGGCGATCATGCGCTCGATCTGGGGGCTGGGCCTGGCTATGTCAGTCTGCGGATGGCCATGCGCGTCGGCCCAACCGGACTGGTGTATGCGGTTGACCGGGCGCCAGACGCCATCGCCTCTCTGCAGGAGCGCAGGCGCCGTGATGACGTCACGAACGTTCGCTGCGTGGTCGCTGATGTGCTCCACTTCAGCCTGGAGGATGACGAGAAGCGCAAGATATCAGCCGTGCTGTTGGCGATGATGCTACATCACACTGACGATCCCGCCGCGCTGATTGGCCAGCTTGCGAGGCTGCTCCCAGCAGATGCGCGCGCGGTTATCGCCGAATTTCATCCAGATGGCCCCGCGCAGTCAGGGCCGCCGCGCGACGCGCGTGTAGCGCCAGCGCGAATCCACGCGTGGCTCCAGCAAGCCAACCTCCGTGTGCTTGACTACACACGCCAGTCTGAGGAGCATTACATGCTGATCGTGCAGCAGTGACGCGCGCTGATGGCGCTTGAACAGGTGGCGAGCCCCACACGTGTAGCCGCCACTGCGCTATCGTGGACAGACGGGCGTTGACCAGAGCCAACGGCGCAGGCGCCAATCATGCCCCTCGACTGCTACGGCTGCGGCGTATGCTGACCCAACGTCAAGTGAGCGTAGGGACCAGTGCGCTGGCGCCCGCGGATCCGATCCGTCGTAGAGCAGCGTCGCTGGCTGATCAGGCGCGATGACCACCGCAAACTGGTCGAAGGGTTTTCGCAGCCCTTCGCCGCGCGCTTTGCTATATGCCTCCTTGCGAGTCCAGCCAGCAAAGAACGCCGCCAATCGGGCGTCTGGCGGAAGTGCGCGAAGCAAAGCCGTTTCAGGTGGGGAAAAGAAGTGTTCGGCAATCGTTTCCCCACGCACCTCTGAACGAATACGCTCCACATCAATGCCGACTCGTCGCCCGCTCCCAACTGCAATGAGCGCGAGTTCGTGGGAGTGAGACAGGTTGAATTCGAGGTGATAGCGCCGCAATTCTGGAGCAAGGACGGGCTTCCCATTGGGTGCGGCGTCTAGGCGCACGTCAGCTGGGGCGAGGCCCAGATAGCATCCCAGAATATCGCGCATGGCGCCATGCGCCACGACATAGCGGTCGCGATCCCGAGGGGCATGGAAGCGGTGTGCGCGTGCTCTTTCCTCTGGGCTGAGCGCCCCCAATAGCGTCGATTTCACCGCTGATGGCTGGTCCAGGAGCGCCATCCATACGTGCGCCTCATGGTGTGGCAAGGAAAGATTCCGTGGTGGCGTTTGCCACTCGGAGAGGCAAATGTCAACGCTCCTCATCTGAGGTGAACGTCCAGAGGAAGCGTGACTGGAGGCGCAACCGTATTCGCCGCATAAACCGCGATTCCTCCTGTAGCACGCCTGCTCTGAAGCGCGCCTCAGCATAGTCGAGCGTCCGAGGCATCGAGACGCTTCCTCTTCTCTGCCAGACCATTGCGCTGGTTCTCTCATTATACGCAACCGATAGGCAAACACAGATGAGCCAGACCGAGCCAGACCGTTTGCCCGGAAAATAGCGTGGAGCGCCTCGTGGCCGCGCAACCGTTGTTCATTTGTCTTATGATGTGTCAGAATAGCCCTCGTATGGCTGCCAGTACGCCACTGCAACCGTATATCTGCCTGCCTGGCCAGGAGCGCCATCGTCGGAAACGGCGCCGCACACTACCAGGCGAAGCGCGAGGTTAAGCCGTGGCAGTGGCGACATGCACGCGTTCAGAATCACCATGCGCGCGGACGACTCCCGCACAGACATCAGGCGACGCGAGTCACTGCGGGTCACCACCGAACCGACTGGATCAGGGTAAGCGAGGATGATGGATCCCACACACGCAGAGGACTTGCCGACCTCAACGTATGTCGCCGCTTACCCGCTTTCCATAGGTCAGAAAGCTTTGTGGTCACTCTATCAAACTACGCCAGAGAGCGTCGCCTATAACCTCTCCGGAGCAGTCGCCGTCCCCAGCGAGACGAACCTGGACGCCCTGCGCCGCGCCTTCCAGCGACTGGCTGAGCGTCACCCTATGCTGCGCACGATATTCGCTACGTCAGACGGCGAGCCAATCCAGCGTGTCCTTCCTAGGGCGGATGTGGACTTCCGCTGCGAGGATGCTTCAGCGTGGTATCCCGCACAACTCGATGAGCGTCTTGGGGAGGAAATTTACCGTCCCTTCGACATCGAACGCCATCCTGCGTGGCGCGTGTTGGCGCTGACGCATGCCCCAATCGCGACGCCGCTAGCCAGCGATGAAGTAACTCACGAGAGCCAGCCGGAGCATCTCCTGCTCCTGGTCTTCCATCACATCCTGGGCGACTTGTGGTCCCTTGCCGTGATGATTTCAGAGTTGGCGGCGCTCTATCGGGAAGAAACCACAGGGGCGCCAGCGACGCTGAAGCCGCTGCGCGCACGCTACGCCGACTTCGTGAGGCACGAGGCGGAGCGGCTGGCGGGACCAGAGGCGGATACGAGCTGGGAATACTGGCGCACACAACTTGCGGGCGACATCCCATCGCTTGACCTGCCCGCAGATCACCCCCGAATCGCTGTGCACACTGGTCGTGGCGCCGCCGAATCCATCGCGCTCGACCAGGAGCTCACGCAGCGCCTGCGCACGTTGGCCGAGACGCGCCACGTCGCCGTGTACACGATCTTGCTCACGGCGTTTCAAATCCTGCTGCATCGGTACACAGGGCAGGATGATGTGCTCGTGGGCTTCCCCAAGGCAGGCCGAAGCCATGCCGTCGCCAGAGTGGTCGGCTACTTCGTCAACACGATCGTTCTGCGCGCTGACCTCTCGGAGCATCCCCGCTTTGTCGAACTGCTCGACACGAACCGGCGCGCCCTCGATGAGAGCGCCGCGCATGAGTGGTATCCGTTCGCGGAGGTCGCGCGGCGTCTCCGGCCAGCGCGTGAACTTGGCCGCGCACCGATTTTTCAGGCCATGTTTTCGTGGCAGAAGACCACCGCGCTGCTTCCTCGAGAGCAGGCGGGATTCATGGCGCTGGGCCAGGGCGCCAGCACGGTCGATCTCGGCGGGTTACGCATGCGGCCCATTCCCATCGCGCACCGTGTAGCACCCGTTGATCTGACGATGGCGGCAGCCGAGAGTCCAGACGGGCTGGTGGTGACGCTTGAATATCGTACAGACCTGTTTGATGCGGCGACAATCGCGCGGATGGCTGCGAGCTATCGCATCCTTCTCAACAGCATCGCGGCTGATCCAGACCAACTGGTCTCGCGCCTCCCGATCCTGTCTGGCGCTGAGCGTCGGCAGCTAGTGGAGGTGTGGAACGCGACCGCCATGCCTTACCCCAGCGACTTGCGCCTGCACCAGTTCGTTGAGCGTCAGGCGGAGCTGGCGCCTGAGGCGCTCGCGGTCGTCGCCAGCGACACGCGCCTGACCTATCGCACGCTCAACCAGCAGGCCAACCAACTCGCCCACTACCTGCGGCAGCAAGGCGTTGGCCCAGATACCCCGGTTGCTCTACTGTGTACGCGCTCGGCGCAAGCGCTCATCGGCCTGGTGGCGATCCTGAAGGCAGGGGGCGCCTATGCGCCGCTCGATGCCAGCTACCCCGACGAGCGCCTGGCATTCATGCTGCGCGATAGCGCCGCGACACTGCTGCTCACTGAGCGCGGACTGGACGACCGCCTGGCGCACATCCGCGCGGCCAGCGGCGATGACGCGCTCAGTGGCGTGCGCGTGTTCTCTCTTGATGGGAACGACGCCAACACCCGCCTGATTCGCGCGCAGTCGAGGAACAATCCGCCGTGCGTGGTGACGCCCGACCAGCTGGCCTACCTCATCTATACCTCTGGGTCGACCGGACAGCCCAATGGCGTCGCGCTTACGCATCGGGGCGTGGTCAGCCTGCTGAGCGATTTCCAGCGGCGTGGACCTCTCACCTCCGGCGACGCCTGTAGCTGGTGGACCAGCCTGAGTTTCGACGTTTCCGTCTACGAGATCTTCTCCGCCTGGCTCGTCGGCGCAACCGTACATGTGATCCCGGAGCATGTGCGGCTGGCGGCGCCCGCGCTGCTAGGATGGCTGCAGACCCACCAGATTCGCAGCGCCTATCTGCCCCCCTTCCTGCTGGCCGATTACGCGCGCTGGCTGGACGTCCACCCCGGCGCTGCGGCGTTGCGGCGCCTGCTGGTCGGGGTCGAGCCGATTCCTGAGCATGTGTTGATGAGCATCTGCGCGCAGCTGCCCGACCTGTGCCTGCTGAATGGCTACGGACCGACTGAGACCACCATTTGCAGCACGCTCTACCAGGTAGTGGCTCCGTCTCCTGGCCTGCACGCCACCAGCGACGCCGCGTCCACCCATCAGCGGACGCCGATCGGGCGGCCCGTCGCCAACACGAGGGTGTACCTGCTCGACGGGCAGCAGCGCCCGGTCCCCGTGGGGGTGGTGGGCGAGCTCTATATCGGCGGGGTGGGGCTGGCGCGTGGCTACTGGCGGCGGCCCTCGCTGACCACGGAGCGCTTTGTGCCCGATCCCTTCAGCGTCCGGCCAGGCGAACACCCCAGCGCGCGGCTCTATCGCACGGGCGATTTGGCGCGCATGCTGCCGGATGGGAACCTGGAGTATGTCGGCCGACACGACAGTCAGGTCAAGCTGCGGGGCTTGCGTATCGAACTGGGAGAAATTGAGGCGGCGCTGGCCCAGCATCCCAACATCAAACAGGCTGCCGTGCTCGTGCGCGATGACGATGGCGATGATGATGATCATCATGCTGTTGCTCCCGGTGACAAGCGTCTCGTCGCCTATCTGACACCCATCCAGAACCCACCCCCGCTACCCGACGAGCTTCGGCGTTTTCTGGCGCAACGACTGCCCCATGGCATGCTGCCGTCCGCGTTTGTGGCGATGGACGCCTTTCCATTGACGCCGAGTGGCAAGGTGGATTGGCGTGCGCTAGCGCCGCCGCTTCCGCATCGATCAGAACAGAAGAACGCCTATCAGGCGCCACGTACAGACGATGAACGGCTCCTGGTCACGCTCTGGCAGGAGGCGCTGGACGTGGAACGGGTCGGCGTAAACGACAACTTTTTCGAGTTGGGCGGCGATTCTATCCTGGGGATCCAGATCATTGCGCGCGCCGCCGACGCTGGCCTTCACTTGACCCCGAGACACATCTTCGAGGCGCCCACGGTCGCTGGACTGGCGGCGCTGGCCGAGGTTTCCGCGCCTATGGGAACTCAACCTGAACAGGGCGCCCTTGAGGGCGAGGTCCCGCTTACACCTGTTCAGCGCTGGTTCTTCGCGCGCGATGTTCCCGCCCCACACCACTGGAACCAGTCGCTGCTGTTTCTCACGCGCCAGTCCCTCGATCCCGCTGCTCTTCGCGCGGCTGTGGCTGCTCTTCTGGAACACCACGATGCCTTGCGCCTGCGCTACACCAGAACGTCCGCTGGCTGGCGACAATTTTACGCTGGTCTGAGCGAAGAAGTCCCCTGTGACGTCATTGATCTGTCCTCTCTGTCCGAATCGGGACAGACCACAGCGATTGCAGCGCAGGCCACAGCGCTCCAGCGCAGTCTCAACCTGTCCGCTGGCCCGCTGATCCGGGTGGCGTATTTTGCCCTGGGAGCGACCCGCCCTGGTCGCCTCCTAATCGTCATCCACCACCTGGCCATTGATGGCGTCTCGTGGCGCCTCCTGATCGAAGACCTGCAGATCGCCTACCGACAGATCCAGCGCGGAGAGCCAATCCGACTGCCGCCCAAGACGACATCGTACCGCGACTGGGCGCAACGCCTCGCCGACTACGCGCAGACTTCGGAAATCCGCGATGAGGCCACCTTTTGGTTGCGCGCCGCCAGCGCCGACCTGCCCATGGTACCCGTTGACCTGCGCGCTGCCACCGGCTCGCTGGAAACGCGGAATACAGAGGGCGCTGCTGTGCGCGTTTCCAGCCGCCTCAACCGCGAGGAAACCCAGGCGTTGCTCCACCTCGCGCCACTCGCGCATCACGCAGAGGTCAACGATGTGCTATTGACGGCGCTCGCCCGGGCCTTTCAACGCTGGACGGGGTCGCCTACCCTCTGGA
>DASQSS010000219.1:0-2797 GCA_035642255.1 Ktedonobacterales bacterium | reverse complement strand
CGTAGCCCCAGCTATAGCGACGGGCCGCGTTTTCAAGCAGGCCAAGCTCAGCGCGGATGCGCTCGTTGGTGTAGTCGGCCATCGCCTCGGCCATCTGCACACTCAATCCGTGCAAGAAGTATGCCTCGGTATAGTCGCCCGTCGCCTGCATTCGCGCTGTCTCCTCGGAGGCCCGCTCGCCCATCGTCACGACCTGCAAGGGAACGACCGCCACTCGGTCGCCAGCGGTCGCGAAGTAATCCGCCAGGCACAAGCGCTCGCCATCGCTCTGGCGGGGGAAGCTGAAGCGCTCCACCACCTGCGCGCCCTGCGGTTGATCGAGAATCAGCAGATCATCACCCTCGACACGCGCCGGAAAATAGCCGTAGACCGCGCGCGGGCGCAGCCATCCACGCTGCCGCGCTTGCCGCAGCATGCGCTCCAGGCGCGGCTCGAACTGCTCGCGCACCAGCCGATCATACTCCTCGCCGTGCGCCACGCCGCCCCAGCGTCCGCGGAAAAGCGCGTTGCGGTCCAGATAGGCCGCCACATCTTCCACGGCCACACGGTCCAGCGCGCGTGGCCCCCAGAACGGTGGCCGCACATCTGGAGCGGAAGGAATCTCTGGACGCTGGGCGACTCTCGGACCACGCGCCTGCGCTTTCTGCTCGCGCTCCACCTGACGCTCACGCGCCATCAACGCCTCGCGATTCACCTTCGCTACCAACGCGTCACGTCGTGGCGCATCCGTCAGCTGATCCATCAGGTCCAGCCCTTCGAATGCGTCGCGCGCATAGAACACGCCCGGCGCGTAGGACTCGGTCGCCGTCTCATCGCCACCAAACAGCACTCGATAGCCATAGGCGCGGTTGATGGCTGCGCCACCGATGATGACCGGAATCTTCAGCCCGCGCCGCTCCAGCTCCTGCACGCACAGCGGCATCTGCTTCGACGTGCTCACCAGCAGCGCCGAGAGCCCAATCGCGTCAGCGTTCACCTCAACAGCCTTCTCGATGATGGTCGAGATCGGTGTCTGCTTGCCAAGATCATAGACCGTGTAACCATTGTTGGAGAGAATCGTGTTGACGAGATTCTTGCCGATGTCGTGTACGTCACCAAACACCGTCGCCAGCACCACACGCCCCTTGGTGTAGCCCTCGGCGCGCTCCAGATAGCGCTCCAGATGGGCCACCGCACGCTTCATCACCTCCGCCGATTGCAGCACAAAAGGCAGAATCAGCTCGCCAGCGCCGAAGCGGTCGCCGACATCTTTCATCGCGGGCAGCAGTGTGCTGTTGAGCGTGTCGACCGCCGCGCGCGAAAAGGCGCTGTTGGTCTGCCATCCATCGGTTGGCTCGCCGAACGCGGGCGCGCCCTGAGGGCGCGCGGTGTGCGAGGCTTCTTCCGGCGACTGCCCGGCCACGCGATACGCCACAGCCGCATCTATCAGCGCTTCGATGCCTTCTTTCTTGCGATGCAAAATCTGGTAATGCAGCCGCTGGTCCACTGTCATTCCGGCGGTCGGATCGGCTACCTCTTCCTTTTGCGCCGTCGCACCGTGCTGCTCGTAGTAGGCGATGAAACTAGGCAGCGCATCCTCGGAGACATTGAGCAGCAGATCGTCACAGAGCTTGCGCTCCACTTCGGGAATCTCCGCGTATGGCGTGATGTGCGCGGGATTGACGATAGCCGCATCGAGTCCCGCCCGCACGGCGTGATAGAGGAACACGCTGTTCAGCGCGGCGCGAGCGTGGGGCGCGACACCAAAGGAGACATTGCTGACGCCCAGCACCGTCAGCACACCGGGCAGCTCCGATTTCACACGGCGAATCGCTTCGAGCGTTTGCACCGCGCTGTCACGCAGATCCTCCTGGCCAGTGGTCACCGGGAACGTCAGCGTATCGAAGAGCAACGCCTGCGGTGGCAGCCCATACTCGCTCGTGGCGATGTCATAGATGCGGCGCGCGACGGCGACTTTGCGGTCAGCCGTCTTAGCCATGCCCTCCTCATCAATGGTCAGAGCGACGACTGCCGCGCCATGCTCGCGCGCCAGCGGCAGCACGCTGTCCACCCGCAAGCGACCATTCTCCAGGTTGACGCTATTGATCACCGCTCTACCTGGGTACGTTTCAAGCGCGGCTTTGATGACGCTCGCCTCAGTCGAGTCAAGTATCAGCGGCGCCTCGACACCCATCTCCAGTTTCTTGACCGCCTGACGCATCTGCTGGAGCTCGTCTCCGCGTTCGGTCAGCGCCACGCAGACATCGAGCGTATGCGCGCCACCATCCATCTGTTCGCGCGCCACCTGCGTCAGCGTGTCATAGTCATCCGCCAGCAGGGCGCGCTTGATCTTGCGGCTGCCCTGGGAGTTGACTCGCTCACCGATCAGCATCGGCGCGGGGTCCTGCTGAAGCGAGACGGCGCGCACCGCCGACGCCACGAGCAGCGCGGTCCGGTCGCGCACGTCATCGGGGAAGTTGGCCAAACGCTCGGACGCCGTGCGCCGTTTGGCCTCGGGCAGCGCCGCGATGCGCTCGGCGACCTGGCGAATGTGTTCAGGCGTCGTCCCGCAGCAACCGCCGACAATATTGACGCCGAAGTCGCCCGCGAACTCGGCCAGCGCCTCAGCCAGCGGCGACGGCTGCATCGGATAGACCGCGCGGCCATTCTGATTGAGGGGCAGGCCCGCATTGGGAATCGTGCAGATCGGCGTATCAATGTTCTCGGTCAGCCAGCGCACTGACTCGCGCATGTGCTCTGGCCCGGTGGAGCAGTTGAGTCCAATGACATCGACATTCAGACGCCGGAGAATCGCCGC
>DASQSS010000218.1:0-33139 GCA_035642255.1 Ktedonobacterales bacterium | reverse complement strand
GTCATCGCTGCCTGAGGCGATGCGCGCCCCATCTGGCGACCACGCCACCGCGTATACCGTTCCGATATGTCCGGTGTAGTTCACCTGTGTGTGACCCGTCTTCACGTTCCAGACCTGGACTGTGTTATCATTGCCACCCGACGCGATGCGCGTCCCATCCGGCGACCACGCGACGGCGAAGACCGTGCTGGTATGCCCGTGATAGGCGCTGATCTCCGCTGACGCTGGTTCGGTCGCTGTGGGGGCCGCGGAAGACGATGGGCCTGGGGCAGGGGAGCAGGCTATGACGAACATGCCTACGCTCAAGGCCAGACCCAGCCTCAACCAGTCAAAGGAACGACCAAACGCACGTCGTACGGGCATCAATATCACCGTGTACCTCGCCTGCCTCATGCCATAGTAGCCTGCATGCGTGCCAATTCGGCATACAGCGCATCATACATGAGGCGGCTGTGTTCTAGCGCCGTCTGATCATCAGGACTCGTCTGACGAATGCCCCGGCAGATGAGAGATGAGGTCCAGTCCTGGCGCGGGCGATGCGGGCACGCAAGACCACGACCCGCTATACCACAACGCCGATGCCACCCTGACGCTCGGCGCGTCGCAGCGCCCACGCCAGCATTCCATAGCCAGCGGCGATGGCTACTACCGCGCTAATGAGCAATCCCAAAAGGCTCTGCCGCACGAGCCCCGCATCGGCGCCTGTGAGGACAAGCGCGCGCATGGCGGCGAGACCGTACGTCTGCGGGAGAACAACTCCGATAGCGAGCAGCCAACCTGGGAGAATCGTCAGCGGCACATAGAGGCCGCTCACCAGCATCACCAGATAGCGATAGGCCCAGGTGACCGGATCCTGGCCGCTCTTGACTTCGAGCAGGAAGAACAGGCTGGCGCCAGCGACACCCAGGCCGGCGTTCGCGGCGACTAATAATAGGCCCACCAGAAGAACCAGCGGGAGGTTGATGCCGGGGCGCAGGTTGAGCCCGCCGACGAGCAGCAACACCACCAGCGCGACGCCTTGCAGCGCGAGCGAGAAGCCGACATCCCATCCGAGACGCCCCACCAGGTTCGCCCAGATGCCATGAATCGAGAGACGATACGTCTCCAGCCGCTTGTCCCAGAAGGCGTCGGAGATGGTGGTGAATGGCCCATCGAGCGCGGCCAGACAGATCTGGTTGAGCAGCACGCCAACGACCACATAGGCGAGGTAGTTGCCGCCATACTGCGCGACCGACGCGCTCGCGCCCGCATCGAGGAAGCGCGCGGTGAAATACCAGACACCTACTGCCGTTAGCTCCTGCGCGCCAGCCAGCGCGAGGTTCGAAGGATAGTAGCGCAGATTGCGATATTCAAGCCAGGCGGCGACGCCACAGGCGCGCAGAAAGGCCAGCGCGCTCCCCTGCTGCCGTTCGTCTGCTACTGGCGTCTCCCGCGCCACCCCATGCGTGCTCTCCACTCCGCTCATCCTCATTTCTCCCCACTGTCCCTGTTGTCCGCAGGTCCCTGTGACGGAGTCTGCTGGCGGCGGGTCAGCGCCGTGAAGACTTCGGTGAGCGTCACTGGCTCCGCGCGCATGCTTGTCAGGGCAAGGCCGCGCGTGCGCACCCATGCGAGCAAGGCAGGCGTGGTCGCACGCAGGTCGAGCGACTCCACGGTCAATGTTACGAGCCTGTCAGCTGTCTCGTGCGCCGCTAGAGTGGTTGCTGCGCCAGTCACGCCTGGCAGGCGTGCCAGCTCGCGCTCCCACTTGTGGCGCAGCGCTTCTTCTGGCTGTCCTGCAGGGGAACCCTCGTGTGACGCTATACGCCGCATGGTCACGGTGATGGGCCGCGCCAGGTGGAGTGAGCGGGTCAGTTCCGCCGTGGGCTGGTGAGCGATAAGTTCGCCTTCGCGCAGGAGCGCGATCTCACCACATAACTCCTCCGCCTCCTCCATCACATGCGTCGTGAGGACAATCGTCACTCCCTGCTCGCGGTTCAATTCCGCGATCATGCGCCGCACCGAGCGGACCCCCTCCAGGTCGAGCTTGTTGGTCGGCTCATCGAGGAACACCAGGCGATTCTCGGCTAGCAATGAGCGGGCGAGCGCCAGCCGCTGGCGCTGTCCGGCGCTGATATGCATCGGCCAGAAGTCGGCCTTCTCGACCAGGCCAAGTTTGCCCAGCAGTTCGTCAATCCGCGCTCGCGCTCGCGCCCCGCGCAAGCCATATATGGGCGCCCAGAACGCCAGATTCTGCCGTACCGTGAGGTTGTTATCGATACCAACATCAGCGGTGGGAGCGACCAGGCTGACGCGGGCGCGCACCTCCGCATGCTGGCGCAACAGGTCGTAGCCAAGCACGGTCCCGCCACCGCTGTCTGGTCGTAGCAGGCCGGCGAGAATCTTGATGAGGGTGGTCTTGCCCGCGCCATTCGGCCCGAGCAGTCCCAGGATGGCTCCGGGTTTGATCGCCAGGTCGATTCCGCGTAACACAGGTACGCGACCGCCGCCGGTCTGCGGGTACGTTTTGCCGATCTCGTGTACGGCGACAATGTCGCTGCTCTCACTGCTGATTGTACTGTCGCGGGTATTCCCACTCGCTGTCATTGCCATCGCGTCAATGTCCCATTCCGCCGCGCCAGTTCGATCCCCCGTCCGTAGGCCAGGAATCCGAGCGGCAGCAACACGACCGCCAGCGCCAACAGCGCCAGCCCATCCACCGCAATGGGTGAGAGGCCCGGCAGCGCGTACTGGATCGGTAAGACAGGCGCGTCCAGCCGCGCCCCCGGATCGAGCAGGCGCCGGAGCGCGTCAAAGGCATAGGTATGCGGGATCAGGCATGCCACCCACTGCAGCGGCTTGGGCAGCGTCGTAATCGGGTAGTACGCCCCGGCGAGCAGCGTGGCCAGGAGTTGCTGCACGATGAACTGCACCGGCTCGACGCCCTTCTTGATGTTGAGCAGGTAGAACGAGCTGGCGCTGATCAGCCCAATGCCGAATCCGGCGGCCAGGAAGAGCATGGTGAAGAGCAGGGCCAGCGGCCATGACGCAAAGTTGAAGGTCGCGCCGAAGAAGAGCATGCCGAAGCCGAATGTGAAGAACAGACGCGGGTAATCGTCGATGATCGATTTGGTCATAAGACCAAGCAGCGGCGTATAGATGGACATCGGACTGAGCAGGAAAAGGTCCATCGTGCCGTTGAAGTAGCTGCGCTGAATGCGGATATAGGGATCGCTCAGGTTGGTGTTGATGAAGACGTTGACGGTCACGCCAACAACGATGAATGACATATAGTTCGTCCCGTAGGCGGGACCAAGCAGCTGACCCGCATGGCTGGAGAGCGTCTGGCCGAGCAGGAAGAACAGCAGGGTAGTCACGAACAGGTTAGTGAGCCAGAGGACCTGATTGACCCGGTACGACTGCCAGATGCGGTACTCGCGCAGCCCAAACGCCCAGAGCGCGGCGAACTCGCGCCACCACGAGCGGCGGGCGTCAAGCGCCAGAGCAGGCGACCCGGCGTCATGGGGATCATGCGTATCATGCGTATCACGTTCCGCGCCCTGCGCGCTGTCCGGAGAAGCCGTCATAACACTTCCGCTTCCGCTTGCCGATCCTGCTGGTCACGATCAGTCTGGGTAGGCTCTTCTCGCGACTGGTCCGCGGGTGTCTCTGCAACCATCCCCGGCAGCGCCAGCACATCTTGCAACGTCGGCTCAGACTCCGCCAGAAACACGACGCGGCCTGCTGGCTGTGTCACCCAGGCGAGCGCCTCCTCCAGCGCATCACCTGATCGGCGCGTATGGATGCGCCAAGCCCGGACCTCGAGCGCGCCGGGACGCTCGTGGTGTTCAGCCGCGACCACGCAGTCCGGCGCTGGCCCGGCTGGCAGATCCATCTCCTCGGTGTGGATCTCAACGACCGTCAGGTGGCTGAGGCGTCCGCGCAGCTCGGCAGGCGTCCCGAGAAGCGCGATAGCGCCAGCGCCGAGGATGGCGATGCGGTCGGCGGCGACCTCCATCTCCGCCGACTGGTGATCGGTGAGCAGGATTGTTTGTCCCCGCGCGCGCAGCGGTCCATGGATGAGGTCAAGCATCGCGTGGGCCGTCATGGGGTCCAGTCCGACGGTCGGTTCATCGAGCAGTACGAGCGGCGTGCGAAACAGCAGCGCGCGGGCGAGAATCACACGCTGGCGCATCCCGTTGGACAGTTGCGAGGGAAACTTGCGCCGATCCGCCCACAGGTCCACCTCGCGCAGCGCCTCCTCCGTCCGTGCGCGCGCCAATGTGCCCGGCATGCCGCAGAGCGACGCGAAGAAGCGCACGTTCTCCTCGGCGGTCAGCGGCCACTCCAGCCCCATCCAGCCCGTCGTCGAGACGTAGGAAACGCGCTTGCGAATCTCCGCTGGGTGTTCCAGGGAGACGCCAACCACCTCGCCACGACCCGATGTTGGGCGGATGAGGCCCGCCAGGATCTTGATCAGCGTGGTCTTGCCCGACCCGTTAGGACCAACCAGACCAAACACTTCCCCTGGCCGCACAGTGAGCGAGACGTCGCGCAGCGCATGGACAGACGGGGCCGCGCTGCTCGTGAGCCGCACCGCCTTTGCCAGATTGCGCAACCAGAGCGCTGGCCCCTTCCACTCGAGCTTCGTGCCGCGCAATGATTGCTCGACGCCCTCGTAGGTCTTGGTGATCCGCTCGATGTCGATGATGTTCATGTGTCGTTCATGTGTCGCTCATGCGCCGCTCGTGTCCATCGTGTCCATCACAGGCGTCGGCATCGGGTCCGCGCCCGATGCCGCCTTATCGTGTGGAACGAACGCGCTCTCAGAGGGCGCAAGCCTTATAATTCCGCCAGCAGAGCCAGCAGATCCCGCTCCGCTTCAGCCGCCCGCTCTGGATAATAGACGATAGTGACCACATCGCCCAACGCCATCACAGCGCGCCATGTCGCCAGAAAGCTGTCGCTGACGGACCACTCGGAGGTATAGCCCTGCAGCAGCGCCTCACGATCCACCGGGCGATTCCAGCGTCGCATATCGAGGGCAGGATGGCTGATGTAGGCGTCTCCGAAATCGATCAGGCCACTGTACGCGCCGCTGTCGGGCTGCACGAATACGTGCTCCAGATAGGGATTGGAATGGAGCGCGACGCGTTCGGCGGAGCGTGGCACAGCGGCGATGACCTTCGCCCCTACCTGCTCCACCGTGAGCGGGAGCCGCCAGGACGACTGCTCCGCGCGCAGCTCATCCGCTAGATCATTGAAATAATTGCCCAAGCGGATTTGCGTGTCCACGAATGACTGGTCGCCGGGAAAGAGGTCGCTGGCCACGAACGGTTCGACGGGCAGGGTGTGGAGACGCCGGAGCGTGGCTCCCAGCTGGCGCAGAACCGATTGACGCGTGTCATCATTCAAGCTGGCGCGCCGCATTGCGACGCCGGGCATCCGTGTCATCAGCGTATACTCGACCGTGACATCGTTCGCTACCTGTTCGCGCCCATAGCCAACGACGCGCGGAACACGCAGCTCCGGCGCGACTTCCGCAATCTGATGGAGAAAGAAGACTTCCTTCTCAAGGCTCGTGCGCGGGCGTAATTGCTGTGGCCGCTGTGTCTTGAGAATCAGCGTCTCGTCGATCGCGTACGTGCGCGCTTCCCCGCCCGTCTCATCCACATGTGTCACTGCCTGCGCATCCGGTGTGTGGCGACGCGCAAGCGACAGCACGACGCCATTGGACAACACGGGATCAGGCGCATCTGGCTGCACATAGAAATCTCTGGGCACAGAATGTCTCCTCCGCAAACAGGCGATACGCGACGCGGCGACGGCGCAACAGGGGTCACTGGAGATCAACGTGAGCAGCTCTCCTGACGGAGATGTGCACGAGCGCACGGCAGCCCAACTGGCTGTGGCACATGTTGCCGTGCTCAAGAGTAACACACGTCACAATTGGCTGGCCGGTGGAGAATTCATATGATTGTCCTCTGGATGTCCTGTCGCTGTCCAGCCTGGCGTGTGATGAGACGTTCGACGGCGCATACAGGGGCGTGCAGTGACACGCTGGGAGGGACCGTGTGAGGGATGAGGGGGTGAACAGCCCAGAACCTCACGTTCCGCAGACGGAGGCGCTGTGCGTCAGATGGGTAGGCTGGACCCTGACGGATTCAGGATGGAGCGGGAGACGGGACTCGAACCCGCGACGCCCTGCTTGGAAGGCAGGTACTCTACCAACTGAGCTACTCCCGCGTGAGCCGATGAGCTGGACTCACCGACTGGCGACAGCATACCACATGCGGCGCCGCCTGGTACAGAGGGCACAGGCGGCGGGTTGCGCCAACGCTCGGGGGTGTCCGGGAAGCGAGCTGGCGGTTGAAATCGCGTCTGGAAGGCCCAGCGGGGCCGCGAAGCGCGTCTGCGCGGGCTGAGTCTCAGCATACGGGCGCCATGGGGGAGGGCCTGCGCCGTGCTGTCATCGCGGGTCTGCCTCATGTGCGCGTGACGAGTGGACCAGTCTCACCGCGCAGTTCCGGGCTGAGGTCATCCGCGCCTGGGCTGGGTGTCAGGCCGAGCAGCGCGACTGCTTCGGTCAGCGCATCGAGACGCCAGGGTGTCTGCGCTTCGACCTGCGCCAACCGCCCCGCGCGCAGCTCGGTGGACGACGCGCCAGCTTCGCCTACGCTGAGTCGCAGACGTCCACGCAGCGCCTGGATGCTGACCTCGCTCGCCATCAGCTGCGGTGGCAGCAATTGCGCGGGCCGAAACATCACCAGTAGGAGCCGCGCCGTGCCGGTATCCGAGAGCGTCACCACATGGGGTCGCCGTTCGTCGAAGGCGGTCAGCGCGCGAAAGTCGAACAGCACAAAGTCCGTGCCGCCCGTCACGCCTGTCGTCTGCGCATTAGGCGCAGCGTGCGCCTCTGGCCTCTCACTCGATGGCATACCCCTGATCGGTCCTCTCACATTGGCGCTGATCGCCCAGCTGTTTCCCAGCGGTCGCCTGGTTGTGGACACGCACGCTGAACGAGGGCTCCGCGCTCCGGCGCTGACAGTCTATCTCTGGACCATGTAGCGCACACGCGCTATCGTCTGGCAAGACCCGACCAATCGGGTTTTGGCTTATGGCGCGCTCGAACGAGGATGCGGCCCGCGCGGTCGAGGTGTCGAGCGCAAAGGAGCGCAAAGGAGCGCAGATCATGCGGATATTTCTGGACACCGCGAACATCGATGAGATTCGCGAAGTCGCGCGCTGGGGCATCCTCAGCGGCGTCACCACCAATCCGACCCTGATGAGCAAGAACGCGGGCAAGACCCATGAAGCGGTGATTCGCGAGATCGCCGAGATCGTGGATGGGCCTATCAGCGCCGAGACGATCAGCCTGGATACCGAGGGGATGCTGGTGGAAGCGCGGCGTTTTGCCGCCTGGCATCCCAACGTCGTCGTGAAGGTTCCCTCGACGCCAAATGGCTGGGCTGCCGTCAAGCGCCTCGCCGACGAGGGCATCCGCACGAATGTGACGTTGTGCTTCAGCGCGAATCAGGCGCTCTTCGCGGCGCTCGCCGGAGCCTACATCATCAGTCCCTTCGTCGGCCGGCTCGACGACATCTCTGAAGATGGCATGCAGGTCGTGCGCGATACCGTCGAGATCTACCGTAAGCATAACCTGCCCACACTGGTTCTCGCGGCCAGCATTCGTCATCCATTGCACATCATCGACGCGGCGAAAGCGGGAGCGGACATCGCCACTGTGCCGTTCAAGGTGCTGGAGCAGTCGGCGAAACATCCGCTGACTGACAAGGGCATCGAGACGTTCCTGAAGGATTGGCGGACATTCACGCAGGGACAGGCCTAGCGACGCCCGCATAACATCAGGAGCAGCATACCGCCTTACATGCCTCCAACCCCTCGTCCGTACATGCGTGGCGCATCATGTGGGATGGGACGTGATGCGCCACGCGGGACCCTGGAGGTTGCCCGCAGTCGCCGTGATACGATACGATGACGATGCCGAATCTCTGGTCGGCATGTGAGGGCGGCGCGTGCGCGCACAGAACAGTTCGGAACAGCATGGAGCGTTATGACAAGTGATCTGCCACAAGGCCAGACAGATACCAGCGCAGCGCGTGTCAGCGCGCCGCCGCGTCTGGCGCGAGCCGACCTGCACCTGCACACGAACCTTGGCGACGGCACGGCCAGCCCTCAGCGCGTGCTACAGGTCGCCCGCCAGCGCAACCTGCAGGTGATCGCGGTGACCGACCACGACCATCTGGAAGGCGCCAAGCGCATGCAGGACCTCATGGACCGCGAAGATGTGCGCGATGTGCAACTGATCTGGGGCGTCGAGGTGACGACGCGCGACGGACATTTTCTCGGGCTCTTCATTCGTAAGGCGCCACGTTTCCTGCTGCGTGTCGAGGAGGCCATCGAGCAGATCAAAGATCAGGGCGGCCTTTGTGTCATCCCGCATCCGATGGGACGGCTCGTACCCAGCCTCAGTCGCCGCAAGATCGACGAGCTACTGTCACGCGGCTACCAGATTGACGGCATCGAGCTGTACAACCCCTCGCCCGCCAATGCCTCGATGCGCGATGAGGTGCGGCGGCTGAACGCGCAGTGGGGCATGGCTGCGGTCGGTAATAGCGATGCGCACTTCTGGCAGCACATCGGCGCGGGCTACACGCTCTTCCCTGGCACGACGGCGGAGGATGTGCGCCGCGCGATTGTCGAGCGCGCCACACGCGAGGGTGGACAGGAAACGCCTCCCGAGCGGCTGCCGGTCAGCGCCTATGTCGCGCAAAATGTCTGGTCGCTCATCATTGACCCGCCGCGCAAGCTGACCCGCATGATGCTGCACGGCTCCGACCGCTAGCGCCCGACCGTCTGCTCAATGTACGTGTCTACGGCATCGCACGCATCGGTAGTATCGGTGGCGGGTTGTTCCTCCTCGACCTCACGCACATCACAGGCGACGCGGCGCAGAAGATCGCGGAAGACCTGGCGCTCGGCGGGTAACAGGGCGGAGAGCGCATCGTCTTCGGCCTGACGCACCCGCTGTTCGAGGTCACAAAGAACTTCGCGCCCGCGCTTCGTCGCGACAATTTTACGCGCTCGCCGGTCCAGGGGATTCTGCTGGCGCCTGACCAGGCCAGCCTTGACCAGGTCATCAATCAGATAGGTCATCACCGTGCGGTCAACACCGAGATAGGCCGCCAGCGCCAGCTGGTTGGGCTGGTCTCCATGAACGACGGTAGACAGCGCCTGATAGCCGCGTTGGCCATGCGGAAAGCCGCCTAGCGCGCCGGTGGACGCGCGCTGGTAGGCGCGCAAGAGCATGCCGAGCGACCACCCGAAATCGCTCTCGGTGGTCTGGCTCTGGACGACCTGTCGCACACGCGCTTCACTGCTCATGTCTCCATTCTACCAGCAGATAGGACGTTGCAGCAAATCATCTGAAAGGACTATGATCTGTACGACAACATATCTGTCGAGTGAGCCGCTGCTGGCGCACGGCGAGAGGAACAACGCAACAATGGAACTTGGTATCTATAGTTTTGGTGATGTCCAGAAGGATCCGGCGACGGGGGCGCTTGGCAGCACAGCGGAAGCGATGCGTAATCTGCTTGAAGCGATCAAAGTCGCCGATGAGGTTGGCCTGGATTATTTTGGCATCGGCGAGCATCACACTCGCGAAATGCCCGCGTCTGCCGCGGCGACCGTGCTCGCTGGCGCCGCGACAATCACGAAGCGCATCCGCCTCGGCTCTGCGGTGACGGTCCTCAGCACTGACGACCCCGTGCGCGTCTACCAGCAGTTCGCCACGCTGGACGCCCTCTCCGGCGGCCGCGCTGAGATCACAGCCGGGCGAGGATCCTCGATCGAGTCGTTCCCGCTCTTTGGCTATGAGCTGAACGACTATGACGATCTCTTCGAGGAGAAACTCAACCTGCTCACGCAGATCAATGCGCTTGGCGAGGATGAGCGTATTACCTGGCAGGGCAAGTATCGCGCTCCGCTCACTGACGCTATGATCGTGCCACGTCCGCTGGCGGGCCATCTGCCACTGTGGCGCGGCACAGGTGGCAGCCCGGCTTCGTCGCTGCGCGCGGGACGCCAGGGACTGCCATCCATCTACGCGATCATCGGCGGGCAACCGGCCCGATTCGCACCCCTCGCGGACCTGTACCGCGCCTCAGCGGCCCGCTCGGGTCATCCGGCCGAAAACATCCGCGTGGCGGTCGCGAACATGGGCTTCATCCATCCAGACACCAACACAGCCAAAGAGATGTGGTGGCCCTACTGGCGCGCTATGTGGGAAGTCCTTGCGCCTGTGCGTGGGCTATCCGTCCCGGGCCGCGCGATGTACGACCGCGAAGTCAAGCCGGGGTTCGCGCTCTTTGTCGGCAGTCCGGAGGAAGTCGCCGAGCGCATCGTCACGCTCCATCATCAGATGGGTCACGTCCGCCAGATCTTCCAAATGGACCTCGGACACCTGCCGCAGCGAGAGTTCCTGCGCGCCATCGAGCTACTTGGCACGCGGGTCAAGCCGCTGGTTGACGCCGCTCTCCCGCACGAGCCCGCGCAGCCCGCGCCCGCTGACGCCACTGCTGACGCCACTGCTGAGCCGGATGCGGAGGTGAAGGCATGAGCGCGCGCGCCATTGGCATCCTGGGCGCCGGAAGAGTCGGAACAGCCATCGCGCGACAGGCTCTGCGCGCCGGATATGAGGTCTTTATCGCCGCGTCGGGCGACCCGGAAGATATCGCCCTGATCGTCGACATCATGGCGCCGGGCGCGGAGGCTGTCAGCGCCGCCGAGGCCATCGCGCAGGGCGACATCGTCATCCTGTCGATTCCTCTGCGCAAATACGCCTCGCTGAATCCCGAGGCGCTGGCGGGCAAGGTGGTGATCGATGCGATGAACTACTGGGTGGAAGCGGATGGCCGCATGCCTGTGATGGAGGAGCGTGGTCGCTCCACATCTGAGGTTGTGCAGGACCACTTGCCTGGCGCGCGCGTCGTCAAGACGCTCAATCATATCAGCTACCATGACCTCGAAGCGGACGATGCTCCGGCAGGGACGCCGGGTCGCCGGGCGCTGGCGGTCGCCGGGAACGACGCCGATGCGCGGGCGGATGTAATGGAGTTCATCGAACGCCTCGGATACGACGCCGTTGACGCAGGACCATTGGCCGCCGGAGCCGCATTTGAGCCAGAGACAGCGATCTTCAACGGACGCTATGATCGTCGTGGCGTCGAGACGCTGCTGACCGAGAACACGCGCGTCCCGCAGCTCACCGAAGGCTGACAGGCCGCCTTGACCAGTCCCGCGCTGGGGGCATACAATCGCCGGAGACGCCGCAGCCATGCGCCATAGAGCGCGGGCGACGCTGCGGCGCGGGAAGGACACGAGGCGATGGCGAGCGCTGGGGCCACGGGCGCCCCCCTCCTGCTGACGATTGATGTGAGCAACACAGGTATCAAGTTTGGTCTCTATCCCACTGATGGTGGGCCGCTGCGGGCGCGCTGGCGCATTGCCACAGTGCGCGAGAAGACGACCGACGAGTATGCGATGCTGCTGTCGCAGCTTTGCGCCCACGCGGGCATACAGCTTGACCAGATCTGCGATGTCATCATGGCAAGCGTGACGCCACCGCTCACCCCGGTCTTTCAGGAGTTGGCGACGAATTATCTCAACCGCGAAGCCATGGTCATCACCCACGATTCGCCCATCGGCACGCCGCTGCTGGTGGACAATCCGTGGGAGGTCGGCGCGGACCGGGTCATTAGCGCGCTCGCCGCCCATCAGCTCTATGGTGGACCGGCTATCGTCATACAATTCGGCACGGCCACCAGCTTCGACTGCGTCTCGGCGGAGGGCGCGTTCCTCGGGGGGGCGATCGCGCCGGGGCTGGGCATCTCGGCGAACGCGCTCGCCAGCGCTGCGTCGCGTCTCTATCAGGTGGAGCTTGCGCCGCCGCCCGCCGCGTTGGGCAAGAATACCGCGCACAGCATGCAGTCTGGCATCGTCTTCGGGCATGTTGGGCTGGTGGAGGGGCTGGTGGCGCGGCTGCGCGCTGAGCTGCCCGGCGGCGATCAGGCTAAGGTCATCGCGCATGGCGGGCTGGCCGACCTGATGGTGCGGGTGACGCCCAGCATCGACTTCGTGGACGCCAACCTCATCCTGGCGGGCCTGCGCATAGCCTATCAGCGGCTGCGGGGCGAGAGCGCATCTCCACGGAGACGGACCGCGCGGCGCGAAGGCGACCCAGGCGAGCAAGATGACCAGGGCGGGCGAGGCGAAGTGTAGACACGAGGAGAAAGGCGCCCGGATGAGCGATCTGGCAGACCTGCGCAAAGACTACATGCTGCGTGGCCTCGATGAGGCGGAGATGGACGCCAACCCCATCCGCCAGTTTCAGGCGTGGTTCGACGCCGCTGTGGCCGCCAACCATCCTGAGCCGAACGCGATGACCGTCGCTACCGCGACATCTGATGGGACGCCCTCCGCCCGCATGACGTTGCTGAAGGGGCTGGACGAGCGCGGCTTCGTGTTCTACACCAATTACGACAGTCGCAAAGGCGCAGAGCTGGCGGCGAATCCGCGCGCCGCGCTGGTCTTTTTCTGGGTGCTGCTGGAGCGCCAGGTGCGGGTCGAGGGACATGTCGAGCGCGTCTCGGCGGAGGAATCCGACACCTACTTCCACAGCCGGCCAGAGGGCAGCCAGCTGGGCGCGTGGGCCTCGGCGCAGAGCCAGGTGATCGCCAGCCGCGCCGACCTCGAACAGACGTATCGCCAGCTGGAGCAGACCTACGCCGGGCGCGAGGTTCCGCGACCCCCACACTGGGGCGGCTTCCGCATTGTTCCTGAGCGGATCGAGTTCTGGCAGGGGCGCGCCAGTCGCTTGCATGATCGCCTGCGCTACACTCGTGAACCTTCCGGCGTCTGGCGAATCGAGCGACTCGCGCCGTAGCCATCTCATAGCCATCGAGCGCCTATGTAGTCACGTATATTCACGGCGCGCCAGCCGCCTGACCCGAGCGGACGACCTCTTGACGACCCCCTCACACAGCAGGAGCAGCAGCACATGAGCCAGCCAGAGCGCGCCAGCCAGCCTACCCGACAGCGCCAGCCGATCACGCCTGAGATGATGGCTTCGCTGAGCTACCCACACGATCCGGCGCTCTCGCCTGATGGCAAGCGGGTCAGCTTCACACTCGCGGAGTGGGCGCCTGGCCAGCAGCGGCGGCGAATGAGTGTCCGGGTGGTCGGCGTGGATGAGGGCGCCAGCCATGAGGGCGCCAGCCATGAGGGCGCCAGCCATGAGGCGCGCGTGCTCGTGAGCGGCGCCAAGAACGACTCCTTCGCGCGCTGGTCACCTGATGGCGCGTGGCTCGCCTTTATCTCCGACCGCGAGGACGAGGGCGGATACAAGAAGCCGCAGGTCTACGTTATGCCAGCGCAGGGCGGCGACGCGCGACGGGTCTGCGCGATGCCCAACGGCGTCAACGATCTCGCGTGGTCGCCAGACAGTCAGCGGCTCGCCTTCATAACGCTGGACGGGCCAGAGCCGTCCACCGATCCCATCGTCGTCACGCCGGGCCGCCACACGCGCCTGTGGACGGTCCCGCTGGCGGGCGGCCAGCCGGCGCCGGTGACGCCTGCCAATCAGACGGTCTGGGACTATGCCTGGGCGCCTGATGGGGCGCGTTTCGCGCTCTACTATGGCGACGGCCCCGACGAAACCGACTGGTATCGCGGGCAGGTGGGCGTGGTCGCGTCGGGCGGCGGCGCGATTCGCCAACTGTCGCAGTTGACGCGCCAGGCGGCGGCGTTGGCATGGTCGCCCGACAGCCAGCGTGTGGCGTACATCTCCGGCGAGTGGAGCGATCATGGGCTGGTTGGCGGCGATGTCTTCGTCGTTCCGGCGGATGGCGGCGAGGCGCGCAACCTGACTCCAGGCGTCACGTTCAGCCCCGGCTGGGTCCAGTGGACGACCGATGGGCGGCGTTTGCTCTACTGCGGCTGGGACGGCGTCGGCTCGCAGATCGGCCTGCTCGACGAGGCGACCGGCGCGCTAACGCCGTTGGAGCGCGAGATGATCAACGGTGAGCGCGGCTGGCCGCGCCTGAGCGCCAGCGCCGACGGCCGCGCGTTCGCAATGTTGTCGAGCAGCGCGGCGCATCCCACTGAAATGTATTACGGCGCGCTGACTGGCCCGGAAGACGCGCCTGATGGCGTCACCTGGCGGCGGCTAACACGGCTCAATCCGCTGGCTGAGGAGACATGGGCGCATGTTCCCTCGCAGGTGCTGACCTATGCGAGCGTGGACGGCTGGGAGATGCAGGCGCTCTACACACCGCCGCTGAGCCACCAGGGTCCAGGCGCGCCGCCAATGGTTCTGATCGTGCATGGCGGCCCGACATCCGCGCATGTGGATGACTATGGCGGCTGGATCAATCAGGCGCTTGTCTCAGCGGGTTTTGCCACGCTACGCCCGAATCCGCGCGGCAGCATCGGACGCGGGGTCGCCTTCGCCGACGCCGTTCTGGGCGATATGGGCGGCAAGGACTTCGAGGATCTGATGCGCGGTGTCGATGAGGCGGTCGCGCGTGGGCTGGCCGACCCTGATCGCCTCGCCATCTCCGGCTGGAGCTATGGCGGCTTCATGACGGCGTGGGGCGTCACCCAGACAACGCGCTTCAAGGCGGCGATGATGGGCGCGGGTGTCAGCGACTACCATAGCTTTCACGCGCAGACCAACATCCAGGACTGGGATGAGCGCTTCCTCGGCGCGACGCCGAATGAGCAGCCAGAGGTCTACCGCCAGCGCTCAGCCATCACCTTCATGTCGCGGGTCACCACGCCGACGCTTATCATCCACGGCGAGAAAGATCCCTGTGTGCCCGTCAACCAGGCCTATGCCTTCTACCACGGGCTGCGCGAGCAGGGTGTTCCCACGGAGTTGGTCGTCTACCCGCGCGAGGGCCACGGCTTCGTCGAGCGTGACCACATCACCGACTGGGTCGGCCGCATGATCAAGTGGATGACGACCTATCTGGCTCCAGCGCGGTCATAAACAATCCATCCGTGCGCCGAGCGGAGGACACGCGACGATAGCTCTGCCAACCGTCAACCTCCGCTGTAACCATCGCCGTATTCTCTTGCATACGGGCGCCTGCCTCCGCCTTTCGCAGGTTGCGCGCAGTCAGGGAGCGCAGGCGATGTCATCAGTCCCTCGTCGCATCATCACAATCATCTGGACTGGCGCGCTGGCCTTCGTCGTCACAGCGCTCGTTGGCGGCGCCTGGACAGCGGCGCTCGCCGTCAACCTCGCCGTCAGCCCAGCGATACCGTGGTCAGTCTTCGCAATGGCCGTGCTGCTCTGGGCGCTCTGGCGCTACCTTGGCGGCTCATGGTCGCCAGCGCGCACAGCGTCCATCCGACGCCGCTATCTCCGAGCCAAGCCCGTCGAGGGCCGGACGCTCGCCTGGGCGCTGGCGGCTGGTCTGCTCTCCATCGTCGCACTCGCGGGCCTGTGGATCGTCCTGTTTCAGATTGCGCGGCTACCTGCGCGGGCGCTGCCCGACACCTCCCACTATCCGCTCATCACGGTGGCGCTGGCGCTGATGATGGCGTCGCTAGTCAACGCCGTCGCCGAGGAAGCATTGTTTCGAGGCTACTTTCAAGGCGCCCTGGAACGGCAGGTGGGCGGCCTGGCGGCGATCATCATCACCATCCTTCTGATGGCGCCCGAGCATGCGTTGACGCAGGGCTTCGTCTGGTCCACGCTGCTCTTCTATATCGCGGTGGATGCGATGCTCGGAACGCTTGCCTACCTGTGTCAATCCATCATTCCGGGCATCATCGTGCATGCCGCTGGATTGCTGGTCTTCTTCACGCTGGTCTGGCCCGGCGACATACTCCGGCAGATCTTTGGACAAGCCAACGCCGATGTTTGGCTCTGGATTCACAGCGCGCAGGTCATCGTATTTGCCGCGCTTGCGGTCGTCGCCTTCATCCGGCTGGCGCGGTGGTCGCGCCCGCTACGACTGGCTGAGCCTATGCCCGTCTCACTCACCACGTCCTGACCATCAAGCGGCGTGAAGCGCTCTCTGCGCTCCCTGGTATGCCGTGGTACAATTGTCCAGCGTCGCCACGACATTCGGGGAGCGCCGGACTAGCCATGCCAACGCCTGCACGCCGCCAGTATCTCGACATCAAAGCGCGCTATCCAGACGCGCTGCTCGCCTACAACATCGGCGACTTCTACGAGTTCTTCGACCACGACGCCGAGACCGCCGCGCGCGAGCTGCATCTGACTCTCACCGCCCGCAGCTTCGGACCAGGTGAAGTGGTCCCGTTGGCCGGTGTGCCGACGCATGCCATCGAGGTCTACGCGGCGCGACTGGTCGCGCGTGGCTACCGTGTCGCTATCTGCGATCAAGTCAGCCCACCTGGGCGTGGACTCGTGCGCCGCGAAGTGACGCGCGTGCTGACGCCAGGCACCGTCGTCGAGCCGGGGATGCTCGCGCCTGCCCGCGAGACGTACCTCGCCGCCGTCGCCATCGGCCGCCGCGACCCCGCTACGGGTCTGCCGCGCGCGGTCGGTCTGGCCTGGGCGGACGCCAGCGTCGGCGCCTTCGCCTGCACACAGTGGTCGACGGATGACCTGCCGCATGCGCTCCAGGCGGAGCTGGCGCGCCTCAGTCCGGCGGAGGTATTGACCGCCAGCGGCCTCGCCCGTGATGACGCGCCCGAGGGCGCCTGGCTGCGCCCATATAGCCTCAGCCCTTGCCCGGATGACGCATTCGAGCCGGAGAGCGCGCGGATTCGCCTCTGCCGCCACTTCGGTGTGGCGACGCTGGCGGCCTATGGCTGCGAGCGACTGCCCCTGGCGGCAGCGGCGGCGGGCGCGATTGTTCAGTACATCGAGCGCGTCAATGCGCCACTGCTGCCGCTGCTCAGCGACCTGCGGGCGTATGATACGCATGGCTTTGTCGAGATGGACAGCCGCGTGCTGCGCGCGCTGGAGGTCGTCGAGCCTGCCCGCGTGGAGAGCGGGACGAGCCAGCCCGGCGCAACGCTGCTCGCCACCCTCGACGCCACCCGCACACCGATGGGCGCGCGCCTGCTGCGGCGCACCCTGCTGCACCCTCTCCGCGATCGCGCCGCGCTAGAGGCCCGGCTGGATGCCATCAGCGAGTTGGTCGAGCGCGTTGGTCTGCGGCAGCGTCTCGGCGCGCTGCTGGATGGTCTGGGCGATCTGGAGCGACTGGCCGCACGCATCACTCAGGGCGCGGCGGTCCCGCGCGAGCTGCTCGCGCTGGCGAGTGGGCTGAGTCGCGCTCCGGCCATCATCGCCGCGCTGGCGGATTGCGGGGCCGCGGAGCTGGTCGCCGCGCGCGCAGAGCTGGACCCCTGCGCTGACGTGCGTGATCTCATCCTGCGCGCGGTCGCGGACCCCAGCGAGGCGACGGGCCGACGCCTGCGCCCGGGCTACTCGACAGACCTTGACGCGTTGGTGGATGCGGCCAGCGAGACACGCCAATGGATCGCCGCGCTGGAGGGTGTCGAGCGCGAGCGCACTGGCATCCGCTCGCTCAAGGTCGGCTACAACAAGGTCTTCGGCTATTACATCGAGGTCACGCGCCCCAACCTTGCCCGCGTGCCAGAGGACTACCAGCGGCGGCAGACCATCGCTACGGGCGAGCGCTTCGTCACGGGCGAGCTGAAGGAGCGTGAGGCGCAGGCCCTGCACGCCGAGGAGCGCATCGCCGCGCTCGATGGCGAACTCTACGTTGGGCTGCTGGGCGATCTCGCGGGGGCGCATCAGCGGTTGCGGCGCACGGTTGGCGAGCTGGCGCATCTCGATCTCTGGCTCTCGCTGGCTGAGATCGCCGTTGCGCGGCGCTACACCCGGCCCGCGCTGGCGGACGACACGGCGCTGGAGATCATTGGCGGGCGGCATCCCGTGATCGAGGCGACGCTCGATGGCGTCGAGTTCATCCCCAATGACATCCGACTGGATGACCTGCGAGATGTGGGCGACCAGCGTGACGACCCGGCGCCATCGCGTGCGATGCTGCTGACTGGACCGAATATGGCGGGCAAGTCGACCTACCTGCGGCAGGTGGCGCTGATTACGCTGATGGCGCAGGTCGGGTCGTTCGTTCCGGCGGAGTTGGCGCGCATCGGCCTGGTAGATCGCGTCTTCGCGCGGGTCGGCGCGGAGGATGATCTGGCGCGTGGCCTCAGCACGTTCATGCTGGAGATGGTCGAGACGGCGTTCATCCTGCGCCACGTGACACCGCGCAGCCTTGTAGTGCTGGATGAAGTCGGACGCGGCACTAGCTCAGCGGATGGGCTGGCCATCGCGCAGGCCGTGATCGAGCGGCTCTGCGCCATCACGGGAGCGCGAACCCTCTTCGCGACGCACTATCATGAGCTGGCGCGGCTAGCCGACACGCTGCCACGCCTGAGCGCGTGGCGAATGGAGGTGGCAGAGCGTGACGGCCAGGCGATCTTCCTGCGGCGCGTCGTTCCAGGCGCCAGCGAGCATAGCTATGGCGTGCAGGTCGCGCGCATGGCCGGGTTGCCCGCCGAAGTCACCGCGCGTGCGGCGGACCTGCTGCGGCAGAGCGCCCATGTGCCCGCGGTAGTCGCCGAGCGCCCAGCCGTTTACCACAATCATGGCGATTCTGATGGCGATACCGTGGAAACCGTGGAGGCGCAGCCTTCCCGCATCGATGGCGAGCGCAGCGCTGACGAGCGTGAGCTGGCGTTGGCGTTGGCGAGCGTCAACCTCGTCGCGGTCACGCCGCTGGAGGCGCTGAATCTGCTCTTTTCGCTGCAACAGCGGGCGCTGGCCAGTCTTGGCATGCCATCTAGCATGTCATCCAGCATGTCATCCACTATGCGCGCCGATCGCGAGCGGGGCTAGCCGATGAGCAGCGACACCGGGCAGGGGGCTGGCGCGCCGCGTGTACGGACGCTCGCGCCAGAGGTGATCGAGCGGATCGCGGCGGGCGAGGTGATCGAGCGGCCCGCGTCGGTGGCGCGTGAGCTGATCGCGAATGCGCTTGACGCTGACGCCACAGATCTACGGGTGGAGATGCGCGAAGGTGGCCTGCGCATGCTGCGGGTCAGCGACGATGGCTGCGGCATCGCGCCGGATGACCTGGAGCTGGCGACGCGCCCACACACAACGAGCAAAGCGCGTACGCTCGCTGACCTCGATCATCTGACGACGCTCGGATTTCGCGGTGAGGCGCTGGCAAGCATCGCGACAGTGGCTGAGCTCACGCTGGCGAGCGCCTGTGACGAGAGTGGCCTGGCTGACGCGATCACGCTGCGCGATGGCGTATGTGTGGCGCGTGAGCGGCTGCCGCGTGGTCGTGGTGTGACGGCGACGGCGCGTGACCTCTTCCACTCGATGCCCGCGCGACGGGCGCTGCTGCGCGGCCCACGCTTCGAGGCGTCGCGCGTCGCGGCCGTAACACGCGCCTATGCGCTCGCGCATCCTGCCGTGCGCGTCACACTCATTAGCGATGGCGCGCTGCTGCTGCAAACACCTGGCGCGGACCTGGCGGGCGCGGTCGCTGCCATCTTCGGCGCTGACGTCGCGCGCTCACTGCTGCCGTTGAGCGCGCCACACCTCGATGGCTTGCCCGATGTGACCATCAGCGGAGCGGTCGCCGCGCGTCCCTTCCACTTCCCCACACGCGAACACGTCTATCTGAGCGTGAATGGCCGTCCGCTCGCCAATCGTGCGCTGCATGCGGCGCTGGAGGCGGGCTATCGTCCAGCGCTACGCAAGGGGCGCCATCCGCTGCTGGTCGCGCGGGTCAGCGTCGCTCCTGACCGCATCGACGCGAACATCCATCCCGCCAAGCTGGAAGCGCTATTGCGCGACGAGGTGGCGATCGCTGTGGCGCTGCGCACGCTCACGCACGAGGCGCTGGGCGCGGCCCCCGTCGAGCTTGCCGGAGCAGGCGGGCGCTCGCTGGCGAGCGGCGCGAGCGGCGCGCTGCCGCTGCGATTGACGTTCCCGGCGACGCGACGACGGCGCGGTCTGCGGCTACGCGAACAGCCGGCGGGCTACGCGTCGCGGCTGGAGGCGCTTCGCTGGGACGCCGATACGCCCGCTGCGCCACTGCCGGAGCTGGAGCCACTGGCCCAGTTCGACGGCGCGCTGATCGTGGCGCAGTCGGCGGAGGGCCACCTCTATCTCGTAGACCAGCACCGCGCGCACGAGCGCATCCTCTACGAGCGTCTGCTCTCCCACCGTCCCACACATCCAGACGCGGCAAAGAGCGCCTCGCCAGGTCAGTCGCTTCTGGAGCCGCTGCTAATCGAGCTGACGCGAGGGCAGGCGCAGACACTCACTGCGCGTCTGGATGAGCTAGCGGAGCTTGGGCTGGAGCTACAGCCCTTCGGCGGCTCAGCGTTTCTGGCGCGATCGCTGCCACATGCGCAGGGCGCGGCGCAGAGCGTAGCAGGCTTCGCGCAGGAGCTGGCGCAAGACGCAGCTGAAGAGGGCGAGGACTGGCTCGACCACGTCTGCATCGCCCTTGCCTGTCGTTCTGCCGTCCGTCGCGGCCAGCCGCTCAGCGCCGCCGAGCAACGCCAGCTCCTCGTCGACCTGCGCGCCGTTTCCGCGCCCGCCATCTGCCCACACGGCAGCCCGCTTGTCGTGCGCCACAGCCGCGCCGCGCTCACGCGCCTCTTCGAGTGGTAGGATGCACGACGAGCAAGCGCCAGCGCTGATGACGTGCGGATATGCTAAAATGCGGCGGAATTGGGAGGAAAGGAGTCGTATGCCGCTTCCTGCGCTGCGCGCCGATGGCTCACTACCTCCGGGCGTACATCAGGCGTCACTGAGCGAGGTGTTCGCCAGATTTCCAGCGGTAGCACCTGAACGTCAAGCACTCAATAGCGCTCTCTCGTACTGTGTAGCGACCGTCAAGCAATTGAATCTGGCGGATGAGATCGCTCTAGATGGCAGCTATGTTACGAGCAAGCCGGACCCAGCCGACGTTGACATGGCCGTGTTGACACCGGGGATTTATCAGCTTGCGGGTGAACTACGTTATGCCGCTCAGGGAATAAATATGACCCTGTTAGACATCCAGTTCGCGCATGATGCGGCTGATTTTCAAGGATGGATGGCGTTCTTTTCGACGGCCCGTAATCTCAACTCCAAAGGTGTAGTTCTGCTCGTGTGGTAGGAGGCGTTATGAAGACAACGCAACCCCCAATTACCAATGATCAGGAACTGGCGGGTTATCAAGAAGGGGCGCAGCGTTTGCGCGCCATGATAGAGCGCCACGAGAGCGATTTGATGGCGCAGCGGCAGCGAGCCGCCGCCGATCTACAACGTATCGATCAGATTCGCTATCAGCTTCATCATTTGTATGGCTACTACAAAGGCATACAAGACGCTATTGCGGTGTATCTTCACCACCGTCAAACTGCTTGAGTAGTCAGAGCGTTTTCGTTCGCCCACATGGCATGGCAGCCCGCTTGTCGTGCGCCACAGCCGTGCCGCGCTCACGCGCCTCTTCGAGTGGTGAACACGGCGCCGCATTCTCACACACTGAACCGCGTCTCCTCATGATGGCGCAAAATGGTCACACTATGACAAAAGTCGCTGTCATGCATCTACACCGCGCTCCATACTACCAGTGACGTTCGATGGCCTGACGACGCGAGCAATGCGACTGCGGAGTCGGGCAAGCGGCCCGCGGGCCCGCGCCAGCGTCTTGAGCGCCTGAAGTATGCAAGTGGGCCTCTACCCGAGGCCGGAAAGGAGCGCTTTCCTATGAGCGCAATAGCATCTCACCAACTTACCGCAGCCATTCGCGCGCACCACAGCTCGCTCGCCGCCACGCTGGATGGCTATACCGCCGATGTCGAGCGCGGCGTCGCGGACCTCGACACAGCGTCACTCTCAACCCTGCTCGATGGGGTCACCAGCTTCCTCAGCGGAGAGCTGTTGCCCCACGCGCAGGGCGAGGAGCGGACGCTCTATCCCGCGCTCGACCCGATCATCCGTGACCGCGGCAAGCCTACCGCGACGATGAGCATCGATCACGAATACATTGGCGAGCATGCGCGCCGCATCACTGAAATCGCGCAAGCGCTGCGCTCATCAAACGCGAGTGACCGCGCCTCGCTCAGCCAGCGGCTCCAGCGCGAGCTGATTCAGCTCCAGGGCTTGTTCAGCGTCCATCTGGCCAAGGAGGAGCGTGTCTATCTGCCACTGATCGAGGAAGCCGTCAACGCCGGCGACCAGCAGGCGCTGCTCGCGGCGCTGCATGAAGAGGCCGAGACCGCGGCGCCCGCCAGCGACGAGCCGCTCGACGTGCGGACGCTGCCGCCGGCGCGCCGCCACACGGTTATCTTCGAGCGCTTCGAGGCCCTGCCTGTTGGCGGCAGCTTCACGATCATCAACGATCACGACCCCAAGCCGCTGCGCTACCAGCTCGTGGCTGAATATCCGGGTGAACTGCTCTGGGAGTACATCGAGCAGGGGCCAGAGGTCTGGCGCGTGCGCATGGGCAAGGCGAGCTAGGCGCCAGCCCGCGACGCATGACCACATAGAAACAGAAGACGCTCGCTACACGCACGTGCGTAGCGAGCGTCTTCTGTTTTCTGTTTGTTGTGGACCATGAGCATGCGCCGCCTATTGCGTCCCTCTGAGATAATGAGAGCAAGCTCACAGCTCAAGCGCTTCGCTCAACCGTAAGATGGACCGAGGCGAATGATGAGGAAGCCGCGACGCTCAACGGATAGCAAGGAGACGATATGCCAGGTGATCGAGGACGCTCACTGAACCGGATCGCTGGCGGGAAGTTTGGCGCGCTGATCGGCCTTCTGAGCCTGCTCTGCCTTGCGCTGGCGGCCTGTGGTGGGCGGGTGGGCGCGCAGGGAGCGCCGACTGCGACACCCAAGGCGCGGCCCACCGCTACGATCTCCACGCGCGGTCTGGGCGCGACCCCAGCGCCTCCTGGGCAGGCTTCGCTGCCCTATCTGTTGCCCGCGACATGGCATAATGCGCCAGGGTTGTCGCAGGCTGAAGCCGCTGGCCCGGTCGCCTATGCCTTCGCGCCATCCGACGGCGCGTTCGGCTACCTCTGCGCTACATCCTCGGCCTCCCTCTATACCACAAACGACGGTGGGCAGAGCTGGAATCCGCTGCGCGCCGCGCCGTTCACAGGATGCGAGCGCATCTCGATTGACGCGCAGGACGCCTATGATGTGTTCGCCCAGTCGCCAAGCGCGGCCCAGACCAACGGCATACCCGATGGGGTAGACCTGTGGCGTAGTCGCGACGGTGGGGCGACCTGGCATAAGCTGGGCCGCGTCACCGGCACAGGCTTTCGGCTCTCTTGGGCAGACCTTGCCGTCGTCGGCTCCCAACTGATCGGGCAGGTATCCATTGACGAGGAGGGCTCTCTGCAAGACTACCTCTTCGCCAGCAGTGATGGCGGCTACACCTGGAGCCCGTTCGCGCAGTCGGTCGCGAATCAGGGGTACACGATCTCCACGTTCACTGTGCTTGGCTCCGCGATCTACATTTCCGGCCAGAAGAGCCTGGGTCCCAGCGGTATGGCCGCGCCCATCCGGCCCTCCGCGAATAGCGCCCACGCCGCCATGCGCCCGCTGGAAGCGCCGCTCTCGGGCCAGCCGCCCAGCCCGCCCGTCTTCTGGCGCTCGCTCGATGGCGGCGCGACCTGGAGCCAGGCGACACTGCCCGGAGCCACCCTCTACGCGACGCCGCGCTCTGATGGCCATGGAAGCTATGCGCTGTCCGTGACGACCACCGATGTATCGTCTCAGGCGCAGTCGCCACTCTACGACGCGGCGATCTGGTGGAGCGCCGACAGCGGCGCGACCTGGACCCGTCTACCCGACATGCAGGGCCTGGAGCATGGCTACGTGCTCGGCGGCGGCGCGTCGACCATCGCGCTCGCGGCGGACGGCTCTGTCTTCGCGACGGCGCAACATGCGGCGGAAAGCCAACCCGACGACGCGGGCATCTTCCGCATTCAGCCTAGCGATTCCTCGCCGGCATGGCAGCCGCTCGCCGCTGGAGGTGTGCAAGGCTGGCAGACCGACATGACATCCTCGGGCTTGCGGCTCTGGGGGGTCGGAGCATTTGAATCCGACACACACCTCAAATACGTGAATGTCGCCTGACCAACGGGCATACAATGCCCGCTCCGCGCTGTCTGTCCCCTGTTGAGCGGAGCGGGGCCCGGATGGCGCTACTGGTCCACGGCGGCGAGCGAGTAGCGCCAGTAGAAGTAGACGCGAGTGGCGATGATCGCGCCGAGTGAGAAGGAAAGCAGCGTCGCGGTGATCAGGCCCGTTGCCACGCCCGCTGTCGTGTTTTCCTTGCCCAGGCTGGCAAGCGCGACGTCGGCGATACCTTTGACGGCCAGCAGCGCCAGCCACAGCGCGACACTCACCGGCGTTCCCTTCACACGGATGACCCCTGCGCTCGGGTCCACCGCCAGCTTCGTCGCGGCTCCGCGCCCGCCGCCCACCGCCAGCCCGACGACGAAGCCCACGGCGATGATGGCGGGACTCCACGCGGTATCGAACAGGTCGTGCTGGATGCTGGTATAGCTGAAAAGCAGAGCGAGCGCGGGCAAGACCCAGAGCCGTCCAACACGCGTCTGCTTCTCGCGGAACTGGCGAAAGGCGAGGTAGCCGACGATAATCAGCGCGATCAGATCGAGCAGCACCGTCTCCTGCGTCGGAATCGAAGGCATACCACTTCCTCCCCCCGCGACACGTTCGTCGCCTCGCATCCACTGCAGCGCCAGGTGGCGCAGTCACAGCATACCCATACTACGCCAAGCGGGCGCGTCTCGTCTCATGCGCGCGGCGAGGGCACGATCAGCTCTCAACTGGAGCCGGGCAGAGGTCGCTCCAGGCGTGGACTCGCCCACGCCATGACGATCTGGTAGAGACGGAAGGCTGACGCGCCGCTGGGCTGGAACTGCCAGACCGACGTTGCCGTGGCGACCTGTAGGGTATCAGCCCGCTCTGTCGTCACCGAGCGAATCCGCCACATAGGGATGCTCACGGGGGCGCACGCGGACGGCGCGTGCGGGGTGAAGGTCAGCGCTTCACGCGAGAGGTGGAGCGAGCCAGCTCCAATCGGCTCCAGCGGTCGAATTGGGCCGACAGGCTTGCGCTCGTAGGCGCCCTGCGCATCGCATGTGATCTCCGGAACGGAGTGCGCCACAGCGACGAGTCGCTCGCCCAGCGTCGCTAGCGTCTGCGTGCGCCCGTCCGCATCGGCGAACAGGCCATCCGGCGTGGGAGTGAAGCGTGCGCCACACGCTCCGCAGCGCAGCGCCGCCGCATCCCATTGTGGCTCGTCCAGACAGCGCGGGCACGCCCACAGCACACGGCTGAGCTTCGCGCGGGGCAGCCCCTTCAGGTGGACGCGCGGGCCATCCGTGTCGAGCAGCGCAGAGATCGCCACATCGAGCGCCTGCCTTGGATCCTTCCCCGTGAAGTCAATAGGCGGCCCAACTCGCAAGGTGACGGGCCGGCGACGAAGTGTGTCAGACCAACGCGGACCCGCGTCGTAATCGCCATTGATGCCGACTGGGATGACGGGAACGCCGAGCCGCGCGATAATGCCAGCCGCTCGCGGCATCGCACCCTCGTACACACCCAGCGGTGAGCGCTCGCCCTCGACGAAGAGGCCAACGATCTCGCCGTACGCCAGGCGGTGCAGCATAGCGCGGCAGGCTACGGAATCGACGCGGTAGCGCCGCAGCGGAATCGCTCCGGAGCGCCGCAATGCCCAGCCAAAGAGGCGCGGCCGGAACGCCTCGGCGGTCGCTAGAAAGCGGATGGGGCGCCAGGTGAGGCGGCTGAGAAAGGCCGGGTCCATGTAGCAGGCGTGGTTCGCGACAATGACATAGGGTCCGCGCGGCAGATTGGCCCGACCTTCGACCGTCACTGGCAGCGCACGCGCCGCAACGAGGATCTGGATGATGCGATAGAGCGGCAGTCGCGGCCAGATGGCCACCTCAACCTGGTACGCCCGATACTCAGCGCCAAAGCGTCGGCGCAGGCTGCGCTCCTCGATCAGCGCATAGATGACCCAGCCCAGCAGGAACACAGGGCCACCGAGAATCAGCAGCCCCGGTGACCCGAGGATGAGCGCCAGCCCGATCAGCGCGACATTGTAGCCGAGATACATCGGGTGTCGCACGAGTCCGTATGGGCCGCTGACGACGAGGCGCGGTGGAGGCAGAGCGCTGACCGGCAAGCCATCTCCTCGAATGCGCAGCCAGAGCGCAGCCCATGCCACAAACGCCAGGCCACCGATCAGCAGCGCCCATCCCCATGCCGAGGGCGCCAGAGCAAGGTGGAGCGCCGCATCCAGCCCCCTGCCAGCCATCACGAGGGCAAGTGGCAGCGCCACCCAGAATGCGACGACATACAGCGCAACGGTGCTATACCGCTTATACGGCTTCAGCGCCACTACGTCCGCCATCTGACCACCTCATGCGCCGCAACGCCGTGCGCTCCCATGATGACGCATGGGGCCTGCCACTTGGTCTCATGGGGATCGCCGCTGAGACGCCGTAGCGGCCCGCCGAGCGCGCCCAGTCGTAGGTTCTCCAGTCTGGCCACGTCCGCATCGAGGAATGAGTGCGAAGGGCCAAGCGATACCCCAGGAGGGAGCCCGCTCAAGGCGTCGGGCTGCGCGTGTTGGCCATCGAGCCAGGCCGCTGAGACGATACCCTTGCTGGTCGCCGCTCGTACCCATGTCGCCGCATGGTCTCCAGCCGCCGCGCGCCCCCAGATCAACTCTCGTATGGGGAAGCGCCAGGGCGGCAGATCGAACCAGACCCGATCACGATAGCCTCTGCCCGCGATCGTCCGTTCACCGCCTGGCCAGCGCAGAATTCCAGAGACATCGGCGTCCGGAATCTCAACAGACCAGTGCAGTGTCCGCGATCCCTGCGCAAGAAACGGCTCAAGGAGTGAGCAGGGCGCCCACCGTGGATGATAGACCAGGTCGCCAGATAGACCTGCCGTGCGAAAGGTCAGACAGTCGCCCGCGAGGCTGAACGGACCGAAGCGCAGGGCGTTTTCGCCACCGGTGATATGTCGAACGGTCACGCTGCCGTGCGTCACCAGGCCATCACGCGCATAGAGTTCCGCCGTAGCGCGGGCAAGGCGCACGCCGCTGATCGTGAGCGCGCCGAGGTAGACGAGCAGAACAGAACCGTCGTCGAGCAGTGTATCGATATACCACTTTTCGAGCGACACCGGGAAGCGCGCGGCATGGAGTGTCAGGTCCATACGCAGCCCATCCTAGCGAGCAGCGCTGGCTGTCGCGGTAGGCTCTCGTGTGGTCACGCAATGCGCTGCTGATCTATATTGTCTCACACAAGGCAATGCTGTCCTATGCCGCCCCACAGGCAAGGACGACAGGCCAAACCAGCGCGTCCGCCGCGTGTCACCGACTGGGAGCGCGCTGGTCCACCAGTGAGTGAGTGAGCGATTCGGCCAGCCAGCGCTCGTAGTCCTCGGGCGTCCAGCCCTGCTCGATCACCAGCATGCGATACAGATCATGTGAGCCCAGCGCCCACATGAGATCTGCGGCCTTTTCAACGGTCATGCCGGCCGCCAGGGTCTTTTGCTCGGCAAGTGATTGCGCGACCGTGCATGCATCGGCGCGGCGACCGTCGGCGAGTCGGCGGAGCTTGGCGGCGATCTCTGGATCGGCGGCGGCGGCTCCCTGCATGATCGCGGCGATATCCGCCGAGCGCTCATGAATGTGGCGGCCGTTAGAGGCAAATAGGATCAACTTCCGCCGAGGATCAGGCTCGGACAGCATCGCCTGCCACCACGGCCGCTCGGTGAGTGAGGGCGTGTCCGTGTCTCCTCGCACAACCAGATGCACGAGATCATCGAGCAGCCGCGCCTTTGTTCCGAAGACGGCTGTGACTGTCGCGGGGGACACATCTGCCTCGCGAGCGATAGCGGGAAGTGTCGTAGCGGCATATCCCCGGGTGGCGAACAGACGGCGAGCGGCGTCCAGCACGTTGCGCCGTGTCAACTCCGCCTGCCGCTGGCGTTGCGGTGAGTGGTAGCGCCGATTCTGCGGCACATCTGTCATGGTTCACAGTCCTGATAATTGACTACTATTGACTAATATTCAATATACTAGTATAGTATCATACATCGCCGGCGACGCGCAAGCTCACATCCTTGTGACGACCGAAGGGTCAGAAATGAACCGGAGAAACAGGAGACGTACGATGGACGTGTCATCAGATTCCAGCCTGATCGAGGCTATGGAACGCATCCGGCAGGCGACAAACCACCACGACCTGGATGAGTTGGCAGCATGCTTTGCCCCTGACTATCAGAGCATGTTTCCAGTCCATCCCGACCGTGCCTTCGGTGGGCGCGAGAAGATGCGCGAAAACTGGGCGCGCATCTTCCATGCGGTTCCAGACATTCGCGCGGAGCTGCTGCGCACCGCGACGAACGGCGATACCATCTGGGCAGAGTGGGAGTGGACTGGAACACTCGCATCGGGAGGGCTCTTCCTCAATCGCGGCGTCACTATTCACGGAATCGAGCACGGAATGACGACGTGGGTACGACTGTACATGGAGCCAGTGCGTGAGGGAGAGCCTGGGATCGAGCAACTGGAACGGAGTAATCACCCATGATTCTCATCGCCGGAGGGACAGGGCTGCTCGGAACCCAGGTCGTGCGCCTCCTGTCAGCGCGAGGACTTTCTGTGCGCGTGTTGACGCGCGACCCCAGGCGCGCCCAGCATTTGAGCGGCGACCACGTCGAGACGGTCGTCGGCGCCGTGAACGATCGGGACGCGCTGGAGCGGGCGATGACCGGGACGCGTGTGGTCATCTCCGCGATCCACGGGTTCAGCGGCACTGGTGACGCGAATCCCCGGACGGTCGATCTACAGGGGAATAAAGCTCTCATCGCAGCCGCGTGCCGAGCTGGCGTCGAGCATTTCGTCCTGCTCTCGATCCACGGCGCCGCTGCGGACCATCCCATCGAGCTGTTCCGCATGAAGTACGCCGCAGAACAAGCAGTGCGGGCGAGTGGGCTCGCCTGGACGATCATCCGCCCGACCGCATACATGGAGACGTGGGCCAGCCTGATTGGGGAGCCGCTCCTCAAAACGGGGAAGACGCGCATCTTTGGGAGCGGCGCCAACCCCATCAATTTTGTCTCGGCGCACGATGTCGCCCACTATGTCGCAGGCGCCGTTCAGGAACCCGCCATGCGCGGCGAGGGGATCGAGGTCGGCGGCCCTGAGAACCTGAGCATGCGCCAGATGGCCGAGGCGATCATGCGCGTGAGGCAGGTTCGTGGCACGGTCAGCGCCGTGCCACTGCCAATGATGCGCCTGATGGCTGTGGCCATGCGACCCGTCAACGCGACGCTGGCGCGGCAGATTCAGGCCGGAATCGTCATGGACACCAAAGACATGTCGTTCGACCCGACCGAGATGCGGCGCCGCTATCCCTCCATGCCCTATACCCGGCTGGAGGAAGTCATCCGTCGCGACGTAACCGAAAGGGTCTCAACGTCCCGCGTGGGCATGTGACTGACGCCATCACCCAGGACGAGAGCTGATACGCCGTGTGGTCACCGGGCATTTCAGGCGTATACTGTGACGCTGAGGATGACGCTGACCACGAAAGGTGGAGCTGCCGTGGGTGACGCGACCGATGCGATCAACGATGACGCCGATGCGAGCCCTGTGGCTCACCAATTCTTTCCGACGCTGACTCCCGTCTCTGAGGAGCTGCGTGGGCCGCGCGTCATCCTGCGTCGCCACCGCGCCAGCGACGCCCCAGATCTCTTCGCCGCGCTGCAAGCCGCGCGCGAGCGGCTCGCTCCCTGGCTGGGCTTCCCAGATCGGCTGCAATCCATCGAGGCGACGCGCGACTGGCTGCTCATTTGCGAGGCCCGCTGGCTGGAGCGCAAGATGCTGGGGTACGCGATCCGCGACGGTGACACGGGTGTCTATCTGGGAGGTGTGGACCTACACTCCATTGAGTGGGGGCGCCGCTTCTTCGCGCTTGGCTATTGGCTGCGCGACGGCGCCGAAGGGCACGGCTACATGAGCGAAGCGGTGCGGCTCGTCACCGACTACGTGTTCACTGAGCTTGCCGCTGAGAAAGTCGCCCTGCGCTGCGATGCCCGCAACATGCGCAGCGCAGCCGTCGCGGAGCGGCTAGGCTTTGTGCGCGAGGCGCGTCTACGCAACGAGACGCGCGCGAAGGACGGGACGCTCGCGGATGAGCTCCAGTACGCGCTCATTCGCGACGATCCCCGCTGGCCCACGAGATAGCGTTACGCTGATCGGCGCTGCCATACGTACGGCAGCACACACCACGGGACCTGCTTCCAGCTCGCGACGCCGCGCGAACCAGAGCAGGTCCCGTGTATCAGTGCGCCGAGGCGTCTAGTAGCCGACCGTCGCCTTGAAGGTGTTGGCGATGACGCCGTAGCCGGTTGTCGTCGCATGGATGTTCTGGGACGAGCTGCACATCCATGTATCCGCGCAGATGTTGGGATTGGGGGTTGTCGCCCCGCCAAACGCCGTGAAGACGTCTGAGACAGGGACATTGAACTGCGCCGCATCGGCGGCCAGGTGCTGGTTGAGCGTCTCGACATAGCTCAGCGAGCTAGGGCAGATATTCTGGTACGGGTCGTAGTAGTTCATCATGATCAGGTCGCCAGAGCGCGAGCCATTCACCGTCAACGCGGCCGTGAGCTGCGGCAGGATCGTGCCGGTCAGGCGGCTGTCGAGGTTGGCGAGGTCAGTCGACCATGTGCTGCTGATCGCGCAGGTCGACGCATTGATGTCGGGCAGCAGATCGTTCGCGCCGATGTCGAGCGAGACAGGGCTGACTGCGCCGGGATGCCCCTTGATGAAGCTGACCGCCGCGTTCAGCTGCGCGCCAACGTAGTAGTTGTGCAGCGCGTAGGCGTACGGGCAGCCGCCGTTGACGAAGGTGGCGCTGGTCTCGCCGTTGCAGCCGTAGTTGGTGTAGCTCTTCACATGCTTGGCCGACAGGTCGTTGTTGTACCACTGAGTTGGATAGCTGTGCGACCAGTCGAGATTTGGCTGGTAGCCAAACGCAAGCGAATCGCCCAGCGCCAGATAGTACGACTTGGGGCCAACCGTCGAGGAGGTCTTGGGACGTGCGGCATGCGCGACGGAAGGCACGAGGAAGACGCTCAGGACCAGCGCAAGCGCGAGCGCGAGCGCAATGAGCGCGAACAGACGTCTGCCAGAGGTGTGGTGAGCTCGGTAGGCATAGTTCAGAAGCATCGGGGCGCTCTCCATCGAGTGTCGCGCACGCTCAATGTGAGCGCGCGGACGTCACAACCAGCGAACACATCATTATCGCTGGTTCACCGCCACAGTCAGATTCGTTAAGGCTGCAAGGCTGCGAGAACGCGGGGGCGCCGCTCTTGTCGGCGAGAGGATAAGCGTGGCGCGCGGAGAGGGCATGATGACATCCTCAATTACTGCGCGCTCGCTATAGGTGTACCTGACGGCGTCGGCGAAGTCAAGCCTGTTGCTAGCTAACAGATGCGGCATATACGGCATATGCAGAGTGAGCTGACGCGATGGCTGCGTCAGCTCACTCTTCATCAATCATGCGCTATCAGTCATGCGTCGCGTCGCTATTTACAGGGCGGCAGGAAGGTGTTGGTGAAGGCCGCCGCGTAGTTGGGTGGCGTGGTGATAGGATTGCCATTCACGTCCTGGATGGCCTGATGGTCATACATGAAGCGTGGGTAGTTCGTCCACTTGGCGAGCGTCTGCACACCCCAGCAGGTCGCGCCAGCGGCGTAGCGCGGGCTGAGGTAGTTCTGGCTGGCATAGACCAGGCCGGTGTCGTCGAAGGTTCCCTTGGGGGCGCCTTTGATGAGCATGTCCGCCGCCGCCTTCGGATGCTGGATGGCGTAGGTGTAGCCCTCTGAGGTGGCCGCCAGGAAGCGCTTGATGACGTCCGGATGCTGCTGGATCATGCTCTGGCTCGTCACGATCACGGGCGAGGAGTAGTCGGGCATGCAGAAATCCACCAGCGGGAAGACATTGACCTGCAAGCCCTCTCGCTGCGCCTGGATGACCTCCCAGCCCTCATAGACCCAGGCGAAATCGAACTGCTTGCTCTTCAGCGCCTCGACCGGATCGAGCGAGGTCGTGATGTTCTGGAACGTCGGGTTGCTGGCGCCGCCACAGCTCAACACCTGCGAGACGACCGGCTGCTCGTACGGCGCGCCGAAGCCCGCGTAGCGCTTGCCCGCGAGGCTGGCTACCGTGTCCAGCCCGCTGCTCTTGAGCGAGATCAGCGCTGACGTGTTGCTCTGGATGACCGCCGCGACCGAGACGAGCGGCTGTCCCTGCGCCCTCAGCGTCGTGATGGACTCCGGGAAGCTGATGGCGAAGTCGGCTTTGCCAGTCGTCACGAGCTGCTCCGGCGCGACCTGGCTGGAGTACGGCGTGAGCGTCAGGTTGATGCCCTGCTGCTTGTAATAGCCCTGCGCCAGCGCCGCGTAGACGCCCGTGTGATTGGTGTTCGGCGTCCAGTCGAGCGCGAGGCTGACGGGCGTGAGCGAGCCGCCGCTCGACGACGATGCGCCGCCAGACGGAGCGCACGCCGCCAGCAGCGGCAGTAGCCCCAGTAGGCTTACCAGGGCGAGCGCCAGACCGCGTGGCCTCGCGCTCATTCTCACGAACCTAGAGGACATGGGATGATCTCCTTTGATGGATGAAGGTGGAAAGATAACGCTGCCGCGCTCATCACACACCGCTGGCGCGACCCTGCGTGTAATACCAGGGCAACGCCGCCCGCTCGACGAGCGCGACGAGCGCGAAGAGCGCGAAGCTGAGCAGCGCCGAGACCACGAAGGTCGCGAGCACGCCAGCCGTGGAGAATGAATGCTGCTTGAGTGTCATGTAGAAGCCCAGGCCTGCCTGAGCGCCGACGTATTCCGCGATGATCGCGCCGATGACGCTGTAAGCGATGGCGATGCGGATGCCTGAAAAGAGCGACGGCAGCGCCCCCGGCAGCCGCGCCGACCAGAAGATGCGCAGCGGACCCGCGCCGAATGA
>DASQSS010000217.1:0-9499 GCA_035642255.1 Ktedonobacterales bacterium | reverse complement strand
CCGTATGGATGCCCATCTGCTGGCAGCCCGCCATCACGCGGACAGCTATTTCGCCACGATTTGCGACGAGGATCGTCTTGAAGGGCGACCGAGAATCATGCTGCTCACTCATCGGTCTGCGCCCAGCTCGCCGTGCGCTTTTCGAGAAAGGCGCGGATGCCCTCCTGCCCTTCTTCGCTAACGCGAAGCCCCGCGATAGTCTGCGCGGTAAGCTCACGCGCTTGCGCGTCAGGCAGGCTCTGCACGGTCATCGCAACACGCTTGGCCGCGCGCACGCCAGCGGGGCCACTCAGTCCAATATGGCGCAGCGTCGCCTGGACAGCGTTCTCTAGCTCTTCCAGCGGCGCGACCTGATGGACGAGGCCAATCGCCAGCGCGCGGTCAGCGCCGAAGCGCTCGGCTGTTGTAAAGAGCGCGCGCGCATGGCTCACGCCGATCTTGCGTGTGGCGAATGGGGAGATGACGGCGGGAGCGATGCCTAGCCGCGCCTCAGTAAACCCGAAGCGGCAGTCGTCGCTGGCGATAGCGATGTCACAGACGGCGGTGAGTCCCGCGCCGCCCCCTAGAGCCGCGCCGTGAATGCGCCCGATGACGGGATGGCGGCAGTTGTCAATCGCGCGGAACATGTCGGCCATGCGGAGCGCGTCGGCGACGTTCTGCTCGTGCGTGAATTCCAGGCTGGCGCGCATCCAGTTGAGGTCGGCGCCCGCGCAAAAGCTGCGCCCCGCTCCCTGCAAAACGACCGCGCGGATATCGTCGGCCTCGCTCAGACGTGTGAAGGCGTCGCGCAGCTCGGCGATCAGGGCTTCGTTGAATGCGTTGTGTACCTCAGGCCGGTTGAGCGTGACCCATGCGGCCAGTCCGCGCCGCTCGACGGTCAAATAGTGGTAAGCAGGCGGCTGACTCGCCGCGTTCGTCGCTTCGTCGTTGAGCATGCAGGCAGCGCCTCCTCGCGCTGAGAGCAGGTATGTGCTTGGCATCGAGCGGAGCCATGCGCCAGACGAAAGTTGGGCGCGCTCCCACCTGTCAGTATGCTTCAAGGCGCGCCAACGGGTCAACCGCCGCAACGCGATGCCGCAACGCGATGCCGCAACACTGCCATTCACGCTGCTACAATGGAGAGGACGAGTGCGCAGCCTGGCGCGCCGGGCGAGCAGCGAAGCGCGGGAGAGTGCGAGAGGAGAGGCGCATGACCAGAGTCGTCATTACCAGCGACCTGCACCTGGGCATCACCACCGCTGAGGAGATCGAGCCGCTCATTCCCATGATCGCAGAGGAACAGCCGGACCTGACGGTTATCGCGGGTGACATCGGCAAGCGGTTAGGTGACATCAACGCCTGCCTCGCGATGTTCAAGGGCATACCGGGAGACCTGGCGGCGTTGGCGGGCAATCACGATGTCTGGATGCACGGCGACGACCACAGCGCAATCCTGTGGGAGCGCGGCATCCCGGAGGCTGTGAGACGGGCGGGCGCGCTCTGGTTGGAGGAGGCGAGCTGGCGGCGTGACGGGCTGGCGGTAGCGGGTTCGATCGCCTGGTACGACTACACGGGAGCGGATCCTTCGATTCCACCGCAGACGGAGAACTACTGGATGGACCTGAAGCGGCGTCTGCATCCCGATGCGCGCTACCTCGACTGGCCCTGGTCAGACATCGACTTCGCCACGCGCTGCGGTGATGCGCTGATGGATCGTGCCGCCGCGCTGGATGCCGACCCGAAGGTGACGGACCTGCTGCTCATCACCCATGTGCCGATCTTCCGCGAGCAGATCGTCAATCGGACGGAGATCCCGAACTGGGGCTATGGCAATGCTTTCTTCGGCAACCTGACCCTGGGTGAGCGCGTACGCCGGTTGGGCAAGCTGCGCGCCGTCGTGAGCGGACACACGCACATCGGGCGACGGGTGACGCTCGCGGACGAGCGCGCCACGCCCGCGTGGGTCGTTCCGAGCGACTTTCACGCGCCACGCTTTGTCGTCTATGAGCATCCCAGTGGCGCGCTACGCGAGCAAGGAGAGTGAGGCGAGACATGAAGGCATCGAGCGTTCTCGTTGTAGGCGGCGGCGTCATGGGCATGGCGACCGCCTGTGCGCTCGCGGGTCGCGGCGCAACGGTCACCGTGCTGGAGCGCCACACCGTCGGGCACGACTGGGCGTCATCGCACGGCCTGACGCGCGCCATCCGCCACGAATACGGACCGAACGCGATCTACACGCGCATGGTCGCGCGCAGCCTGACACTGTGGGATGAGTTGGCGCGCGAGACGGGCAGGCGCCTCTATACGGAGACAGGTGTGCTTACGCTCGGCCAGGAGGATGATGGCGAGACGCTGGCGGGCTACGATGTGATGCTGAGCGAGGGGCTGCCCATCGTGCGCCTTACGCCGCAGGAGTGCGGCCAGCGCTTCCCGCAGTTCCAGCCGCAGGACTACAGCGCGATTACCTGGAATTCGAGCGGTGGCATGTTGCATGCCTCGGAGTGCCTGGCGGCGCTTCGAGATCGACTGGCGGCGCGCGGCGGCCAGACGCGTGAGGGCGCGCAGGTGACGCGAGTGGAACCATTGGGCGGCCGAGCGCGGGTGCGTATGGCGGATGGCGAGACGCTAGAGGCCGATCGCGTCGTCGTGACGGCAGGTCCCTGGGCGCCAGATCTATTGGCGGGTATGTGGCGTGCGCCTGTACGGGCGACGCGCCAGCAGGTCAACTACTTCGCGGGGGCTGACCCCGCAGCGTTTGGCGTGGGCGGGTTCCCGGTCTTTCTGGCTGGCATGGAGTACTATGGACTCCCATTGCAGGGGCCAGGCTGGCTCAAGGTCGCGTCGCACATCGTCGGGCCAACTGTGAATCCCGAGACTGGATATCCGTCCGATTCGGCGGAAGTCGATCGCGTGCGTGACTTCATGCGACGGGTCATCCCGATGGCGGCGGAACTGAAGCTTGCGCTGGTCGATCGCTGCATGTATGACTTGACGCCAGATGAGGATTTCATCCTCGATCACCTGCCGGGGGCGCCGTCGATTATCGTCGGCTCGGGCTTCTCGGGCCACGGCTTCAAGTTCGGCGTTCTCATAGGGGAGCTGCTCGCGGCGCTTGCGCTCGACGAGGCGCCTGCGTTTCCGCTGGAGCGCTTTAGCCTCAGTCGTTTCGATCAGGCGTCCACGCTGCGCTAGCGCGGTTTGACATGCCGCCGCGTCGCGCATACCATGACATGGCATGGGGAGAACCCGCCTGTATACGCGGTTGCGTATGGAACAGGCCTGCATCGAGGACTAGGGTGAGCGCATGAGCGCGAACGGCCACGCGCCAATTCGCACCGTCGGTATCTTCTACAAAACGCACAACGAGGGCGCCGTCACGATGTCCGAGCGGCTGGTCAGCGTGATCGAGGCGTCCGGGCGTGAAGTCTGGCGTCTGCCAGGCCGCGCTTCAGACACATCTGATGGGCGGCTCGCTCACACAGACCTGGTGGTGGTACTAGGCGGCGACGGCAGCATCATCTCCGCGGCGCGTGTCTGCGCGCCCAAGCGGATACCGATTCTTGGCGTCAACTTCGGGCGTGTCGGTTTCCTGACGGAGCTGGAGCCTGATGATGTGGACGAGAAGTTACCGCTCTATCTGGATGGCGACTATTGGGTAGATGTGCGCTCGATGCTACAGGCGGAACTTCACGCCCATGGTGGCGCTCACTCGGACCATCCAGATCATCCCGCGCATTTCTACATGGCGCTGAACGATATTGTCGTCGCGCGCGGCGCCGAGCCACATGTCATCCGTGTCAAAATCTGGGTGGACGGTTTCGAATATAATACGACCGTCGCCGATGGCGTCATCGTATCGACCGCGACAGGCTCGACCGCCTACAATCTCGCGGCGGGCGGCCCTATCCTCCATCCACAGGTGCGCAGCAACGTGCTCACGCCGATCGCGCCACACCTCGTAGCGGATCGCTCGCTGATTCTAGAGCCGAACGCTGTCATCTCACTGGAGCTACAGGATGGCTCTGACAATGCGCTGCTCTCCGCTGATGGGCAGATTAACCATGCGCTCAACTCTGGCGATCAGGTCCGCATCACCAACGGCGAACATACGACGAGCTTCCTGCGCCGTCGCTCGCCGACACATTTCTATCGTGTGCTTACCGCCAAGCTCCGGGAAGATCTCTAGATGCTGACCGAGTTGACGATCTCCAACTTTGCGATCATCGAGCGGCTGAGTCTGGCGCTTGGCCCCGGCTTCAACGTCTTTACAGGCGAGACGGGCGCTGGCAAGTCCATCATCATTGACGCCATCTCGGCGCTGGTGGGCGAGCGTGTGGGCGCGGACGTGGTGCGGGCTGGGTCCGAGCGCGCCATCATCGAGGGCATCTTTGATGTTGCGGGACTGCTGCGACGAGACGGCCGCTCACGCGTGACCGATACCGCTGCGGCTGATGGAGCGTCCGATGACATGGACGACGATGGCGAAGGCTCGCTGTTGGCGCTGCTGGCGGAGATTGGCGCTGAACCAGAGGACGATCAGCTGATTCTCAGCCGCGAGGTGACCGCGAGCGGACGCAGTGTGGCGCGCGTCAATGGGCGCGTCGCGCCGCTCTCGACGCTCCAGCGCATCGCCGGTGGTCTGGTAGATATTCATGGGCAGGGCGCGCATCTCACCCTTCTACGTGCAGAGCGCCACATCTATTATCTCGACCGCTATGCCGGGCTGGATGCCGAGCGCGAGCGGGTGTCTGCGCTCTACGCCGAATGGCGCGCGACACGGCGCGAACTGGAGCGGCTACGCAGCGATGAGCGCGAAATCGAGCGGCGTATCGAGCTGTTGCGCTATCAGGTGGATGAAATCGCGGCGGCGCGGCTTGTCCCAGGCGAGCTGGACGACCTGGAGCGCGAGCGCCGCATGCTTGCGAACGCTGAGCGCCTGGGTGAGCTGACGGCGGCTGTCCACATCGCGCTGCATGGCGATGAGGAGGGTGAGGCGCCGGGCGCGCTCGATCTGTTGGCGACGGCCCAGCGGGCGCTGGCGGACCTGTTGCGGCTGGATGATACGCTGACGAACCAACGTGAGGCGCTGGATCAGGCCCTCTTCACTCTGGAGGACGTCTCAGCGGCCACACGCGACTATCAAGATCAGGTGGCGGCGGACCCCGCGCGTCAGGCTGAGGTAGAGGAGCGGCTGGACCTCATCAGCAAACTGCGCCGCAAATATGGAGCGACGATCGAAGAGATTCTGGCTTTCGCCGATGAAGCCGCGCGCGAACTGGATGGTCTGATGAATCGAGAGGAGCGCGCCGCCGAACTGCAAGCTCAGGAGGAGCGTCTGCGCGAGGGTATCGGCGCGGCGGCTGGTCAGCTTTCGGAGCGACGTCAGGTAGCGGGCAAGGAGCTTGCGCAGGCGATGGAGCGCCAGCTCGATGACCTCAACATGCGCAAGGCGCGCTTTCAGACACGCATCGGGCAGCGTCCTGACGCCAATGGCGCACCCGTCCGCGAGAGCGAGCATGCGGAGATGTATGCGTTCACCGCCACAGGCATCGATCAGGTCGAGTTCTTGATCGCGCCCAATCCGGGGGAGCCGTTCAAGCCGCTGGCGCGCACGGCCTCGGGCGGCGAGACATCGAGGTTGATGTTGGCGCTCAAGACAATTCTCTCGCACGCTGACGCCGTGCCCATTCTGATCTTTGATGAGATCGACTCCGGCATCAGCGGGCGCAGTGGGCAGGTCGTCGGCGAGAAATTGTGGGGGCTGGGACGCACGCATCAAGTGCTATGCATCACGCATCTGCCGCAGATCGCAGCATTGGGCGACCGCCATTTTCAGGTGGCGAAGGGACTGCATGGCGATCGCACAACCACCGAAGTGTCGGCGCTGGATGGTGGGGCGCGCGTCGATGAGCTGGGGCAGATGCTCGGCGGCTCCATCACCAATGCCTCGCGCGCCAATGCTCGCGACCTGCTTACCCGCGCGACGGAGTGGAAGCGGTCGCAGACGGGGGAGCGCAGCGCTACCGAGCGGTCAGCGACGCCAAGCGCGTCTTGACAGCGCGCGACTGAAGCGGCTATACTTCAGCTACTCCTAGCGGGAGTGGCGCAGTGGTAGCGCAATTGCTTCCCAAGCAATGGGTCGCGGGTTCGAATCCCGTCTCCCGCTCCAACCCTCACGGCCCCAGGTCAATTCCGGCCTGGGGCCGTGTTGCATGCTCCTCACGAAGGCAATTGACTTAACCAGCATACCATAGCGCGCGTCGAGCGCGTGCGTACAGTCGAAAAATAGAGACAAAAGGCAGCGCAATTCGATCGAAATGTGATCGAAATCTGGAGGAAGTAGGACACCAACTCAGCAAAAGTGAGACAGCTTTCTGGTGCTCAGGTTGGCGCTCACACTCACTGGAAGTCGTAAGGAATGGAGCGAGTGGGTGGATACGAGAACGACAGATGGCCAAGCGCACACAGTGGCGAGCGGCTGGAGCATTCGACGACCGTTGGCGTCACGCCAGCTCGCACCATACATGGCGTGGGGCGCATTGCTGGCGCGTACGCGCCAGCAATGCGCCCCACGGTTGTTTCAGACCTGCTTTCGCTCTGTCGCTGACGCCTCTGGGTCACTGCTCCGCATCGGGGAGCAGCAACGTGCCGTAGCGATGCTCATGCAGGCGGGACGCCGCCGCACTCAAACGGAGCGCAGCGCGGGTCCACCGCCGCTCCTGCCGCTCCAGCGCTTCGCGCACGCCTGCGGAGTCAGCCAGCGGATCCGCCCGCTCGATGAGTGTTAGGAACCGACGGGCGACTCGATCACAAGCTTCGACCCGGTAGGACTGGCTGACGTGGGAGCGATCCAGTAATCCAAGCACCTGGGTGGTGATGTCCATAATCGTGCGGCCTTCGCAAAAGTAGGCCTCCATGAACTGCGCCAGTTTTTCTTCATGGGGGCGTTCGGTCGCATACAGGTCACCCATAACGTCCAGGGCCGCGCCCTGGAGCAACAAGTCAAGAGTCGTGCCGCGCTGGTAGACTGCGCGCGGCAAGCGCTCCAGGACCTGTGCCCCCAACCGGCGCACCCCCACACATTCGTCAAAGAGTGTGCAGCAATCCAGCGTGGACTGTTCCTGGCGAACGAGCGCTATGACCTGCCGCAAACGTTCGTGGAGTTGCTCTTTTCGACGTGGCCGTCCTCTCTGCATCGTCATGCGCTTTACTCCTTGCCGTCGACTGCTCTAGTGATCAAGTACTACGGTAGTTCGTTCTCCGCTTGGGACGTTTGCTCCCGTGGAGTTGGTCGTACTCACTGGCTGGAGCGCCCGCGATACGTGGTCTGCGGTGCGACAGACGTTGGGTGAAGCACAGGCGTCGCGAAAATCTGTTGAGGGTGGCCGCAGCTCTGCGCATCTGAGCGCCAGGGGCGCCAGATAGTCGCTAACGGGCCGCGCTCTTGGAGCGCCGCATGGGAAGTGAGGAAAAGCGAAAGCTCCACCCGCGATGAGTTGGTGGCCTTAAGCGCGGCGAGGATACGTGTCTCCTGCGCAACTGCATTCGTCACGATCAGGAGGAGCGGCAGCGGGTTGGTTCCATCCAGCCGCCACTCGCGTGAGCGCACGTAGTGTGCATAGGCGGCGAACTTCGCCTCCAGGTCGCGGCGACCCATCGTGCCGCGATCCCACTCCAGCCAGAAGCGCATGCGACGCGCGCCCGCTTGATACTCCCCTGCGCCATCAGGTCGTATCGCGTGCCAACCTTCCATGTCACGGTACTGCCGGGCGCACGCGTTCCCAGTGTCCCACCAGAGCAGGTGATGCGCCTCGCCGTGTTCAGTGCGCACTCGAGCGGCCACAGTCAACGCAGCAAAGAAGGCGTACACGCCTGCAGTATGTGTTGACGTTCTCGCCAGCGTTGCGACCTCACGCTCGTAGCGGGTCACCAGCGCCTGAGTACGCCCGATGGTGGGTGTGCGCCCGAACAAACCCAGGCACGCTCCAAGCAGGTGTATGCCGTGAGGCGTCAGTGTATACTGATCCACGCGCTGCCCCGACCCTCCTCCGGCAGGCTTCAACTTGCCGACGGCTGCGGGGACGGCCGCGCGACGGGAACGTGCAGCTGTATGAGGTAAGACGTCTGCATCAGCGTGATCTCTGTGATCCATGTGAAAAGCGCCAACAAGCTGCAGCGCACGCAGTGGGCGAAGGTAACGACTGATCGTCGGCGTCTCGGCGCAAAGCAACGCTGCCAGATCAGGCACACTGAGGAAGGGGTGCGCGTATAGTAGGCGCAACACATGGAGATGACGAGGGTCGAGCGCTTGCACCACCTGCGCCAGCGCCACGGTCTGCTTCCTGGGTGGTGACGCCGCCTGCATCCGACTGGACGTCAGCGTCGTCGTCTGCTCTCTAGTGCCCGACTGCTTGACTCCATGTGGAGCGGCGTCGAGCGGTGGGAATCCCTCCCGTTGTGCCGCTGGCGCAAGCAGTTCGGTGAGACGACACGAGCGCGCAAGCGCGAGCGAGCGCCATGACGCCACCCACGGCGACCACTGTGAGACGCCGCTCGGAGCAGACGTCGGAACGACCACGACACCGCCCAGCAGGGGATGCGTGAGCCAGAAGTCACTGGCGAGACGCAGCGTGAGGGCTTGCCATCGTGCTGCACGATGCGCGCTTCCGGTCAGGATGAGCAGAGAGGGAAAGGCTACCTTTGGCGTCTCGTCCGCGAGGGTCTCGCGACAGCGGAGGAGAAGACGCATCTGCCGCAGCATCAGATGTTCGTCGGCGACACCATCGTCGAGGAGTACGAAGCAGCCATACCACCTATGACTGCCGGGTGCGCTCGCCATCGTTGCCTCGTGAGACTCAGGCGTGCCATCAGCGCCTACACGGGGTGAGGCGCATGTCGACGATCGCTGGACCTGACTCGGCAACGACGTCGCAGGGATAGGCGCGATCTGCGCGACATGCAGGCGCACGTAAGCGTCGAGGCGCAGCTGTCCGATCCGCGAACCCCGCACAAAATGCAGCGGGTAGTCACGGATCCAGGCCCATTCGATGGCCAGAATGGGGTGCTTCGCGCCCTGTCGTTCGTGTGCTAGCACCCCATGCAGCGCTGCGGCGGCTCCGGTGATCAGCGGCAGGACGAACGCCTGTGTTCTGACCACCGCAGGCGCACGTGGGAGCAGGCGTGCAATGCCAGCATCATCGGCGCCCCACCGTCTCGCCACCTCGCTGACCGACGCGCCATACTGGGTCGCAAGCAGCTCGATCCCAAGGGACGTAATCGCATACACACTCGATCCCGCAGACGCGACGGATCCGCCAGAGGCGCAGTCCGCAATGAAGGGGACGTGATAGTGTGTGACGAGGGAGTGGCGCCGTAGGTCCGCGAGTCGTGCGTAGGCGCGTGAGGGACTCAGCCCTGCCATCTGCGCCACATCGGCGACGCGCAGCAGTGGAAAGCGCAACAGCCAGCGCAGGAGGTCATCGGCAGGACGCTCACTCTGCACCGTTGCATGAGTTCCAGA
>DASQSS010000216.1:0-15168 GCA_035642255.1 Ktedonobacterales bacterium | reverse complement strand
CAGTTTGGCCCCAATGAAGATCTGGCGCGCTATCCCCGCGATCTGCAGCGCGACACAACACTGCTGGCCGAGGCGGGCGTGGATGCCATCTTCGCGCCCACGGCTGACGCCATGTATCCCGCAGGCTTCAACACCTGGGTTGAGCCATCCGGCCCGCTGACTGAGCGGCTTGAAGCGGCGCATCGGCCCGGACACTTTCGCGGGGTCGCCACGATCGTCACCAAATTGCTGCTGCTCGTCGAACCCGCGCGCGCCTACTTCGGTCAGAAGGATGCGCAGCAGGTCGCCGTCGTTCGGCGGCTAATCGCCGATCTGAACCTGCCAGTTCAGCTACGGGTCGGGCCGATCATCCGCGAACCCGATGGCCTCGCCATGAGCAGTCGCAACGTCTTTCTCACCGGTGATACACGCAGGGCCGCGACCGTCCTCTATAGCGCGCTCACCGCGGGCCGCGCCGCACTCAACGCCGCACTCGACGCGCCTCTCGCCAACCCGGACGCGGCGCGCGGGGCGATGCGCGCAGTGATCGAGGCTGAGCCGCTGGCGACGCTCGACTATGCCGAGGTCTGCGATCCCGACACCTGCCTGCCTCTGACATCGTGGCAGACGCCCGCCCTGCTCGCGATCGCCGCGCGAGTTGGGCCAACTCGCCTGATCGACAACTTTCTCCTGCGACCTGACGGCTCCTGGGACATTGGCCGCGTCTAGGACACACGCGGGTTAGGGAAGTGAGCCGTCCATGTTGCTCCATGTTGCTCCATGTTGCGCTCCAGGAGCTGCTCGTCATAGGTGATTTTGTTTCACGTGAAACGTCAACGAGTCCACCGGACAGAGACAATAACATAGACATAGATGTTTCATGTGAAACATGGTCGGCGCCAACGGCTCCCTTGACTGGGACAGGAGGATTAGTGCCCCGTCGAGATGCCCGAGAACGTTCCGGACCAGTCCTTCAGCGCATGTGCGTCGGGGAGTGGCCAGTAGACCAGTTCCGCCTTGCCGATGATGTCTGACTGTGGCACCGGACCCCAGTCGCGTGAGTCGGAGCTGTCGCCACGATTGTCGCCCAGCACGAAATACTGGCCCGCGCTCAGCGTCCAACGCCCCGGCCCGTAGTAGTTGAGCTGATCGTTGGTATAGGGTTCAGCGAGGCGCACACCGTCCACTATGACGATGCCATTGCCAGAAACCGTCACCGTGTCACCCGGGACGCCGATGACCCGCTTCACGAAGTCGCGGCTGGGGTCGCGCGGATAGCGAAAGACGATGACATCGCCCCGCTGCGGCGTATGCAGGTAGTAGTCAGCCTTGTTGACCAGGATGTACTGGCTGTTCAGCAGGGTTGGCGTCATGCTCGGGCCATCTACCTGATAGTTCTGCACGAACACCCGCGCGATCAGGAAGATCAATGTCGTGATGACCGCCACTTCCAGCGCATCGAGCAGCAGACGCCCCGCCCAGCCCTCTCCTTGCTCATCCTGATAATTGTAGGTCTCATCACGAGGCGCTACACTGCCACGCGCCATCTCCGCGCATCCTCTCTATCGTCCCGCCGCAGACCACAATCAGCTTCCCACATTGGAACCACCGCTACAGCAGGGCTGAGCATTACTACTGACTATACTGAGACACAGGCTCGAGCGCAACTCATGCGCCTGATTCTGCCCTGTTCGCGGCTTCGTTGGAACCTCATCAATCGAGTTCTCGCGTGGGGCCGTTCCGACATACCCTGCCATACCCTGCGCTTGTCGTCAGCTTGTATCGTGCGGTTATCGTGCGGTTCTCCTCGCATGTAGCTTGCCTGATTGACACCTCTCCATCCCAGCAATTTTCCCGCGAGTGGGGCGCCTTCTACCATGCGCCGCTGGCATGCGCCGCTGGGTCGCCCAGACGGGCTGATTGATTGTGGCCCTCAACGGCTGATGATATGATGGCTGCGACCAGCGCGACGGCTACCCCCCAAACAGGAGAGGCTCACGACCCGCACATGAGCGATGCCGCCAGCAGGGGACGGATTCGGCGACGGAGGATGGACGAACATTGGATCAGGACTTCGCACGACAGAAGCGTCAGCGCGATGCGCGTAAGCGACCGAACACGCCCAACGTGCCCGTACCCCCTGTGACCGATGACGAGCTTAACCCACCATGGGACCACGCGAGCGGCCGCTGGCCGATTCCACCCCAGTCCGTGACGCCCGCGCCGCAGCCAGGCGCGCCAGGGGCGACCGATCGCTACATGGAGCATATGGAGCCGCTGGTCGAGCGCTCACTGCCCAACACCAGCATGCAGGACTTCACCGCGACGGGCAGAATCACCGCGCTGCCACCGCTGCGCCCGGGCCTCTCATGGAGCCGCGGCCTGAAGGCTCCCAAGGCGCCCGCTGGGTCGGTGAGTGGCGCGCGTGTCAACCGCGCTGGTGTCGAGATGGACGAGCAGCCCTCCATGCACATCGCCGCCCTGAAGAGCAGCACGCTCCTGCGCGCCGCGACGATTGTCTCGTTGGCGCTGCTGGTCAGCCGCGTCTTTGGCATGCTGCGTACAATCCTCTTCGCCGCGACCTTTCCCTATGGCCCCAAGACGGACGCCTACACCCTCGCCTTCACCCTGCCGGACGCCATCTTCAACATCGTCGCGGGCGGCGCGCTGGCCTCGGCCATCATACCGGTCTTCAACGATTACATGGTCAAGAAGCGCGACCGCAAATCCGCCTGGTATATCGCCAGCGCCGCGCTCAACACGTCAATGGTGTTGCTGGTCGTCTTCTGCCTCGTCGCGATCATCTTCACCCCGCAGGTGATGCATCTGTTTTTCGGCGAGACGTTCGTCGGCTGCGCACAACACAAGTCCACCTGCTCTGGGCCGCTGACGATTGACCTGACGCGTATCATGCTGTTGCAGCCAATCTTTCTCGGTGGCGCGACCGTCGCCATCGCGCTGCTCCAGGCGCGGCAGTCCTTCATGGCGCCGGCGCTCGGGCAGGTGGTCTACACACTCAGCATCGTCGGCGGCATCGGCGCGACCCTGCTCGACAACAAGACTCACATCTTCGGCGGCCACCTCGACATCTATGGGCCAACCTGGGGCGTCGTCGTCGGCGCTGTGCTGCAGCTAATCATCCAGATACCCGCATTGTTCCGTGTCAAGATGGCCTATACGCCTGTCGTCAATGTCACCCATCCCGGGGTCGTCGAGATCGGCAAGTTGATGGGTCCGCGGGTGCTCAATGCCGCTGTGCTCTATACGTCTGTCTTCATCAACCGCTTCCTGCTGATCGGGACGGGCGGCGTGTTGACGGGCTACAACACGGCGATGACGCTGATTCTGCTGCCCAACGGCATCATCGGCCAGGCGCTCGCGCAGGCGGCCTTCCCAACGCTCTCAACCCTCGTCTCGGCGGGCGAGTGGGACCGCCTGCGCCAGACCGTGCTACGCAGTATTCAGGTCATCATGTATGTGGCCATCCCCGCGTCACTGGGCATGATGGTGCTCGCCAAACCGATCGCCACCGCCCTGCTCGACTACCACAACTTCGATCCTTCGAAGCTGCCGACGGTCTATGAGCCGCTGATCTTCTTCGCCATCGGCCTGACGGGGCTCGCGCTGGTCGAGATCCTGACTCGCGCCTTTTATGCGCTGGAGAACACGCGCACGCCGACGCAGGTCAGTCTGATCCAGTTCATGTTCGTCATCGGCATGAGCATTCTGCTCGATCCCTGGGGTGGTCCGGGTATCGCGTTGGCTTCCAGCGTCGCCTGGACAGGCGAGGCGCTTGTGCTGATCATTTTGCTGCGACGGGAGATGGGCGGCTTCGACTTCAAATCGCTAGGCATCTTCACCATCAACGTGCTGGCCGCAAGCGTCGCCGCAAGCCTCGCGGCCCTGCTTATCTATATGCTCGGCGAGTTCCTGCTACCCTCCGGCGCCCATTCGATTATCGAGACACTCAAGCTGCTGACCCGCCTGGTCGCCGCCATTATCGTCGGCGCTGGCGTCTACTTCGGGTTCGCCCACTTCCTCAAGATCGACGATGTGCTGCCACTCAACCGCCTGCTCAATCGTGTGCTGCGACGAAGGCGCTAGCATCACCGAGGCGTCACCAAGACAGCGCCAGGACATCACCCAACTACCCATCATGCGAGCGCGCAGTGTTTCACGTGAAACACTGCGCGCTCGCCCATTTCTCGCCCTATGTCGCGCCCCATGTCGCGCGGTCCATTCCAGGTGAACCTCTTGACCGGATGCCAACAAGCATGCAACAGTAGGCAGGGCGACACACGGTCACGGGCGCGAAGAAGGGTTGTCGCTCGTCCGCAGAGCCGAGAGCGACGCTCGCGGCCCAAGGCGCAAGGGAGTTGTCAAATGGGCCGTAAGCCAACATCTGCGTCCACGGCAGCCAGCGCAGAGCCATCAGGCGATGGCGTGGAAGCGGGCCATACTGACCGGCGCCGACGGCTCGCATCGACACTCGGGAAACATCGCGGACGAGCGCGCTTTTTGCATGCGCCGCGCTTCCTGCGTGTCCTGGGGCCGGGGCTCATCACGGGCGCCGCTGACGACGACCCTTCTGGAATCGGCACCTACTCACAGACAGGCGCCGCATTTGGGTCTGAGCTGCTATGGACCGCGCTCTATTTGTTGCCGCTGATGATCTTCACTCAGGAGATGTGCGGGCGCATCGGGCTGGTGACGCGCCAGGGCCTGGCGGGCCTGATACGATCGCACTACAGCAGAAAGCTGCTCATCGGCTCGGTGGCCCTGCTCTTCATCGCCAACACCATCAATGTGGGCGCGGACCTTGGCGCCATGACCGCGTCCGTCCAGCTCCTGCTACCGCATGCGCCAACGGCGCCCCTGCTCATCGCCATCGCCGTTGGGGTGCTTCTGCTGGAAATCTTCGTTCCATATCGGCTGTATGCGCAGGCGCTCAAGGTTCTGGCGCTGTCCCTGCTGGCCTACGTCATCACCGGATTCATCATTGGCGGCGACTGGCGTGTCCTCCTGCTGAACACGCTCATCCCCCATGTCGAGTTTACATCCACCTACCTCACCCTGCTGGTCGCGCTGATTGGCACGACGATCAGCCCCTACCTCTTCTTCTGGCAGGCCTCGGAGGAAGTCGAGGAGGAAAACAAGCGCAAACACATCCGCACAGCGCGGGACATCTGGCGCAAGCGCGCGCTGAAGCTCAAGCTGAAACGACTGCGCGCCGACACGATCCTGGGCATGGTAGCGGCCGGAGCGACGTTCTGGTTCATCATCCAGACGACCGCAGGCACGCTGCACGTTCACAACATCACCACCATCCAGACGGCGGCGCAGGCGGCCGAGGCGCTCGAACCCTTCGCGCATGGCCTGCCCTACGCGGGAACCATCGCCCGCGCCCTCTTCGCGCTCGGCGTCGTCGGGACGGGATTGCTCGCCGTACCTGTGCTGGCGGGGTCAGCGGCCTATGGCGTCGCGGAGGCGTTCGGCTGGCATGAGGGCCTCTCCAAGGTCTTCACGCAGGCGCGCGGCTTTTATGCCGTCATCGCCGCCTCCACCCTGATTGGCCTGGCGCTGAACTTCGTCGGAATCGACCCTATTACCGCGCTCGTCTACGCCGCTGTCATCAATGCGATTGTAGCGGTGCCGCTGCTGGCGCTCGTCCTGCGGGTCGCCAACAACCGCGCCATCATGGGCGAGTTCGTCAACAACCGTCTCTCGAACGTCGTCGGCCTCATCACGCTCACCTTCATGGCCGTTGCGGCGGTCGTCGTCATCATCGCGCTACTTTGAGCGGCCGGCCCACGTCTTGACTCTCAACAAGCAGTACAAACCCTTTCACAACGTCTACAATGCGTCCCAGACGTTCAAGTGGCGCCTTTTTCTCATCCGCCGCTGGCTCTCTCCCCGGTGTGAAGGGCCAAGGAGAGGACCCGAACAATGCCTACCATTCGCCTCGAAACGTTGATTGCCGCGTCGCCAGACCGGTGTTTCGATTTGTCGCTCAGCGTTGATCTCCATCGCCACTCGGTGGCGCATACCCACGAACGTCCGATTGCTGGAGTGACCACCGGCGTCATGCGCCTGGGGGATACCGTGACGTGGGAAGCGGTCCATTTTGGCGTCAAGCAGCATCTGACCACCAAAATCACGGCGTATGAGCGCCCACACTACTTCATTGATGAGATGATCCGAGGCGTTTTTCAGGAGATGAAGCATCACCATGCCTTCGTCCCCCAACCGCCGGGAACGCTCATGATTGATACGTTCACGTTCCGCGCCCCATTGGGGATCCTTGGGAGGGTGACTGAAGCGCTGGTCCTCACGCGCTACATGCAAGGACTCCTGCTCGCGAGGAACCGGTACCTGAAGCAGATGGCGGAGGCTGACACCGCTCAAGCGGCCCTCTAACCCCATCAGTCGAACTGGTGACCGGTGGGGTTAGAGAACCTGCGCCAGGCTAGCGAGATGATCAGAGAGCGCCTACCCTGCTCTCATGAATGAGCTGATCACCATGCGCCTCGAAAGAGGATTCTCGAAACCACTTTCAGCGGCCATCGCGGCCATCGCGAGGCGCCAAAGCGGCGCGCCGAACTGGACAAGCGCGAGAGCGCCTGATACCATCAAACTACCCATCATCAGCCGATGTCGCTGCGCCCGACTATCAGACCGCCACAGCGCCCTCCCGCTGTCCCTCGTCTGGTCGCCGCGCTCCACATCAAGGCGTCACACGACTCAAGCGCGACTCACGCGCGACTCACGCGACGATTGGCGCGAGACTCGCCGTCTGCCCAGACAGACCAGCCAGGGCTACAGAAAAGGAACGCCACCAGATGACGCACGACATACCATCGGTCGACTCAGCGCTCGCCTATGTGGACAAGCATCAGGATCGGTTCCTCGCAGAATTGTTCGACCTTTTGCGCATCCCCAGCATCAGCACGCTACCACGACACAGGAAAGATGTCCGGCGCGCCGCCAAGTATGTCGCCCGGCAGATGGAGGACCTGGGACTCAACAAGGTCAAGGTCATCAAGACTGACGGGCACCCACTCGTCTACGGCGAATGGCTGGAGGCGCCGGGCAAGCCGACCGTGCTGCTCTATGGCCATTACGACGTGCAGCCTGTGGACCCCATCGAGCTATGGAATAGCGACCCGTTTGAGCCGGAAGTGCGCAATGACAACATCTATGCGCGCGGAGCGGTGGACGACAAAGGGCAGATGTTCGGGCTGGTCAAGGCGCTCGATGCGCTGATGCATACCTATCATGGCTTGCCAGTCAACGTTCGTGCGCTGATCGAGGGCGAAGAGGAGGCTGGTGGCGAGTCCATCGAGGCCTATGTGCGCGAGCATCCGCACAAGTTGCAGTGCGACGTCGCCTACATCGCCGATACGAGCATGCCCGCGCCAGGCGTGCCTTCTATCGTGTATGGGCTACGCGGCATCACCTATACCGAGTTCGAGGCGAAGGGCGCCAAGCAGGATCTGCACTCTGGCGCGTTTGGCGGGGTAGCGCCGAATCCTATTCACGCCCTGGCGCTAGTGCTGGCCGGACTGAAGGGCGCCGACGGTCATATCACCATCCCTGAGCTGTATGAGCAGTTGAACGGCGTCAGCGACGAGGAGCGCGCCCTCTGGAACCGCAGTCCGGTGGATATGCCTACGCTGCTGAAGCGTGAGATGGGCGTGGATGTGCTGCCAGGTGAGGAGAAGATTGATCCACGCGAGCGCCTTGCCGCACGTCCCACGCTGGAGGTCCACGGTATTCGCGGCGGCTTCGTGGATGAGGGCGCCAAGACGGTGATTCCGGCGGAGGCTGTGGCCAAGGTCAGCCTGCGCTTGCCCCCAGAGCTCCACCCGAAGGATGTGCTGCCGCTGCTGCGCAAGCGTGTCGCCGAGCTCTGCCCGCCAGGAGTGACCATCACCGTGCGCGAGATCCACAGCGGCGAGGGCGTCAGTGTGCCGCTCGACAACGTCTATGTGCGGGCGGCGGAACAGGCGCTCGAGCAGGAGTGGGGTCGCGCGCCTGTCTTTGAGCGCGAGGGCGGCTCCATCCCCATCGCGGCGCTCTTCACCGAGATCCTGCATGCGCCTGTCGTGCTGATGGGCAGTGGTCTGCCAGACGACAACATCCACGCGCCTAACGAGAAATACCACCTGCCAAACTACTACCACAACATCCGGCAGGCTGTGCGCTTCCTCGACATCCTCGGACATGATCCCGCGGTGCTGGCGCGTCCGGGACGAATGGCCGCCGATATCAATGGCGGCGCGAACGGTATCACGAACGGAGCTGGCCACAAGGCTGGCAGAAACGAGACGGCAGCCATTACCAGCCACAACGCCAATCGGCCCGCCCGCTCATCCCGAACGAAGACCACGGAGGCGCAGCCATGAGCGCAGCGGACATCACCATCGCCGGCATCTACCCACCCGTTCCAACCTTCTTCCACCAGGATGAGTCGCTCGACCTCGACACTCAACGCATGCACATCGAGCGGCTGCGCGAGCGCGGCATCGTCAACATTGTGGCGCTGGGCTCCAATGGCGAGGCGGTTCACCTCGATCGCGACGAGCGGCGCGCCGTGATTGGAGCGATTCGCGAGGCGGCTGGCGCGGAAGCGCAGATCCTGGCGGGCGTGGGCGCCCAGTCCACCCGCGAGACCATCGCGCTCTGCCAGCTCGCCGCCGACGCCGGAGCCGACGTGGCGCTGGCGCTGCCGCCCAGTCACTATGGCGGCAAGATGGGGATGGCCGTGCAGCGGGCGCACTTCCTGGCCGTCGCGGACGCCAGCCCGCTACCCGTGATGGTCTATAACATGCCCGCCAACGCCGCTGGCATTGACCTGGACGCCGAGACGGTCATCAGCCTCTCGACCCATCCCAACATCATCGGCATGAAGGATAGCTCCGGCAATGTGACGAAGATGGCTGAGGTCGCGGCGGGCGCGCGCGAGGGGTTCACAGTGCTGGCGGGCAGCGCGGGTTTTCTCTTGCCAGCGATGGTGATCGGCGCGCAAGGCGCCATCGCGGCGCTGGCGAACATCGCGCCGCGCGAATGCCTACGATTGCTCGACCTCTACCACCAGGGCAAGCTGACGGACGCCCGCGCGCTCCAGGCGCGACTGATCCCCGTCAACACCGCGGTGACCTCGGGCTACGGTGTCGCGGGACTCAAGGCTGCGCTACAATTCGTCGCCCACTATGGCGGCGAGCCGCGACGGCCACTGGCGCCGCTCGGCGAGGGCGACCGGGTGCGTCTGCGCTCGCTGCTGGCCCAGGCCGATCTGCTCAACACGATGCGCCCCGGCCACTAATTCGGCCACGAATTCGCCAGCGTGGCGCCGACACAGCGGTCGAACACGAGAACGCCGCCTCATGCGATGATGACGCGTGTGAGGCGGCGTCTCTTTGCGTTTCACGTGAAACATCCGGGCGGATAATACTACTCGGCATTCAACCATCACCACAGCGCTTGGGGCAGCAGCCAACTCCACGAAGTCATTGGCCCGCCACAGCGTCGTCCCCATCTCCTCAGGATGCGCAATGGGAGAGCGTATGTTCGCCGCCAGCAGTGCGGGGGAAACTGCTAGAGGTGAGTACGCGCAAACGCCGCTCCCATCGCGTGCGGGAGCGTCGCCACTATACGATCAAGCTAACCTGAGATGCCATGGAGAAGCGACGAACGAGACCCCGAGGGCTCAGAACGTGCTGGGCAGCGCGACTGGATCTGCGCTCGCGACCGGGGTCACCTCACGGGCGTCCACGAGATCACGGTGCGACTTGTGCGGCTTGAAGGGGCAGCGAAGCAATGTGCGCGCCCAGATCGTCAGCTTTTCGAGCGCCTCATCATGAAAGACCGAGAAGTCGTGCAGCTCGCCGGGGAAGATGACCAGCTCCCTCGGATCGCCCGCACGCGCATAGAGCATCCGTGAGCCAGCCACGGGGGTGACGGTGTCAACGGAGCCGTGCAGCAGCAGCAGACGACGAGGCGCAAGGTCCGCTACCACATCGGCGGCGGAAACATCCGGCGCCAGCGCGGCCACACCTGTCACCGATTCACTGACCGATCCAGCGGCGATGGCCAGGGACGCGCCAGAGTGCCAGCCAATCAGCGCGACCCGCTCAACTCCCTGACGTCTGAGCGCGGCCAACAGCGAGAGTAGACGGGCCAGCCGTTCGTCGAATCCTTCTGCGCAGTGCTCTAGCTGCAGCACGCTCACCCCGGAGCGCTGAATGCGCGCGGCAAGCTCATCGAAGAGCGAGAACGAGGTCGCCTGCGCTCCTACACTATCAGGAACCAGAATGGCGGCGGCGCGTGTGACAGCGGCGGGGCTCCAGCGACCGTGGACAGGGCCATATGGGGTAGAGATCGTGAGGGAGATCGAGGAAGCGGGGCCAGTTCTTGGCACAGATAGTTCCTTTCAGACGCAGCGCAGAAGCAGCGCTAGCCAGCCCGTGGCGAGCAGGCGAGTCAGATGATAGGTATGATGCGATGCGATGCGATGCGCTTCACCGCGCCATCACGATACGCTCACTGCGCGGAGCGCATGAGACAAAGCATAAAGCCCGGCGTCATCGCCCAGGTGAACTCCCTGATCCACACGCGACTCGCCCGCTTGAACCAAGCAACTCGCTGGCCAAACTTGCCGATACACAGTAGGGAAGTACAACACAGGCCGCTCGCACAACCTTGTATTCGCCATATCTTCACGCTCGCCATCCGAGGCGATCACCGCGCTAGAAATGAGCCGAGCGGCATTTCGATCATCGCGCCTGTAGCGCCAGAGTTCACTCAGCATGTGTAATTGTCAGCATTGTACCCGATAGGCGATCCGTTAGCCAGGAACACATCCAGAAGTACGACATTTGCCTCCTATGTTTAAGTAGACATAATAATGTCACATAGCGACAAAATAAGCAAATCGAGCGTCGCTTGACGCCATCCACAAACAAGGCGCCTTCTCCACCTCGCGTGTGGATAACTTTGCTGCCTGTGATCGCACGCCGATGCCCTGCGCTTGCTCGGCAGTCGCGGGCGCGCTCGCCAGCGAGCGCTCTGTCTTCGGCGCCGGGACAGCTCGTACACCCGATTTTCGTGGATAAATAGCCCATTCGTGTGGAAAAGTGGCCGCCAGTGTCGATAAGTGAGGCGCTCATGTCTCCCCTCGACGACGTGACGCGGGCGCGCCAGACATGCCCAAAAAGCCGTGGACCCGGTGGATAACCATGTGGATAACTATGCGCGGATGTGGACAAGTGGTGGGAACATGGGGCGCCGATAGTGGACGCCCAACGAGCGCGCGAGTGGGCGCCGCTCACTCCCCTTCACAGTGTGTGGATGACATGGTGGATCGTCGACGGATGGCTGTGGATAATTTCATCGCCATCCACTAGCGCTGTGGATGGTTGTGGGGATGCGCAGTGAACGCTGTGGACGGCGCTCGCGAGTTATCCTCAGTCATCCACAACCGCCCTCGAGATGTCCGGAACTTCCACCGTGGTTACCCACGACAAACACCGCTGTGGAGGGCATGTTGATAAGCGCGCCAGCTCAGGCATAGTGGTCGCTGGCAGGAGATCCTGTCATGGCGTTCAGAGGGTTATCCCCACTATCCACCGCCCCTATTACTACGTACTACTATTCTCTCCACAACATACATATAAATGAGAAAGAAGAGAGAGACAAAGAGCTTCATATCCATAGCGTTCAGATATGCACATATCCCCATGTGGATGTGGATAGTGGACAACTGGGCCGAAACGACGCGTCTGAGCATGACATGGCCATCGTGGAGTGCGCCACTTTGGTCGTTAGAGCGACGCTTCGAGCGCCTGGCGCATCGCGGCCAGCGGCGCCTCATAGCCGGTCCACAGGGTAAACGCCTCGGCGCCCTGATAGAGCAGCATGGAGAGGCCGCCCGTCGCGCGCAAGCCGATCGCATGCGCCGCGCGCACCAGCGCCGTCTCCGGTGGATTGTAGACCAGGTCGAGGACGAATGCGTCGCGTGGCAGACGACGCAACAGATCCATCGGGAACGGCGTCGTCTGGGGATCACGCGTGCCGATGGGGGTCGCGTTGATCAGCAGTCGAGTCTCGGGCAGCACACGCGCGAGGGCGTCGTTATCGTCGAGCGCCAACGCAAAGGTCTTGAGGCGATCGGGCGCTGTGAATGGCCCAATCGGGAAAATGCCACTCACGCCGCTGGCTCCCGGAGCAGCCTCACGTCCTGCCTCTTCCCGTCGGGCATAGAGCGCTTCGAGCGCCTGACGCGCAGCCGAGCGTTTGCGCGCCGCGACCCAGGGCTGTCCACCGCGCAGCAGAATGGCGCCCAGCGCCGCCTGCGCCGCGCCACCCGCTCCCAACACCAGCGCCCGCAGATCTGGCCGCCAGACACGCTGCTCGTCGAGTATGCGCAGCAGTGCGGTCGAATCGGTATTGTGGCCCACCAGGCGCACGCCGTGCGGCGTTTCCTCGCGCACAATGGTGTTCACTGCGCCGGCGAGAAAGCGCGCGGTGGAGGCGCGGCTGTCGAGGTAACTCATCACGCTCAGCTTGTGCGGGATCGTGACGTTGGCGCCAAGCATGTCTGGCTGGCGCAGCGCATCCACTCGCTTGCGCAGATCACCATTGGGGGTATCCCAGAGCTCATAGCGGATGTCGAGGCGCAGCGCGTCGAACGCCGCCTGCTGCATCGCGGGCGAGCGTGAGTGATCGAGTGGATGCCCGATGAGGGCGACGCGGCGCTGCGTGAGGCGTGCCATTGGCGGACCTTCCCATCTCTGGATCACACTCTACCGTACACGATTTGCGCCGCGCTCTTGCCGCGCTCTGCTCGCAGTGTACTCAATTCCCAGGCAAAGACGCCACCTCCCACCATTGCTCGCATGGTTCACAGCCGGAAGCTGAGGCGCTATACTGCGGGTACCTCTGTGGATCACGGGCATCCCCTGTGGATAACGCTGTGGATCACGTGGATATGTCGGCGCCAACGACACAAAGGACTGGAGCTGTGATGGAATCCCCTCTGGCGGATGAGCCGCATTCCCCGCGCCGCCGTGGCTGGCTTGTCGCCGTGGCTGGCGCGCTGGCGCTGATACTGTGTGTCTGCGTGGTCGCGGCGACGCTTGGCCCGCTTGCCCTGACGCGCCTCGCCGCGCGAACACGCGCCGCCACGCCTACAGTGACGCCGATCTGCCCCAGCGCAGCGGCGAGCGACTCCGTTCCGGGTGATCCGACCGGGCAGTTCACCGTGCAGCCCGTCTATGCCGAGGCGCTGGCCTATGCGCATGACGCCGAGGGGAAGCCGAAGAGCCAGCGAGTCCACCTGTGGAGTGTGGATGTGTTGGGGCAATACCCACCGATGGATGACATCTTTACCAATGCGGTTGGCGGCGTGGACCAGTGGAACACGTCGTTGAGCGCGATCGATCCTGCCGCGTTTGGCTGCGTTGTGCAGGACATGCAATCGACCGGGCTTGCCGACTGGGCGCTCTCGACGCTGCACGCGGCGGCCAAAGAGATTCCCGGCCCCAAGACGACCGCCTATCTCGTCCCCTGGAACACCAATAAGTTCTATGGCGCATCGGGCGAGCAAAGCTTGCTGATCCCCTTCTGGGAGCAGGATCCACTGAATCGCGGTTTGACGCGCAATAATGCGCTTGACTGGTTCTACATGCCCGGCGCGCTCGATCACGAGTATCTGGAGGTCGTGCGCTACGCCCGCCTGGGCAGCGCCGACAACGCCTATCAGACGCTACTCGACAACATGGTGACCGACGGCCTCGCGGACAATTTCTCGGCGCATATGACAGGCTCGCGCCCTGACTGGGGCATCGGTCCGAGCGAGGAAGCGACACTCTGGGCGCGCTTCGAGCCGACGGTGACGCAGTATGCCAACGCTGATGAGGCGTCGCAGATGCTGGGCGATCCCGCACAGGGCATTCCTAATGCGGCAGGCTATGCGATTGGTGACCACATCGTCGCGCTCTATATCCAGCGACATCCCAGCGTCACCTTCGATCAACTCGCCGGGATGGATGCGCAGACGATCTACGCGGGCAGCGATTATACCGGTTGATCAGTCGAGGCTTCCACAGCGGGGGCGCTTCAGCCGTACCGCAACGCTGTGCGTGGGCCACGAATAGTCGCGCCATCCCCTGTCAGGAGGCGCGGCCCACAACGCCGATGACGCCTGCCACGCTGAGCTGGCTGGCGAGCCGCATGATGGTCAACTCCGGCTGGCCCATGCGCTGGCTGATGGTCAGCAGTGACGAGTGACCGTCAACGTTGGTGAGCAAGCTCCATTGCTCGCGGCTGAGGCGAATGGGGTCACCATCAGGATCCACCTCGACGAAGTCCACCACCATTTCTGGCGAGAGCGGCGGAGGGTTGCGGACGGAGCTATCACGCAAGCGGCGTTGGGCCTGCTCGATGAGCGGCCCGACGGCCAACGGCAGCGCGACTCGCCCCGCCGGAATCAATACGCCGTCTTCGAACAGAAAGTCGCCCTCAGGCCATGGGAAGATCGAGCTAAGCATGGTCACCGCATCATCCATCGCCCAGTTGCGGAGCTGGTCCTTGGTGAGCACACGCGCGCTGATGAGCGCCCGAACCGCCTGCACATCCGGCAGCGTCTGCGCCTTGTCGGCGGGCAGACCAGTCGCCGCCTCGATCTGATCGGGCGTGATGAGCCGGGCCCGCAGGAACTGCTGCGCCAACGGATAGTTGAATCCCGCGCGCTCAACCAGCAGCAGCTGCCCACCGGAGAAATAGATGGCGCCTTCCAGCCCGCTATAGGCGATGCGCAGACGTCCCGTGCGCTGGCCTGTCTCGATGGCGCGCAGCACGTTGGGCAGCGCGAACTGGCGCAGATTCCCCATCAATGGCATGGTTCTCTTTCCTCCTGTCGTTGTGTCTCACTACGCCCCGCTGTCACGGCTGGCTCGGCTGGGTGTGGTCCGCGCATCGTCGCCTTGCGAGTATACCGCATGCGCGAACACGCGCTGCGAGGCTTTGCGCACGCGACATGAGGTTGTCTGGAGTCAGGTTCATGTGATTGAACTGTGAGAGGATGACGCGACCGAGACAGGCGACCGAGACAGGAGGCTGAGTGACGATGGCGATGGAGATAACCCGGCTGGGGCATACAGGGATGCGGGTGAGCCGTGTCTGCCTGGG
>DASQSS010000215.1:0-6830 GCA_035642255.1 Ktedonobacterales bacterium | reverse complement strand
TCGGCGCGCAACACGCCTCCAGGATGGGCATGGCGCATCGTATACGCGCGACGGCGTGCGACAGGTGAGGTGCAGCGGCTGCGAATGCTGCGTCGAGTCGTGGGTGACGACCTGCCGCCCGATCCACCGGAGCCACCCAATCCGCCTGCACAACCTGCCGATGTCAAACGACGGCGCGACGCTGCTGCGCTGCGCTCATTCGACGAGGTATGGGCAGCCTAAGTAAGGGGCTGCTCTGCTGTTTCGTTCGTTACCCGCCGATTACCGCCGAGGGGTTCGCACCAAACGCGAACGCCTCGGCGGTATTGCCTTACACCGTGTGGAGGACGATACCGATGTCTCACGAATTCAACGCTTCCAACGATTCCAACGACCCACATCTACCGCCTGAACGTCAGCAGGGCGCAGAGGAACCAAACACAAGGCAGCAACTTTCTGAGGAGCCCTCGCCTGCTGCGTCTCAACCACCACATGCATCACGTCTCTCCGTAGGCACTGTGCGTGGGGCGACAGCACCTATTCATCTGCTCTTTGGAGCGGTGGAGGATTTGCTCGATGACCTCCGCGAGCACGGCGCGCCGGAGGGCGACATCGTCCACGTGGAGCGCATTGTACGGACACGCGCCGCTGAGGGCGCCGGAGGTGTCGCCACGCAAGGCGTGCTCGTCACCGCGCGCCGCGCCGATGAAATACTCTCCGCCTGGGTCGTCGTCGGACGAGTCGCGCTCGATCCCTGGGGTCAGCCGCTCGATCAGGAACGCGCCAAGCGCCAGACGCAGCGCCACCAGGAGGCGCAGCGGGTGATTGGCGCCCAGGTGGCCGACGCCGGGTACGCGGTACGCACAGGCCTCTACCTGCTCCCCGATGCCGGCTACAGCTTCGCCGCAACCAGCGAGGCGCTGAGTGAAGCGCTCGCGGTCGCCATCAGCCGCTCCAATCCAGAAGAGTCTCCAGCTGCTCCGCTTACACCAGCGATAGCTGAGCCAGCGCCTCGCGTCAAGTCGCCTCGCGCCCAGCGGCATCGCGCCCAGCCCCTGCATACGAAACCTCAGAGCCGCCAGGAACCTCGATCTCCGCAGGCGAGCACGGACGATGAAGCAGGAGGTCTGCCCCATGCCTGACATGCCTATACATCCGCTCCATCGCGGAACCAGTTACGGAGTCAGTAGCGCGCCGATTACGGCCGAAGGCGCCACCTTGCCGACACTGCGCGCCGCAGGATTCGAGGCGCGCGTCAACGCCTACGTCGTCGGGCGCACACAGCGTGTGGTCACCGCGCACGAGCGTGGTGTGCTGAGCAGAGCAGAGCCAGGTAGCTCACTCCTCACTGGCGCGCGACAGGAAACGCTCTCGCCTGGCTGCGCTGGGGGAGTCACGGATCTCTGGTACCTCTCGTTGGTCGGCCCGCATGGGCAGGGGACGACGATGCGAGCGCTCTGGGCCAACCTCGTGAGCAACCGCGACCGCAGTGTCTGGCTCGAAGGGGTAGGCAGCGTGGCGCTGGGTGGCCACCGCCTCGATCTCAAGGAGCTTGGGTACCCGATCCACTGGACCTTCAGACAGTCGCTTATCCCGCCGAGTCGTGACACCCACGGGGTGCTCGAGGCCGACGCCCTGACCTGCTACGATCCCCTGCTGATCCCCGACACCCGCCACCGCCGAGATCGGCCTGATCGCGCTGGAGAGCGAAAAAGTTCGTCGGGCGCAGTGTCGCGTAGTGAGCGGCCACGTCGCGATGCGTCGGCGGATGGTGCGTTCACACTCTCTTCGCGGAGCTCCGGAGATCGAGAGGGAGGCGCCTCCAGTAGTGGGAGCGCTGGAAGTGGCGAGAGCGCGGAGGTAGCGGCAGCGCGCGAGGCGCATCCCGTGTTTCTCCTCCTTGTCCCAACCTCGTCAAGCGCACCGTCGACGCAGGAGACACGCGAAGCAGACAACACGCTCGCGCGACTGCATTTACGCTTCCTCGCGACGCGCATCGCCTGGTTGCCATACTACCCTACCTGGGCCGCATACATCTGGCAGCGATCGTTGGAGCGCGGTGAGGCTGAACCGCTCGCCGTCTGGCGCTATACGCCGCCACCACTCGCTTCTGTCGCTGGGGAAGCAGAGGCGCCCGTAATCGCTGGCCCGTTCGAGCGCGCGTACCTCTGCCGACCTGATCCGCTCGCGCTCTCGGCCGACCTCCAACAGGCCATTCGAAGCGGAGTATTCGTCCGCCACGAGCGCAGCGCTAGATCACCTCTCAACGAGCGGCAAACCGGTACCCAAGCTGCCTGAACGTTTGACGTACACAAACCGCGATTGGATCGCATCGAGAACGCCATTGAGAGAGCCAGCGACCGACTGACGCTGGCTCTGTCTCCGTGTGTCGCCGATGAGTGTCGGCGGCGCAATCAGAAAGGAAAAATGTGTGGCTCGCCTAGAAGCCGTAGGCGCTGGTCTCTACTATCCCACGCCTGAGCCGGTGATCACCGCGCTCGCGCAGTATCTGCGCCTCCCGACAGCGGCGCACTCGTCCCTCTCGACTGTGTCGTCAGTGTCGAGTCCTCGCCCGGCGACCCTGCTGCCGGGATCAGGAGCACCTGATCTGGCCCCACATCGTGCGCCGACGATTCGCCTACTCGATCCGTGCGCCGGAAAGGGGCGAGCGCTTGCCTTGCTTGCCCACCTGCTCCAAACACCAGCGCAGCAGTGCACACCGTCAGTGGCGCCGAATGAGCACAGCGTGCGCGCGGTGGCCTTCAGCGATACGCCAACAACCGACGTGGCGCGCGCAACCGAGTGCGCAGTACCCACGCTCGAGCTCTATGGTATCGAGCCAAACACGGAGCGGGCGTTGGAGGCGCAGGGGCGCATTCCTAACCTGCTCGCAACGAGCTTCTTTACTGCGACCCTTTCTGAAGGCGGCTTCCAACTCGCCTTTGTGAATCCGCCCTACGACCTGGAGGCCGAGACCGACACTGCCAGTGCCCCAAGAGATTCCGGAAACGGAAGAGGAAACTCTGGCGTCACAGGTAAACGCGAGCGGCTGGAACTGCGCTTCCTGCGCCGCACGACGAACAAGCTCGCGCCCGACGGCGTGCTCGTCTGGATCGTGCCACAGCGTTTGCTCCGTGACGGGGCGAAGCACCTGGCCGAGCGCTACCGCGATTTGGCGTGCTGGCGCTTCCCCGACACGCCCTGGCGTCCGCCGGATGCACGGGAAGATCAGCCTGCGACGCCAATGTATGCGGCCTTTCGTCAGGTCGTGGTGCTGGGCATTCGGCGACGAACGCCGCTCCCTGCCGATGCCGAGACCCTGGAACGCATCGAGCGCTGGGCTGACCTGGGAGAGGCGCTGGAGCCGCTCCCCAGTGACTTACCAACCGCCTCTGCGACGCTGACGACAGGCGCTTCGCCAGAGCTGCCGCAATCGCCAGCACAGGGCGCGTCGCCCACAGTGCCAGAACATGATCGAGCACCAGCACCAGAGCGAGAGCCTGGTCACTATGTGCTCCCAGTTGCGATGACCCCGCTGCGTTCCTTCCTAGCGGCGACCTTCGATCCCGACGCAGTCGCCGCTCAAGTGGCCCGCCCTGGGATTGGTGTCTGGGGCGAACGGGGCTATTGCGAACGGCATTGGCCCGATGTGGACACCCTCGATGTCGGCATCGGTCAGCCGCTGGCGCCCTTACGGCGCGGACATCTCGCGCTGCTGGCGGCGGCAGGCATTGCCAATGGGCAGGAACTCGTGGGAACCGATGGACGACGGCTCGTCGTCAAGGGCGCCTGCCGGAAAGTGTGTGTCCGCGAGGAGAGCGAGGAACGCGACGCGACCAGCGGTGAGCGGGTGCAGATCGTGACCGAAACGGAGCGCTTCGAGGTGGCGCTCTGGGCGATTGACCTGGAGACCGGCGAGACGCTCCACATCCTGTAGCAAGAACTCAGCGCACCCACAGACGTCGGCTAGCGTGCCCATTCGATGGCGTCAGCGCCCTCATGACTCGCAAACTGACACCACACTCTTGGAGAAATGCGGAGATATGCGCATGCGCACACCACCGATCCCCCCTACACCGCCGACCGCATCAACAGCGCTCGGCGGCATACCAAACGCTGGCTCAGACCAGTCAGTCGCGTATAGCGACCCCTCCACCATGCCCACCAGTTGCGATGAGCGCCTGCCCGCCCCTGCGCGCCAGTTTGATCCTGGCAAAGCCGGGCGCGTGGCCTCCTCGCCCTTGCTGCCGGTTCACAGCGTCCTGTCGCAGCGGGACTTTCTCGCGCAGTTCGGCGCGGCGCTCACCGAGCGCGTAGCGTCGGCGAGTCCACCGGTCTATCGCGGTCCTAGAGATGCGCCCTGGGCGTCGCTCCGCCTGCTCAAGCGAAAGCCACTCGGTGCGCAGGGGCTCATCGCGCAGGCAGGCGCGTGTGCCATTCGCGGCCTGGCAGCGTATGGCCGACCCGGACTGCCCGCCTCCCGCCCCGCGCGCGCACGACGACGCGGTTTGGGCCTCGTCGCTGAGATGGCGTGTGGCAAGTCGCTCCTCAGCCTGGCGATGCTCGGCCTGGCCGATGAAGACGTGACGCGCGAGCGTGCTCCTGACACAGAGCGCCCGCAGAAGGCGCGCTTCTTCCCGGCGCTGGTGCTCTCGCCGCCGATTGTCGTCGAGAAATGGACGCGCGAAGCGACCAATACGCTGCCCACTTCCCGGCCAGTTGTGATACGCCCGCTGCGCACACGGGCTGAGGTTGCTGCGTTTCGGCGCTTCGACCCCACTTTCACGGGGTCGCGCCTGTCCGCCATCGGCTGTGTCGAGCGCGTCATCAACCGTATCCAGGACGAGTTGCGTGTTTGGCGCGTGCAATGTGATCGCGCGCTGCGAGATGGGCGTACGCCATCGCGCAAGCCCTGTCACATTGCCGTGCTCTCCACCAGTGTCGCCAAGCTTGGCCCGGCCTGGACGCCGGTGTACCTGCTGCGTGTGCTGCGGGAGGAGTGTGACGCAGAGCACGGAGAACATGCAGAGGATCCCAAAGCGGATACCCTACCGCGACAGGTGAGGGATCAAGAGCGCCAGAGCGAGGGAAGCGCTTCTTGGAGTGGTCAGCATCAGCGGGTAAGTAAGCAAGTTCGTGCGGCGCGCGATCCTGCCACCGGCGAGCCGTTGGTCGTGCCCTGCTGCCCGCGTTGTTTCCAACCATTGATGGACGAGGCTCGTGCTGAGCGGATGGAGCGTGAGCGCCAGAAGCACCAGCAACGGGGCGCAAAACGGGGCGCAGGACGAAGGGCGAATGACGGTACCGAGAGCGATGCGGACGGCGACGAAGACGCGCTTGGGGCATTTCTCACAGAGGCTGAGCTGCTCGGACAGCGTGGCACGCTTGGCAAGCGTGCCTGCGCTGCGTGCGGCGAACCGCTCTGGCAGGTCACGCCAGATGCCACCAAGTGGCAGGCGACGCCTCCACCGTTAGAGGGGTGGCGCGCCGTTATGCCGCTGCCCCTCCCTGACCGAGACCACCATCCGCCATGCGTGCGCGAGGCCCATGAGCGGCGCTATCCACTCGCCGACTACCTGCGTAAGCGCCATCGTGGGCTGTTTCGCAGCCTCATCGCAGATGAGGCGCATCAGTTCAAGGGGGCAGGCACGGCGCAGGGGTTCGCCGCCGCTAGTCTCGTGGACGCTTGTGATCCCGGCGGTACAACGCTGTTCCTGACGGGGACGCTCTTCAGTGGATGTGCGCGGCGGTACTAGATGACGTAATCCCTGTCGCAGACAGGAGAGGTTCGAGAGGAGACCTCTGGGTCATCCCACTTACCTAACGGCGAAAGCCAGTGGGGACTATAGCCTGTGGGAGACGCGGCGTGTGAACGGAAGGCGTTTACGGCACAGCGCCGCAAGACCCGCGTGATACGGCGAAAGCTGGATTGCTTGAATCCCAGTCTCCAGCGATGCAAGAAAACATCCCTCGCGTGAACAACGCCTAGCGAGGCCACCAGATGACCGGCGCATGTAACCGGGGCCCGGGAACTCTCGACTGGTGGAGCGGTGGGGAATGACCCCACTCAAGGAGACGAACGGGACGCCTACGTCACGCTCGCTACGTTGCCCATCTAGGAACGTCGGATCGCCTACGGGATGCGAATCCTACGGCGACGGAGCCTCCATAGTAGTCCGCAGACGGGAAAGCCGTCTACATGGCGAAGGGAGGCAGGTGTCTTGAGACCCAGCAAAGGGAGGTGCGCGAGATGCGCAACGCCGAAACTATTCTGGGGATCATCCGTGAACGGGGCGCGCGGGGAGTGCCCCTTGAGGATGTCTACCGTCAACTCTGGAACCCACAGCTCTACCTGCTCGCCTATGGACGCATCGCGCGCAATCACGGTGCGCTCACAGCAGGAACAACGCCGGAAACCGCCGACGGGATGTCGCTCGCGCGCATCCAACGCATCATCGAAGCGCTGCGCTGTGAACGCTACCGCTGGACACCCGTGCGGCGCGTCTACATCGCCAAGGCGCATGATGTCACGAAGAAGCGTCCACTCGGCATTCCCACCTGGTCGGACAAGCTACTCCAAGAGGTCCTTCGGCTGCTGCTGGAGGCGTACTACGAGCCGCAATTCTCCGACCGCTCGCACGGATTCCGACCGGGGCGCGGCTGCCATACCGCGCTCACGGAACTCCGGCGCACCTGGACGGGAACGACCTGGTTCATTGAGGGCGACATCTCCGCCTGTTTCGACAGCATTGACCACCAGGTCTTGCTGGCGCTGCTGGCGGAAAAGATTCACGACGCACGGTTCCTGCGCCTGCTCGACACTCTCCTCTCGGCTGGATACCTGGAGGAAT
>DASQSS010000214.1:0-16512 GCA_035642255.1 Ktedonobacterales bacterium | reverse complement strand
TAGTCAATATGGGCGAGCAGTTCTTTCGTCCTTCGATGATGGCGATGATTCAGGACCTCGTTCCAACGGAGCTACAGGCGCGGGCGATGGGGTTGAGCCAGGCGTCGATTAGTCTGGCGCTGATCATCGGGCCATCGCTCGCCGCGCCCCTCTACGCCGCCTTCGGCCCAGAGTGGGCGCTGCTGATCGACGCCGCCTCGTTCGCGTGTTCATTCGTGACTATTCTTGCCATCCATGCGCCGCGCCACATGGCAGCGAGCCAGCAGGCGGCGGAGGGCGTCGCGCCACGCTCCAGCTTCTGGGGCGAACTGACCACGGGTATCCAATTCTACTTCTCCAATCGCGTGCTGGTCACGTTGCTGGTCGCGATTGTCGTGGGTGTCAGCGGCGCGAGCGCCCTCAACACGCTCGACGTCTTCTTCGCGACCCAAAACCTGCGCGCGACGACGACGATGTATGGTCTGCTTGGCGGCATCTACGGTCTGGGCGCGATTCTCGGCTCGATCGTGTTTGGTTTATTCGCGCAGCGCATCGGCCTGGCGCGCACGCTCTGGCTGACGATGGCGCTCTTTGGCGCGCTGGTGATGGTGTTGTCGCGCGTCACATCGTACGAGATCGCGCTGGGCATCTTCCTCGTAGCGGGCGCGCTCAACTCTGGCCTGAACATCGCCGCCGGACCGATTATGATGCGCGAGACGCCCAACGCCATGATGGGGCGCGTTATGTCCATCTTCCAGCCGTCAATGAATCTGGCGATTCTTGTCGCCACCGCTGTCATTGGCTACCTTGCGGGCGTGACTCTGCACGGCTTTCATATGGTCGTGGCAGGCCAGACATTCGCGGCGGTGGATACCATCTGGCTGGGCGGCGGCGTGCTGATGGCGCTCGCTGGCGTGGTTATCATGGCTGGCCTGCGCGGGGTGGATCGCCGCTATCGCGATGAAGATCGCGTCGCCGCCTCGTCCGCCTCGTCCGCTGAGGCCGCTTCGCCCGCTGAGGCCGCGCCGGTCGCTATTCGCTCGTAACCGTCCCCGCGCGATGTTCGCCTTGACCTTGCCGTGAGAGAGCTATGGCCCACATTGGCCTGTGAGATGCGATTCACACCGCTAGCGCTTCGGCGCGTGTTACAGTATCTCTCAGTCATTCAGGTGGCGCCACTCCTCGCTCGCCATGCGGGTGGAGCGGGCGCCGCCGCTGGTATCTGCGGCTGACGTCCGCTTCACCATGCGGCTTCATGGTGGGGCGCGTTATTGCCCGGGAGCGCAAGGTCATGGCCTGGAGGTTTCGCCCGTTTGGACAAGGCAGCGCGGCGCTACATCTCTCGCAGAGCGCGGTTCGTCCGTCCACGCGCCCATCCACCACACAGCCGCTGCCAATCAGCGGCGTGACGCCAGTGGAAGATGATGACCTTGTCGCACGCTTCTGGGGCGTGCGCGGCAGCTACCCGACGCCGCGTGTAGGTGGTGGCAGAGTCGGCGGCGAGACGACCTGCCTGGAGATTCGCCATGGTCGTCACACGCTGATCATTGACGCGGGATCAGGGGCGATCAGCCTGGGCGAGGAGCTGATGCGGCGCGCTCAAGGCAGCCCGACTCAGCGGCACGATGTCACGCTCCTTCTGACCCACGCGCACCATGACCACCTCTGCGGCCTGCCCTTTTTCGCTCCGCTGTATGACCCGCACTTTCATGTGCGCTTCTTCGGACCCGACCTCGCTGACATGCGTTTTGGCGAGATCATCGCGGGCTACATGCGCGCCCCCTACTTCCCGGTTGATTTTCATGCTCTGCCCTCCCAGCGCACACTGAGCTCGCTTCGTGATGGCGATCGGCTGTTGTTGCCGCCTGAGAGCGCGCCGCGCATCATCTCAGCCGGGGGGGCGGCGGCGCCTATCGTACCAGCAAATACCCTGGCGGTTGACGCGCTCTTCAGCAACCTCCACCCAGCGAATGGCACGATGGTCTACCGTGTCACAGCGGGCGCGGCGCGGCTCGTCTTCGCGACGGATGTGGAGGCGCGTGGACATGATGTTGACGCCGACCGGCGCCTGATTGACTTTGCCCGCGGAGCCGATACCCTCATTCATGACGCGCAATACAGCCAGGCGGACTACGATGGCGACGCGTCAAATGAGTCGAAGCGTGGCTATGGCCATAGCACTCCGGCGATGGCTGTGCGCGTGGCGCGTGACGCGGGAGTGTCCCGCCTGGTCCTCTTCCATCACGATCCGCACTACAGCGATGAGACGGTGATGCAGCTCCAGCAGCGCGCACGCGAGGGCTTCCCGGAGGTCGTCGCCGCGCGCGAGGGGCTGGAGCTACGGCTGGACGGCGCCAGGCGGCGTCTCGTATAATGGCGCGTGCGAGGCCGACAGCAGCTTCGTCGGCGCAGCGCACGGCACGCGGCGGCCTCTGGGGTCGCACACCTGGCTCGCGTCGCACATCGTAGTGGGAGGCGCATCATGGGTGGCAAGAATCCGACGCCGAAAGAGAAGAAGAAACCCAAGAAGGCGAAAACCGCTAAGGCTTGACCTCATGAACACGCTTGTCGTCGTCGAAACCTTCATCGCATTCGTGATCGCCGTTACTCTGCATGAGGCGGCGCACGCCGCTATGGCAGGGCTGCTGGGCGATGGCGTCTCCTGGAGCGCTGGTCGTATGAGCCTGAACCCGCGCCGCCAGATGGCTGCCATTGGCTCGATCGTGGCGATCACGCTCTCCTTCGGCATTCCGCTGGGGGGGCTGCCGGTCGGTCTAGGCTGGGGCAAACCTGTCGAGATCGACACCCGGCGCATGCGTGTGCGGCCGGACACTGGCGTGTTTCTCGTGGCTCTGGCTGGCCCGGTCTTCAGTCTGGCGATGGGCTTCCTTTTCGCAGTCATTCTTCGCTTCATGCCGGGCTACCAGGCGCTTGCGCTGTTCTCTGGACGCTGCGCTGGCGCGACGGGCTCCATTTTACAGGTGTGCCTGAGTCACGCGCAACCCGTCTGGCAGCTCCGGCTGGAGCAATTCCTCTTCGTGCTGGCGGCGACCAATGTGCTGATAGCGCTGCTGAACCTCATCCCGCTGCATCCGCTCGACGGCTATGGCATGCTCTTCGCGTTGCTGCCGAATGGTCCGGCGGTGCGCTATCGCGACTTCCAGCCGTACATGGAGGTCGTGCTCCTGGTTATCTTCTTCCTGATCCCGTATGTGCTCGAACTGCTCGGCCTCAGTCAACTCAATCCGGGCTTCTGGCTGGGGTTTCTCGCGCAGATGGTCACGGGAGGCATCACCGGGCCGATCTACCCGACCTTCATCTATCAGCTCTAGCCGTATGCCCGCTACCTCTCTGCGCGCCGCGGGATACCGGGTCTATCAGGTCTGGCGGTCCCTGGCGGCGCGTCCACTCGATACTGACGACCATGCCGTTCTCGACGTGACGCTGCCTGAGACTGGCCGCGCGCTGTTCTTTACGATGTCGCGCAATGACCAGCGCCACAGCCTGACCGTCTATCGGGCGCTGCGCGCGCGTGGCTGCGCGGATAATGATCTCTTAGCGGCGGCGCTGCTGCACGATGTCGGCAAGGGCGACGGGCGCGTACCCTTTCTGGTGCGGCCGCCGGTTGTGCTGCTGCGAGCGTTCGCGCCGGGCGCGCTGCGGTGGCTGGCGCGAACGCCTCGTCCCTGGTTTCGCCGCCCCTTCTACCATGCCTGGCGTCACGCGGATATCGGCGCCGACCTCGCCGCGCAGGCAGGTCTATCCCCGCGCGTGGTCCTGCTGATCCGCACGCACCATCAGGCGAATGGCCCAGCCGCTGAGCTACACGCCGTCGACGAAGAGGTGTGAGGCTCGTGCGCTGGCGTGGGGCGGCAGTCGGTTGAAAACCCGCCTACGCAGGTTCGTGATTCCCCTCGGCGTCGAGTCCGCGATGGAGGACGGCGCCGCCCGGCAGGGGCTGTCCAGGCGTGGGGCCAGTCACACGCCGGCTAGGGCAAGCTAGGCGTCTCGGCGTAGGCGGCGGCGGCCTGTGAGGGGGTGAGCACACCTGTTGCGACGAGGCGCGAGAGCACATGACGCTGGCGTTCGCGGGCGAGCGCGAAATGTGTGAGTGGGTCATAGGCGGAGGGCGCCTGAGGCAACCCTCCCAAGAGGCTGGCCTGACCCCAGTTCAGCTGGTTAGCCGAGGTGTGGAAGTAGGTCTGGCTGGCCTGCTCGATGCCATATGCCTGATGCCCGTAGTAGATGGCATTGAGGTACATCTCCAGAATCTGTGGCTTGGAGTAGGCCTGATTGAGCTTCAGCGCCAGGCCCAGCATCTCAATCTTGCCGCCGATGGTGGTTGGCTGGCGCACATAGAGCCGCTTCACCAACTGCTCGGAGATTGTCGCGCCGCCGTCCGTGGTCGAGCCTGTTGTCAGATAGCCCCAGACGAAGTGCAGCATACTCAGCGAGTCGATCCCATGGTTGGAGTAGAATCGCTGATCTTCGACGGCGACCACCGCTTGCCCCACTTTCTGCGGTGGAGGTGTACTGACACCGATGCCATGATGCTCACGGAGAATTGCGTCAACACGCTGCTGGGCGTCGCTCACGGAGGGCAGCGAGGCGAGGTATCCAGCGCCAGCTACCAGGAAAAGCAGCGCTCCGACCACAAACGTCAGCAGGGTGGCGCCAATCAGCCGTCGTACGCGTGGATGTCGCGCTGAGCGCCTCGGGTGGGATTGGCGCGGCGTCGGCGCCAGGGGTTGCGTAGGCGACCACGGGTCGGACGTACTCTTCATGACTCCTCTGTTCTTCCACATCTTCCACGGGGGCGGACGAACGAGGCTCCAGCCCTGGGCGGGTCGGCGTAGCCCGCGCCGCACGCTCCGGTGCGCTACATCGCGTCAGTCAGCAGGATCAACGCAAGGCCCGCGCCGCCGAGGGTCGCGAGGCCAAGGCTGATCGCCGCCAGCAGCCAGCGATAGCGCCGACTGAAGATCCGACGCACTCCTTGCCCTGCTGTCGTGAATGCCGCTCGGACAGCCGATGGCTGACTCCATCGGTCTGACCACCAGATGGCGATCGCCGCGCGTCGGGTCCAGGCGAGACGAGCGCCCACACCCAGAACGAGCGCGATGAGCAGCCCAAAGCCAAATTGGCCAACCAGGCGTTCGATCAGTGGGAGCTGCGTTCCAAAGACGTATCCCAGTGTCCCCATCAGCGTGGCCCAGACAATGCCACCCGTCGCGTTCCAGAACAGGAATCGGCGGTAGCGCATCTGGCTGACGCCCGCGAGGACGGCGCTGAAAATGCGCCCGATGGGAACGAAACGCCCCAGAAAGACCGTCTTCTCACCATGCCGCGCGAAGAAGCCTTCCGCCAGCGCCAGCTTGCGCTCATCGAAACGGAAGAGATGGCCGTGGCGGCGCAGCAAGCGCAGCCCTGAGGTGCGGCCCACCCAGTAGCCAGCGGTGTCGCCGAGGATGGCGCCCAGCGCCGCCGCGATGATGACGCCCGGCAGCCAGAGCTGGCCCGTGGCGGCTAATGCTCCCGCGACGAGCAGTGATGTCTCACCGGGCAAGGGCAGGCCCGCGCTCTCCGCCATGACGACGAGCAGCACGATCACGTAGCCGTAGGTGACGACCAGCTGTAGCACGAGGCTCATGTTTTCCCCTGTTAGCATCCTGCTCGGCGCTCGCCCGTGGCGCCATTCGCGCTCTTCCACACTCTTCACTGTATCACCTCTGATACGACCGGTGAGCGGCCTCCGTTGCGTCCGCCTTCCGGCTGACAGGATGGAGCGCAGGTCCGACACAGGCAGGAGAAGTCCTTCCACATCGGCGCTTTCGCCCAGAGGAGCTATGTGTCATAGGCATTTCAAAGGCATTTCAGGAACGGGAGCCGCCTGCTGGATGACGACTATGCGCTGTCCGGCATTGGCCGTGCATGGGCTCGTGCGGTATAATCGGAAATTGGAGCGTTAGTGTCGGCCATCGGGGGTGATGACGCTGCCACGGCGCGCCTGGCCATCTCAGCGTGCTCCGCTCTCGCATGAGAGGCGCATGAGAGGCGCATGGTGGCGGCGCGCTGTGAAGCCGGAAAGGTAAGGCGAGTGAACGCATACGAACAACTGGTAGCGATTCGCGACCGGCTCGAGCTCAACGGCGCCAATGAGAATAGCATTGCTCTCGTCGAGAAGTTCATCGGACGCGCGGAGCCTGAGCGTGAGAGCGATATGTCGGTCACGCAGGTGATGATGATCCGCCATCTGCTGCGCCAGCGCGAGGCTCTCGACAGCCACGCCATCTATGACGACCTGCAGGAGCTGATGAGCGAGATCGAGGCGCGACGCAGCGCGCGCAACGACGACGCCGCGCGCCCGGCCTGGGAAGAGGAGAAGCAGCCTCGCCCCAAGAGCTACTACAAGGCGATGAAGTCGCGCGATGGGCAGGACCCGAAGTAAGCGCAGTGGCGTGCGAAAGCTGAAGATCATCTGAGAGCCGCCACGGGCCAATGGCCGGGGGCGGCTTCATTTCAGTCGAATGGCGCCACCCTGGCCCGGGGCATTGCGTATATGATGTGTGAGCGAGTTGTCGCGCTGAGATGCGGCGCAGACGCGCTCATGCGATGATCTACCGGCCCCCGACGTCATCATCTGACGGCGCATGAGGCCCTGAGGAGCGTAAACAGATGAGTGGCGCGACTCGCCCCAGCTGGTACAAGCCGGATATCGGCTTGTCCATGCGAATGGCTTTGACAATCTTCCTGCTTGGCGCCGTCTACGTCGTCTTCGGCGTGGTGCTGGCCAAGGTTGGCGTACCCCTGAGCTTGCTTATTGTCGTGGCAGCGGGCATCGCGTTTGTGCAGTTCTTCTTCGCCGACAAGATCGCCCTGCTCGCGATGGGGGCCCATGAGGTCACCGAGCAGCAGGCCCCGCAGCTGCACGAGATGATCGGGCGACTGGCGGCGCAGGCCAACCTGCCCAAGCCACGCGTCGCCATCGTCGACACGAGCGTTCCCAATGCCTTCGCCACTGGACGCAGCAAAAATCATGCGGTCGTCGCCGTGACGACAGGCATCCTCAATAAGCTGTCGCCGCAGGAGATGGAGGCTGTGTTGGCCCATGAGCTGACACATATCATCAACCGTGACATGCTCGTGATGACGATCGCCGCCTTCTTCTCGATGGTGGCTGGATTGATCGTCCGCAACTTCTTCTGGTTCGGTGGCGGCTTTGGCGGCGGCTACGGACGACGCAGCAACAATGACAACCAGGGCGCGGCGCTCGCCATCATTCTGCTGGCGTCGGTCGTCGTCTATGCGGTAAGCTTCCTGCTCATTCGTGCGCTCTCGCGCTACCGCGAACTGGCGGCTGACCGTGGCTCGGCGCTGATCACTGGCGACCCGTCGCACCTGGCCTCGGCGCTGCTGCGCATCAGCGACGACATGCAGCGCATCCCTGAGAAGGACATCCGCGAGGCGCAGACGGTGAACGCGCTGTGGATCGTTCCAGCGTTCAAGGGTAATAGCATGATGTCGCTGCTCTCGACGCACCCCTCGACGGAGGAGCGCGTGCGCCGCTTGCAGCAGATGCAACTCAACATGGAGCAGAGCCAGCGCTTCTAGCGTTGGTGGCGTTGGCGCGTGACGCGACCTCATCCCTGGCCACGTTCTGATGCGGAGCGTGGAGCGCGGGCGGTCTGGCCCGGGGATGGGGTCGCGTCGGTGTGGTCATGTGGCGAGAGTGAAGGAGTCAGGCTTCCGTGGGATTCTTCGACACGCTGTTCGGGCGCCAGAAGCCGGCTCCAGCCGGGCCCGATAAGATCTTTGCGATGTCTACCGCGCAGATCACGCTGCAAACGGAGCAGAACCTCATCCCCACGGGCTCGGCGGCGATGTGCTTCAAAGGCATCGCGTCAGGACCATTCAGCGAGATTCAGACGAATCTGGAGCAGCTGCTCGCGTTGGCCAGCCGCGAGGACCATCTGACGATCAAGCCGAGCGAGGACAGCTTTGGGTATCGTTGGTTCACCTTCACCAGCACAGACTTCCAGGCTCTGGTGACGGCGATTCACATGGCCAGCTCCACACTGCTCGATCGCGGGTATGGCAGCCAGCTCCTCTTCGCCGTATTTGCCTTCAAGCGCGACAATGGCCAGGAGATGTACTGGCTCTACAACTACAAGCGCAGCGCGTTCTATCCCTTCGTGCCGCAGCGCGACGCCAACGACCCCGCCCGCGCTCGCAACAATGCCGAAGAGCTGCGCATGGCCGCCGCGCTGGGCAAAGAGATGCCGATCGAGCCAGAGATGGACCGCTGGTTCGCGGTCTGGAATCCGCCGCTGTAGCGTAATTCCCTCCGCTGCCCCGCCGTGGGGCAGGTTGCGGCGTATAATGCGCCAGGACTGCTGGAGACCGAGCGCCTCACGATGGGGCCGCGAAGGAGGTATCAGCTATGGCGGCGCGCTATGCGGTCGGGATAGATATCGGCGGCACGAAGATGTACGCCGGCGTGATTGATCTGGAATCGGGCAAGGTCGTCGGGTCGCAGCGCAAGCGCACACACCCCGAGCGCGGCCTCGATTTCTTCGTCAAGCGACTGACCGATGTCGTCACCGCTGCTATTGACGCGGCTGACCTGCCGAAGGAAGCGTCGCTGCTGGGTATCGGGGCGGGCATCGCGGGGCAGGTGGACCGGACCAATGGCACGCTGCTGACCGGCCCAAATCTGGGGCAGGGTCTCGACAACCTGCCTGTGCGCGATCTCCTGCAGCAGCGCTTCAAGGTCCCGGTCTTTCTCGGCAACGATGTCGAGGTCGCGACCTATGGTGAGCACCACTACGGCGCTGGCCGTGACTGCGACGACTTCGTATGCATCTTCGTCGGCACGGGCATCGGCGCTGGCATCATCCAGAACGGTGTGATGCGGCGCGGCGTGACGGGCACCGCTGGCGAGATTGGCCACACGATCGTGCAGTATGAGGGGCGCATCTGTGGCTGTGGCGGGCGCGGGCATCTGGAGGCCTACGCCTCGCGCACGGCGATCACACGCGTGCTCATGGCGGAGCTGAGTCGCGGACGCGAGTCGAAGCTGCGCGAGCTGCTCGACCCGAAGGATGCCGCCATCCGCTCCAAAATCATCGCCCGCTGCATTGACGAAGGTGACCAGCTCGTGATCGATACCGTCTCTGAGGCGGCGGACTACCTCGGCGCGGGCATTAGCTCGCTGGCGACTTTCTACAATCCTGCGCGCATCATTCTCGGTGGCGGACTGATTGACGCGACCACGCTGCTCTTCGACCGCGCGACACTGCGCACACACGAATCCACGCTGCCGGCGGCGACGCGCGGGCTGGCCGTGCGCCGCGCCGAGCTGGGCGACGACTCCGGCATCATCGGCGCCGCATGGATGGCCGAGGCCCAGCAGACGCAGCAGCTCGACTAATGGCCCTCACTCCCGGCCCCCAGAGGGCGACTGGCTTGTACGTTGAATTCGGTGCTTTGCGCCTGCCGCAAGGCTGCGGCAGCACGGGCGAACCAGCGGATACGCGCTGGAGGTAGAGACAACGACACGCGAGCCGGCGGAGAATAATCCCCTACCGCGCTCGCGTCGTTCGTCCGATGAAATGGCCGGCTAGCGCGCGCTCGCCTCGGTGGCCTTGTGCGTGGCGGCGACGGCGTCGAGCGCCTGCGTGAGGTCAGCGATCAGGTCGTCCGCGCCTTCGATGCCGACGGAGAGGCGCAGCAGCGTGTCGGTGACGCCGCGCTTCTCGCGCTCCTCGCGCGGGATGGAGCCATGTGTCATGCTGGCGGGATGGCAGCAGAGCGACTCGATGCCGCCCAGGCTCTCAGCCAGCGCGAAGACGCGCAGATGGCGTACAAAGACATCCACGTCGTCGCGCTCACCCTCGAAGGCGAACGAGACCATGCCGCCGAAGCCGCGCATTTGCCGCTCAGCCAGCGCATGGTCAGGGTGCGAGGCCAGGCCGGGATAGTAGACCCGCCTCACCAGCGGATGCCCCTCCAGGAACTCCGCGACCCGCTGGGCGTTGCCGCAGTGCTGGCGCATCCGTACAGCCAGCGTCTTGACGCCGCGCAACGTCAGCCAGGCGTCGAAGGCGCCCGGAACCCCGCCAGCGGCATTCTGGTAGAACTTGATGGCGTCGTAGAGCGCATCATCGGAGGTCAGGACGGCGCCACCCACCACGTCGCTGTGGCCATTGATGTACTTCGTCGTGCTGTGGACGACGACATGCGCGCCAAGGTCGAGCGGATTCTGTAGATAGGGCGTCGCGAACGTGTTGTCCACCACCAGCGTCAGACCGCGCTCGCGCGCCAGTTTGCCGAGCGCCGCGATGTCTACCAGCGTCAGCAGCGGATTGGTCGGCGTCTCGGCCCAGATCATCCGTGTGGCTGGTGTGATGGCGGCGGCGTAGTCGGCAATCTGTCGCGCCGAAACGTACCGCGTCGTCACACCCATGGGCCGCAACAGGCGCTCGAACGCGCGATATGAGCCGCCATAGAGGTCGTCGCCCGCGATGATCTCGTCGCCGGGGCGCAGGACGCTGAGCGTGGCCATCGTCGCGGCCATCCCGCTGCTGAAGGCGAGGCCGTGGGTGGCGTTCTCCAGCGCGGCGAGACATGTCTCCAGCGCGGCGCGTGTCGGGTTGCCAGTGCGTGAGTATTCATAGCCCTTGTTCTCGCCCAGTCCCTGTTGGGAGTAGGTCGAGGTCTGGAAGATGGGGGTGATGGTAGCGCCTGTGCTGGGGTCCGCCGGTTGTCCGGCGTGGATCGCGCGAGTGGCGAAGTCCATAGCTCTTTGCCTCATTCCATCGGCCCGGCGACGTTGCCGGTCGCTGTGCGAGCTGTTCACGCAGTCAAGCTGTGATGGTCGCGCGCCACTCAAGATGGGTCATGGTGAGTCATCTTGAGTCGTCTTGAGTTGGCAGCGCGCCCGCAGGGCAGTATAGCACGGACATGCGCCGCTGCATCAGCGTCAGCGTCGGGCTACGCTAGCAGCGTTCCATTGGTAGCGCGCCCGCGCCGCCAGAGCAGCGCCGCCAGGCCCAGGAGCAGTCCGACGAGCGCGATGGCGCCAAAGCCTGCCGCCATGACATGATAGGCTGTCAAGACGCCGACGGGCGTGTTCACGCAGGTGTAGTAGTTCACGCCGGTCTGCGTCGTAGCGCCGGACAGACCTGGCCCACCGGGATTGCATGCCCACGGCTGAGATGTGACGTCCCACAGCAGCAGAAGCGCCGGAGCCGCCCCGAAGCCAACCAGTCCAGCCCAGAGCCCCCTGGCGCCGAAGCGAATCGCGCCGAAGATCAGCAATGCCAGTCCAGCGGCGAGCAAGAAGACGCCGATGCTGAGAATGGCGATGACGCCGAGTCCGAGTAGCGCCCCGACCAGCAGCCAATAGAAGATGCGTCCCGTAGACATGTCGCGCCTCCTGAAGGGAAAGTGGGCGCCCGAGAAGCCCAGGGGAATGTATCCTCGACAAGCGCAGTATACCTGCGGCGTGGTTGCGCAACATGCGGCGTTTGCCTGATATTGATGCGGGAGAAACACCTGATGCTCACCGGTTGGGAGCGGCACGGTCGCATCCGCCACACTCCCTGCGTGACGAACCAGTTGATAATCGAGCGGATTGGAGCTTGAGCGTATAGGCTACGATAGCAGTGGGCGATAGCCAGCCCGCGTGATTGTACTGACCTGTGAAAGGACGTTGGATGTGACGATTCGCGCGGTGGTGTTCGACATCGGAGGGATATTGGAGACCATTCCTACTGGTGGTGATCCTACAACTCGCTTCCCAGACATGATTACTGGGTGGGAATGGCGTCTCAACATGGAGCCGGGAGCGCTCAAGGCGCAGATCACCGCGCTGAATGAGCGCCTCGAGCGTATGGGGAAATCCAGCGATCTCGGGACATGCTCGGAGACGGAGTGGTTCGAAGCGATGCGGCTGATGACGGGCTGGGATGAGCCAACGATGGACGACTTTGTGCGGGAGTTCTGGGACATCTACTGCGGCAATCCGAACCCAGAGCTAGCCGCATACCTCGGCCATCTGCGGCCGCGCTATCAGACGGCGCTGCTCAGCAACAGCTTCGATGGCGCGCGGCGCGAGGAAGAAGCGCGCTTTCACTTCAGCGAGATAGCTGATCTCCTCATCTATTCGCATGAGGAAGGCGTCGCCAAGCCGGACCAGCGCATCTATGCGATCGCGTGCGAGCGTCTGGGCGCCCAGCCAGAGGAGATGGTGTTTCTCGACGACACGGAGGGGCATGTCGCCGCAGCCGCCGCATATGGCATCCACGCTGTCCACTTCCGCGACAATGCTCAGGCCATCGCTGACATTCAGGCATGCCTTGACGCCCACACAGTCTGAGATGTGCCGGAAAGGCGCTGGCGACTGTCTCCTACACCGTAATCCGGCTTCGGCAGCATGGCGGCGAGGACGTGGGCGCGCTCCAGGCACCACCCGAAGGCGGACGAGGCACGGCGCATGCGTGAGGGTATGCGGGAGGGGACGACATATGACGAATATCTGGAGCGGGCGCCTGGTACGGCTGCGAGCGGTCGAGCCGGATGACTGGAAGACGCACTTCGCCTGGGATCAGGACAGCGACCTGTCGCGCCAGCTAGATCACGTCTGGTTTCCACCTTCGGCGGCGCGCGCTCGGCGCTGGGCGGAGGAGACTGCGCTACGCGCCAGCGATGGCGACGACTTCGCGTTTGAGATCGAGGCGCTCAGCGATGGCGCGCTGGTCGGTCACATCGGCGTCCACCACTGCGATCGCCGCGTGGGCAGCTTCTCCTATGGCGTGGCGACGCTCCCGCAGCATCGCCGCCTGGGCTACGCCTCCGAGGCGATTCTGCTGGTGGCGCGCTACTACTTTCAGGAGCTGCGCTACCAGAAGATGAATGCGCAGGTGTACAGCTTCAATATCGCGTCGCTGGCGCTGCATGAGAAGCTGGGCTTCGTGCGCGAGGGCACGCTGCGACGCATGGTCTACACGGGCGGCCAGCACTACGATCTGGTCGAGTTTGGCATGACTGCCGAGGAATTCGCTGCGCGCTCCCCTGACCTGCCAAGCGCATGGTAAAGTGATAGGCGATCGAGCCGTGGCGGAGCGTCGTGGATCCAGAGTGGAGCGTGTGGCAATGTGGCCATTCAGGCGAAGGAAGCGGACAGAGCAGAGCGAGCGGAGCGTCACGAGCGCTGAGGAACAGGGCCAGCAGCGCGGCTTTGAGTTCTTTGGCGACCGGCCCTTCGTCACTGATGCGCCATATATGCTGCCCAAAGACGACGCCGAGCTGAGTCGGCTCGACTTCCAGCACTACAACATGCTGCGCTTTGCGCTGCGAGGCCTCTACGCGCCCCTCATCGAGGCGCCCGGGGACGTGCTTGACGTAGGCGCCGGAACGGGTCGCTGGGCGCTGGAGATGGCGCAGCTTTTCCCACAGGCGCGGGTGGTCGCGGTGGACATCGTGCCGCCACCGTCCGATGGAGGGCCGATAGTCGCCGCTGCGCGTCCCGCCAACTACTCCTTCATCGAGGGGAATGTCTTGCGGGGACTGCCCTTTGCCGATGAGAGCTTTGACTTCACGCATCAGCGCGCGCTTCTCGGCGCCATTCCAGAAGCGGCATGGCCGGGCGTCGCGCGCGAACTTGCGCGGGTCACACGCGCTGGCGGCTGGGTGGAGCTCGTCGAGCCTGCGCCCGCGCCGCAGGGAGGTCCCGGGATGAGCGCGCTGGCCGAGTGGACACAGCAGGCCAGCATGCGCCGCGGCATCAATACGGCGGTTGGCGCGCAGGTGGGCGAGTTCCTGAGCCAGGCGGGCCTGGAAGACATCCATTTGCGCCAGATCGAGATTCCTATGGGCGGCCACGCGGGACGTTTGGGCGTGATGGCCGAGACGAACTACTTCACGCTTTTCACCAGCACGCGCAACTTCATCGTGGCGATGGGTGTCACCGACGCGGCAAGTTACGACGCCGCACTGGCCCAGGCGCGCGCTGAGCTCGATCAGGGCCGCTACGTCTCACCTTATTTTCTCGCCTATGGGCGCAAGCCACAGGCGCCATAGATGAGGGCGCGAGATGAGGGCGCGTCTGGCCGTCTCCCTGGCTGACGAGCGCACGGAGACGGCGCAGGCGTGGCGCTGGGTCAGGCTCCGGGCTGCTGACCGCCATGCGCGTAGACGCGCAGCACCCTGCCATCGGGATCGGGTACGGTAAAGGCGCGGCCTTGCGCTCTGTCATTTACCGTGGCGACACCCGCGACCGCGTTGTCTTGCAGGGTGCGCCAGATGAGCGTGATGTCGCCTACCCAGATATCAAGCTCGATCGTGGCCGCGCCCGCTTGCGTGAGTGGAGCTGTCGCCTGGCGGAGGGCCAGCAACGGGCCACCGCCCGGCAGCCGCAATATGCGCGATGGCTCACCCGCCGCAGCGTCGTCAATGACAGTCTCAGCGGCGAAGTTCCGCGTATAGAACAGGCTCGTCGTCTCGACATCGCGGCAGATCAGGGTCAGGCGCCCCAGGGTTGGCCGTTTGTCTCGGGTATCAGCCGCTCGTGCGCGAATTTGCATGCTCGCTGAGCGCAATTCGCTCAGAATGGCCGTCTGGGCGAGCAGGACTTGTCCGCCCAGGCCATCGCCTTCGCGGATAATGGCGAGCAGCAGGTGCTCAGGCCCGACGTTCTGGTCATGCATGTCGCCAGCCTCAACCGCCGAAATCGCGATGACCCGCAGCATGTGAGAGTCGAGACCAACGGGGCCACGAGCGGCTTGCTCGCCGGCGGGCGGACGTGGACCAATCGTCTGCTCGATCTCGCGTCTCACCCTATCCAGATCTATCCCCGCCTGGCGCAGCGTCTGTGCGGCGACGCCGTCTTCGTCGCGCAGCAGCGCTAGCAGCGCGTGGCCTGTTCCGACCTCGCGCTGGCTTCGCTCGCGCGCCTCGGTGATGGTATCTGCGATCACCTGACGCGCTGATGAGGTAAACCGGCCAAGCTCCGCAGGTGATCTGCGCGGCTGTGTCTGCGCCTGGAGCACCTGCCCACCTATGCCGTCACGCTCGCGAATCACGGCGAGCTGCAGATACTCCGGTCTGGTCAGCACGTCTACCGTCGCGGCGCGCAGGCGATCCAGGTTAACGCCCAGACTCTCCAGCACGCCAGCGGCGATGCCCTCACCTTCACGCAGCAGCCCCAGCAACAGATGCTCGGTGCCGATGTAATGGTGGTTGCGCCGACGCGCCTCGTCTACGGCAAGCTCGATGACTTTCTTTGCGCGCGGCGTGAGGCCAACCTCGCTCAGCACAATGCGGTCGCCGCGCCCGATGATGAACTCGACCGCGTTGCGGACCTGCTGCAATTCGATGCCCAGTCTGTCCAGCGCCTTCGCGGCGACGCCGTCGCCTTCGCGCACAAGGCCGAGCAGGATATGCTCGGCGCCAATATAGTTGTGGTTGAAGCGCTGGGCTTCTTCCTGGGCAAGGCTCATCACCTTGCGCGCTCGCTCGGTAAATTTCTCGAACTTGTCGCTCATGGTGAACTCTAGCTCTCCTCTCCGCACGCCGCCGCCATTGACGGCGACCTGTCCTAGCGCATGACGCGCAATGCGGCCACGATGGGACCGTGCGCGCCGTTGGCCTATCTCGCGCGGCCACTCGCGCGGGACGCTGACGGCGAGGTCGGCCAGCGTGGCGCCCCAGGCGCGTAGGGCTCCCGGCGGCCCGCTGCGTGCGACCTCATCGCGCAGCGTGTCGCGGAAGAGCTGCAGCATCTCCTCACCGTGCGCGCTGCGCAGCGAGGGCGGATAGAGCCACAGCAGCGTGCGATAGAGGCGAATCGAGCCACGCCGCCACGAAGGCTCGCGTCTCCGCCCGCGTGAACCGCTCATCGTACGCCTCCCGCGCCTGCGGGCTGGCCGCCGGACGCGCCTGGCAGCAGGCCTCGCTCCTCGGCCACACGGGTGAGCGCCCGCAATCGGGCGGCTTCGGCCTCAGCCACGCGGCGTCCGTAGGCGGTGAGGCGATAGTAGCGGCGGCGCTCGTCGTCCGCCGACGGGTCGGGCCGAGCTTCTGACTCCTCGATGACGCCGTCGCTGAGCATTCTCCTGATCGAGCCATAGAGCGTTCCGGGGCCGAGGCGCATCTGGCCGCCGGTCTGCTCAGCCACCTCGCGCATGATCGCGTAGCCGTGCCGTTCTCCTGTCGCGAGCGCCAGCATGATGTGGAACTCCGCCGGCGACAGCGGCAGCCGCTTCTCGACGGATGCTTCATCATCTCCGCTGGATAGTCTGGCCACGGCTGTCCTCCTTCACTTGGGGCGCATCCCAGGCGCCTGGCGCGTGTTTTACTCTATCGTCAGACGATATATCCGTTGACGATAGAGTAGCCTGTGGCGTGTCTAGTGTCAAGGGGAGCGCGGTCGATTCACTCATGCGTCTCGGCGGGCGTTGTGAGGATGGGCCATGACGGCCTTTGGCGCGGCGTGACTGACGGTTGAGATCGCGCCTGGATGGCCCCGTTGGG
>DASQSS010000213.1:0-2854 GCA_035642255.1 Ktedonobacterales bacterium | reverse complement strand
CGGTCGCGTGTGTCACGGATGACGGCCCAGGTATCGCGCCAGAGCATCTGCCCTATCTCTTCGAGCGCTTCTACCAGGTGGACGCCTCCCGCGTATCGACGCCACAGGCAGGCGAGACGAGCGACGCAGAGAATACGGACGACACAGGCGGCGCGGCCAGAGAGGGCAGCGGGCTTGGGTTGGCCATCGCCCAGTGGGCGGCCCAGGCGCACGGTGGCGAGCTACGCGTGCGCAGCGCGGTCGGCGCTGGCTCGACCTTCGAGCTATGGGCGCCCACGCTGACCGCAGCCGAGAGATAGCGCGCGGAGGAACACAGCGCATGTCTGACAGGCAAAAGCCCCCGACTGAAACAGCCGAGGGCTAAAGATGGCTACATGGTAGCGGCGGACAGAGTCGAACTGTCGACACGGGGCTTATGAGTCCCCTGCTCTACCACTGAGCTACGCCGCCAGGACCAGGCTCGTTGGCCTGAAGAGGCCCTCACACGGTTGTTGTGTGAGGGCCTGGTAGCGGGGGCCGGATTCGAACCGACGACCTCCGGGTTATGAGCCCGACGAGCTAACCACTGCTCTACCCCGCGTCGCAATAATGATACTATCGCATTCAGGCGTGTTTGTCAAGCATCATACCATCCACTGGCGGCGGACGCGTGACGCGCCATCGTCGACTCGGGCTCGCTGCTGACCGATCCATCGCTTCGGCATGGGCGCGCGGATGCCGTGGCTGGCGCCCGGCACGGCGCGAGCTGAGGCGCCAGGGGTCCAGACAGCGTAGTGACAAAAGTCGCTGTGACGCGATGCGATATTCATCTATGCTGTCCAAAGAGCGAGATAATAGATTCGCGCGTGACGAGAGACGCGTCTGCATGATGGCCGATGGTCGAAGCCAGTTCGAGGCCAATTATTCGTGCCAGTCAGCCACGCGCCATGATGCGGGAGGCAGACACGCATGAGCGAGACACACGACAGAGCCAATATCCCAGCCGATATCCTGGATGTTCGAGAGATACCACCAGCCCAGCGACACCCCATGATCTTCCAGCGATTCGTATCGCTACCCGCTGGCGAATCGTTCGTTCTCGTCAATGACCACGACCCCAAGCCGCTCTACTTCCAGCTCAACTTCGAATACAGCGGTCAGCTGGGCTGGGACTACCTGGAAAAGGGGCCATCAGTCTGGCGCGTTCGCATCAGCCGAACAGCGGCGAGCGATCAGCCGCGCTCGATTCCCCTGCGCCCCGTAGAGCAGGATTAGGCAGGAACACACTGGAAGTGGAGCGGACGCTCATGCTATCTCTGGACGGGGCATCCTCGCGCGCTGGCGTGGCGCGCGATCGCCGGCAAGCGGCGCCTGGTCGGCGGCTGGATTTGAAAGCTGTGCGGCTGGCGACTCACGGATGGTGGCTGGGCTCTCCGCTGGTATACAAGCCCGGCGCGCCCGACCTTCTCGCGGTGGCGCGCGAACTCGCCAGCGCTGGACTAGCCTCGGGCGCGCTCATACTCGATGATACGTCTCGCGGCGCCGGGAAGGATGCGAGCGGCCCCGCTGTCGTGCGGGCGGCGCTCATCATACGCCCCAATGCGCCGCGCGCCCTGCTAGGGATGGCCGCCGCCTCTGCCATCGCGGAAGTCGCCGAAAGCGCGCTTGGCCGGACATGCGCCATCGCGTGGCCGTGGGATGTTAGCCTGCGCCTGGATGGCCCGGCGGATCGAGCGATTACACGCATCTGTCGAGTGTCCGTTCAGACAGATGACGCGGACGACGCTGCGCTCGTCGTCTTGCGGTTTGCGTTCGCGCGGCTATGGACGGCGCATCGCGCTGCGCGAGCGGCTGGAGTCACGCCCGCATCGCCGCTGTTCACACGGCCTGACTGGCGCGAGGTCTTTCTCGCACGCTCGCTCCACACGCTCGATGTCCACCTACGCGAGCTGGCGCCTGACGCGGAGCATGCCACTCCAGGCGTGGAGGACGGGGCGCCGCGGCGGGAGTGGCGGCGCCGACTGCTGGCGCCGTCGCGCGTGATCGTCTACCACCGTGATGGCAGCCGCTACATTGGCGCTGGCTCGCGGGTTGCGGCGGATGGATCGCTGGCGCTGGAGCAACCACAACGTCCGCTGCATCGGATTTCGCCTGATGACGTGGTCGCGGTCTGTGGCAGCGGGTGGGGGGCCGTGCAGCCAGTCTGAGCGATTGCGCGTGAGACCATGCGACATAGAGGAGCGAGCCATGGCAAACAATGCGGACCAGTACGACCTGTACGACCTGTCGCTCGGTGTGCTTGACGCGACACCCGCGGCCCTGAGCGCGCTGCTAGAGCCAGTCCCTCAAGATCTCTGGGAGTGGTCGCCCGCGCCAGATGAGTGGAGCATCTCCCAGCTGCTCGCGCACATGCTGCATGTCGAGACAGCGGTGATTCCCGTGCGCGTGCGTCGCATGATCGAGCAGGATGACGCTCCGCTGGTGGCTGGCGGGGCAGCCGCTCCGACGTCGTCGCCACGCGAGACGCTGGCGGCCTGGATGGCGGCGCGCGAACAGAATCTCGCCTTCCTCAAGGCGCTAACGCCCGCGCAACTCGCGCACGGCGGCATCCATCCGCGCTATGGGCGCATCACCGCGCGAGAGCACATCATCGAATGGGCCTACCACGACCTGGAACATCTGCGACAGCTAGAGGCCACCATCGAGATGCGTCTCTATCCGGCTATTGGCGGCTTCCGCGCGCTCTACCAGGCGCCCTATCCAGGCGGTGAGCAATCCAGCTAGCCGTGTTGTTGGCTCGCCGTCTGGCGTTGGTGGCGAGTCGAGGCGCAATACGAACAAACGAAATGGAAGGAGTATGAGAAACCATGGAGTC
>DASQSS010000212.1:0-11639 GCA_035642255.1 Ktedonobacterales bacterium | reverse complement strand
GAACGAACGCTGGAGCGTATCGTGGCGCTCGTCGCCGCGCCCGTTGATGAGCGTATGCGTATCGCGGGGGAGCTTGGCTCTGACAACGCGACAGTCCGCACGACCCTCGACCTGTGGATTGGATGGTGGCGCGATGTCACGCTGGTAGCCAATGGCGCCCATGCGCTGCTCTCGGCGGGCATGGCGCGGCATGCGGCGGAACGCATCGGCGTGGCGATTGGACCGAATCGAGCGCGCGCCTTCCTCGATGCGCTTCTTATGGCGCTAGCTTCGATGGACATCAACGCCAATCCTCGACTGACACTGGAAAACCTCGCGCTGGAATTACCGCGATTGCGCGAGGCTAACGCTCGACGATGAGTCGAGTAATGGGGCGCGCGGGCAGCGACAAGCGCCCGCTCTCATCAGAGAGCGGGTGGAGTCTCGCAACACCTGAGAATTCGCCTGCACATCACGGAATTGGTCCGCTCTTCGCTTGACGAGTAACTTAGGTAACAGTATACTTGAACCACCGGAAGTAATCCGCAGTTGACGCGAGCCTTCCGAGTAAATGTGCGCTCGATGCTCTTGCCGCTTGCTCTGTGAAATCCTCTCTTTCTGTGTCTGGCTGCTCTCGCTGCTCGTCGCTGGATGGTCATCCAGTTCACGGAGTCGTGCGCCCTTCGCGATGGCGCGGGTGGGCGTGTGACCGGAGCTGGCTGGTGCTCGGCCAACGGGCAAGTGTGAGTGATTCAGGCGCGTCGATGCTTGTACGGATAGCGCGCACGATGCACGTGGCATACCCATCGAGTCAGATTCCACCGGTCTCTCCGCCTGAATGGCGCACTGTAGCGCGGCCTCTCCAGGACAATGATGTCCCGCAAGGCATGTCACGCTGCGCCAGTTCCCCCAGGCGCGCTGACTGGCTGGGTCCGCACAATATTTCATCGCTCGCGCAGGGTCCCTGGCAATGGCGCATGGTGGCGAATCGCATGATATCCCGCCTTGTTTTGACCTCTGACCGTCACACTCGCGATCCATGGCCCATTCCGCGTTCCGAGTAGCGAACCACCAGGTAGCGAACCATCCGTAGCGACAGACGATGTAGCGCGTCTCATCCGACGGCTTCACCCCCGGCGGACCCGTTCGCGTTGTCCATCCCTGGCGAGCGTCCGGTGAGTTGTCGCCGGGACACGCTCCCTCTCGCACAGCGATCCCAAGTGATTCCAAGCGATTCCAAGCGATCCCACGCGATCCCAAGCCAACTCGAGCACATTCCATTACACGGCGCCGGAACCATTCATGGTGTTGGCGCGCCTGTATCGCGCCAACGTTCGCATTGAGGGACAAACGATGGAACCCAGTGAAAATCCAAACGTATCCGAGCCTGCTGCGCCTGACGATATGATGACCGACGACGCCACTGCGGTTGACGCCGAGGCAGCCGCTCCCGAGGATGCGCTGACAGCGTCTGAGCCACAAGAAACCAGTGAGCCTGAAGCAAGCGCCGCCGAGGCGAGCGACGCGTCTGAGGCTCCGGAAGCCGAAGCCATTGACGCAAGCAGCGAAACTACCGAAGGGGACGCCGCGGCGGCGGAGGCCGAGCCGGAGCCAGTAGCTGAGGCTGAATCCGAGCCAGCAGCTGAGGCTGAGCCAGTAGCTGAGGCTGAATCCGAGCCGGTAGCCGAGGCTGAGCCAGTAGCCGAGGCTACTCCTGAGGCTGCCACTGAGGAAGCGCCTGTGGCGGCTGTGGCGGCTCCAGGTCATTCCGCTGAAGGACTCATTCATTCCACGATGAGCGCGCTCGAAGAGATGGCCCAAGCTGTGACCTCCGCTCTGGAGCGGCTGACATCGTTGCTTTCCAGCCATGCGCCAACTGCTACACAATCATCCGTGGCAGATGCCGCTCCCGTCGCGGAGGCGGACGCTGCTCCCGCTGCCGAGGAAGCGGCTGCTCCCGTCGCGGAGGAGGAATCGCCAGCCACGCTTGAAGCGGAGACGGCTCCTGCTGAGGCCGAGAGCGCGCCTGTGGTAGATGAGCCTGCCGCCGAGGCCGCTCCAACTGCGGAAGCATCCACTGAGGAGGCGCCCGCTGCTGAGGTAGCCGAAGCTCCTGTCGCCGAGGAAGAGGTCGCATCGATCACGGAGGAGGCCGCTCCTGTCGCGGAGGAAGAAGCCGCTCCCGCCGCCGAAGCGCCTGTGGCAGCGCTCGAAGCGGACGCACCAGCGGTAGCGGAGGAGGCTGCTCCGGTCGCTGAAGAGGAGGCTGCTCCTGCGGCGCTTGAGGCTGAAGCGCCTGCCGCCGAAGAGGTTGAAGCGCCAGTGGCTGAAGAAGTTGAGGCGGCTCCGGTGGCTGAAGAAGCATCGGCGCCTGTCGCCGACGAGGCTGAGGCGCCCATCGCGGAGGAAGCTGAGGCCGATCCTGTCACTGAGGCAGAAGCCGCGCCAGTGGCTGAAGAGGCTGAGGCTCCGGTAGCGGAGGAAGCAGAGGCCGCTCCGATAGCTGAAGAGGCTGAGGCGGCGCCCGTCGCTGAGGAGGATAATACCTTGGCGGCGGTAGCTTCGGCTGCCGATGGCGAGGTAGCAAGCTTCGCGGAGACGGCCACCGTGTCTGACGCTGAGCCGGCGGCGGAGGCCCAGGCGGAAGCGCCAGAGTTCATGACGGCGATGATCGATTCCATGACGCGCGCTGACGGCGAGTAAGCGCGTCATGCCAGTCGCGCTCCACGTCGCTGTGGGGAACCAGCGCATGTGGTAGCGCGACGCACGCGCCCTTACCCCATCCCTCGTTCTCTGAGCAAGAGGCGCAGTAAATAGCCCCTGTCCCAGAAGGAGAGGGGTCGGGGTGAGGGCGTGCTATGCGAGCAGTCCCGCTCTGCGCGCGATGGCGAGGCGTTGCTCCTCGACTTTGAGCGACGCTGCGTCGATCATCTCATCGTCAATCACCAGCGCGCCGATACCCTGTTCCACATCCGCGCTCGCATAAGCGTCCATGATGCGCTGCGCCCGAGCGATTTCCTCAGCCGAGGGCGTAAACGCCTCGTTGATCACCTCGACCTGCGGCGGATAGACTGCCCACTTGCCATCGAAGCCCATCCGGCTCGCCATTTCAGCGTCGCGCTTGCATGCCTCCAGGTCGCGGATTGCGAGCGTCACGCCGTCCACCGCGGTTATGCCCGCCGCGCGCGCTGCCGTGATCACCTTGGCCTTCGCGTAGTTGTAGTAGAAGAACTGCTCGGCGCCTGTCTCCTTCGCGCCGATGTCGCCCGCGAAGTCCACCAGCCCAAACGCCAGCCCGCTGAGACGCGGCGAAGCCTTGGCGATCGCCTCCGCGTGCAGCACGGCGTCCGCTGTTTCGATCAGCGCCTCCAGCAGGATACGCCCGACGGGATAGCCCATGTTCAGCTCGATCTGCGTCAACAGACGATCGGCGAATATGATGTCCTCTGGGCCGTTGACCTTCGGCAGTACGATACAGTCTATGAAACGACCCGCCGACTCGACCACCTCGATAACGTCGCGGTAGAAGAATCGAGTGTTGGCGCCGTTGGGGCGAAATGCCCGAATCTTCTCGCCGAAGTCGAGCGTTGTCAGCGCCTCGATCACGGTCTTGCGCGCGCCCTCTTTCTGCGAGACGGCGCAGGCGTCCTCCAGATCAAACATGACCTGGTCAGCGGCTGACGCCGCCGCTCGGCTCATCATTTTCAGCGAATGGCCAGGGCAGGTGAGCTCTGATCGGCGAATCAGGGTATCGCGATGTGAGGCGCTGGCCTCGCGCGTGGCGTCGGTGGTCATCGTCGCTCCTCTAACCTCTAGCGCTTTATGATCATGCTCGCCAGGGCGCGTCAGCGTCGCCTGACGCTCCTGCCGTTCCTGCCGCATGTTGAAGCTGATGCTGGTCGATCATGGACGGCGCGTCTGGCGCAACAACAGACGCGCCCGATCGCAGTATATCGCGCCACCGGCTACAAGCGGGCGCTCATGTTGGCTGGCCCTCGCGCGAGAGCAGCGCCACCGTCGTCTCGACAAGCTCAGCCAGCGGGGCAAGCGGAACCCACTCCTCGACGGTGTGTTCGTCCATAACACCTGTGGAGACCGTGAAGACGCGCGCGTGGTTGCGCAGGGCGCTGGCGTCGCTGCCGATGAAGGTCGTCATCGTGCGATACGCTCCGCTGCGAGCCTCAACCGTGTCGCGCCATGCGCGCAGCAGCGGCTCATCGTCACTGACCTCGTAGCTTTCGCAGTGCGAGTCGAACGTGACCTCCACAGAGCCACCCAGCGCCTGCGCCGCGTCGGTGAAGCTGCGCGCGACTCGCGCCATCAGCGCCTCGCGCTCCGCTGCCCCGGCGAGCGTCCGAATCTCGCCCAGCGCATGCAGCTCGCGCGGCACGGCATTGCGCGCGGAGCCACCGTCCACGCGACCAATCGAGATGCGGGTCGTGTCGTCATCCAGTGAGCCCCAGGGATACTGCGCACGCCGGAAGATTTCAATCGCGCTGACAGCTCCTTCCAGTCGCTTGCCCGGATGCCCACCCGCGCCGTGGATCGTCACATCAAAAGCGATGTAGGTTGCGGCGCGTGTCACGACGACGCCCGCTTCCCCGGCGTTATCGAAGATGATGCCCTCGGTCGCGCCCCACGGCGCAGGATCGAACGCCTTCGCGCCCGTCAGTCCGACTTCCTCTCCGACGGTGAAGAGCAGCAGGAGCGGCGGATGTGGCAGCCCGCGCTCGCGCAGCGCCTCGACCGTCGCCAGGATGATCGCCACGCCAGCCGCGTCGTCGGCTCCCAGATTCGTCGCGCCGTCGCTGCGCATCACGCCATTTTCGATTCGCGGCGCATGCGCGAGGCCAGGCGGCACACGGTCGAGATGCGCGTTCAGCAGCAGCGGCGCTTCACCGTCGCGCTCAGCTGGGACGCCAGCGAGGCGGGCCATCAGGTTGCCCGCGGCGTCCGTTTGTGGCGCAAGGCCCAGCGCGCTCAGTCGTCCGCTGACATAGGCGCGCGCCGCATCCTCGGCGCCTGACACGCTGGGAACACCCAGCAGCTCACGTAGCGTCGTGGTGACACGCTCCAATGACACCTCTGTCGTATCCGTCGCACCTGTGGTCAGGCGCTCGCTCGCGCTCATGGCACTCTCCGTTCAGTCTCCGTTCAGTCTCCGTACTCCGTATCACCGTGTTCGAGGCGTTCGACTGTATCACGTACGAGCGCTGTGAGATCAGCGACCATGCCAGCGCGTACGTGTGGCGAGTTGAGGAAGTCACACAAATTGATCAGGTCCATGAGGAGGGTCATGAGCCGCCAGCCCGGGGGCGCAAATCCGCCCGCGGCGCGATAGCCCGCGACACATGCCACGGCGAATCCAGGCGGCAGGCTCTGCTCGCGCCGCAGCAGACTGCCCAGATCGAAGATCGAAGCGCCCACGAAGGCGAATTCCCAGTCCAGCACAGCGGTCACATGCCAGCCATCGCTCTCGCGCCGCACGAGGATGTTGCCGTCTTTGTAGTCAGCGTGGATCAACGAGCGGGAGCCTGCTAGCGGGGCCAGCGCGTTGGCGTTGGCGTCTATCTGTGCGAGCAGGCGCGCGGTAAGCGTAGGCCCGAGACGTTCACCAGCCGTGCCTCCAAGCATCTCACCCAGGTAGGAGCGCAAGCTATTTGGCTCGATGACCAGACGCTCGCGAATGCGCAGGTCTGGCCCCAGGAATCCCGGCTCCGCGAAGGTGAAGGAACCGATGCGCGCCGCCACCGCGCCGAGCTCCGTCGCCAGCCCCAGCGCCTCGGCACGCGGCAAGTCCGGCAGCGCATCGATGAGTGGCGTTCCATCCATCCAGCTCAGCACGATGTAGGGCCAGGTGAATCGTCCAGCCTCTGGCTCGACGTAGAGCGCCTCAGGGACGGGGACGCGCCCGGCGACCAGTCGCAGCAGCGCCGCCTCGCGCGCGCAGGCCTGCGGTTCGCGGGTGTAGAACCGCACGACGACTGGATCCGCTCTGTCCGCCAGTGTCACCCGGTAGTTGGTGTTGGCCAGGCCGCCTGAGACGTGCTCGGCGCTGGTGACGCGAGCGCCCAGCCAGCGCGGCGCGAGCAACCGTTCGAGCGTCGCTGTGTCCACCCTCACCAGCGCCGAGCGGCGATCCCATCCACCTGCCATTGCGCGCTCCCTCCCGTACGCATGTCCTGATGCCCTGGATGCGTGTCCCACTCGCGTGTCCCACTCGCATGAGCCACCGCTTAGAGACGTGAAGCGCCGGATACCCACACCATCTGCGGGTATCCGGCGCTTCACCAGAACGTCCCAGGGCGTTAGTTTACCCAGGGGCGGGGCATGTCATCACGCTTCAGCGCGGAGCGTAGGCCATCAACGCGGCCACGTAGCCAATCCGGACTTCGCCCACCGACAGGCTTACCACTGCGGGCAAACGTGTAGATGCGAGCCGAGTGCGTTATCGCCAGCACGAGTTGACGCTCGGTCGGCGTGAATCCGCGCGCCTGAGCATCCGACAATTCCTGCAGGACGCTGGTGAATCCCGCGTAATAGTCCGGGGAATCGGCTCCGTCGTCTGTTAGCGGCTCACGCGAGGGCGTCTGACTCTTATCTGGTGGCACCGTCACATTCCCTCACATTCACACTGACGCGCCGCGACTCGTCTGGCCTAGTGGCCGCAGCCGCAGGAGCGCGCCTGGCCGCTGTCGCCTGAGGTCTTGAAGCTGTGGCCGCAGCCGCAGGTCGAGACAGCATTGGGATTATTCACCGTGAAGCCGGCGCCCATCAGGCTATCCACGTAGTCAACTTCGCTGCCGGAGATGTACTCGGCGCTCATCTCGTCAATGAGCACGCGCACGCCGTTGGTCTCGAAGATGCTGTCGCTGTCCTGAGACTCGTCGAGCGTCATGCCATACTGCAGGCCCGAGCAGCCACCGCCAGCAACGAAGATGCGCAGCCCCAGCTCCGGATTGCCCTCGGCCTCCAGCAACTCGCGAACCTTTTCCGCAGCTGATGGAGTAATGGAGATGAGCGCTGTCTGCGTCTCGCTATTATCGATCATGTAGTCTCTTCCTCCTGACCACGGGGCTTTGGCTGATGCGCCGCGGTAGATGAGCGCCAGTGAGCTGTGAGCGAGTCCGTGACCGGGCCGCCCCAGTCCACGCTTCACTCTATGCAGTATTGTACGCGCCGAAGGCGCCTGCGTCAATGATAGCTCGGCAGGGTTTCTATCCTCCCTATCGAGTTTCATCCCTGGGCGTCATGACGGCTCGCCCGCGCCGTACGCTGATTGCTCCTCGGCGTGGTCCTCCTGCTCGATCCGTTCGGTCCACTCGACATTCGCCGCGCTTTGCGCTCCACTCATGTTCCCCTGCAATGCGCGTTGGACCGTCCGTAACTTGGCCGCCATTTCGCGTGCTTGAACGTCGAAGCGGCGAGCGGCGGCGGAATGTCCACTTTTGTGGGACCGCTCGGCGAGTCGCCTGGCGATTGCGGCGCGCTGCTCCAGAGTCTCGAGCGCGGTCCACAGCGCGTCGTCTATGGCTTCCGCCTGGTCATCGAGCAGCGCATCACTCGTATAGGCATGACCCACCTGACATCGAAACCGCAGAAGCTGGCCATCATGGATCTCCCAGAGCGGGCCTTTGCACTCAGGGCAGGTATACGGGGAGAGTTGACCAACGCGATCTCCCTCCATCCGGCGATTGGCGCTCAGGCCAGAAATGTCGGCTTCCACGCGCATATCCTCCGGCGCTGGTTCGCTACTCTCGGTAGCGGCTGGCTCAAGCGCTATCTTCGCGAGATAGTCTGGAATCTCGGCCAGGCGCAGGCATTGATCAACGGCGACATACGCCAGGGCGCTCGTCGGCATACTCGGCATCATGGCTTCCTGGGGATCCTGTACAATGGCCAGACCACCACGACGCTTGATCGCCAGCAGTCCCGCAGTGCCATCGTTGAGCGCTCCGGTGAGCACGACACCAACGACGCGTGGACCATAGGCGAGCGCTGCCGTTCGGAAGAGCGGATCTATCGCGGGACGAAAGCGGTTTTCGCGCGGCCCCGCTGCCAGCCGCACATGCCCCTTCTCGACGAGCAGGTGCGCACCCGGTGGCGCGACAAACATCTGTCCCTGCGTGATGGGCTCTCCATCGGTCGCGTGTTTGACAGGCAAGGCGCTCGATCGCCCCAGAATCTGCGGGAGAACGCTTGGAGCGTACTCCGACACATGCATGACGACGAGTATAGCTGCTGGCAGTTCGCGGGGCAGGCCACGCGCGATCTGTGTCAGCGCTTCCACACCGCCAGCCGAGGTTCCGATAACAATGACATCGTGTCCGTGCACGTAAACCTGCTCTCCTGCCGCCAGCGTACGCTCTGACGTGGCAGCGTCTGAGGCGCCTGGTGCGGCGATCTCGGTGGCTATCTCGAACCAACATATGATGATAGCCGAGCCGCATGTAGCGGGCCAAGTCGGGAGCGCACTCGTCAGTCAGTCGTGTCCGTCGGCGGGAGCAATGTCCGTTTGCCTGTTTTGAGCCTCTTCGGTGAGCAGCGGCAACCGGATGGTGAAGGTCGAGCCAATGCCTGGGCTGGAGGTCACATAGACTTCGCCTCCCTGCGCGACCATCAGCTCGCGTGTGATGAAGAGGCCAAGGCCTAGCCCCGCCTGCGCCGAGTTGTCAGGGCGCGTGGCCTGAAAGAAGCGCGAGAAGAGCCGCGAGGCTTCCGAATCCGCGATGCCGGGGCCTTCATCGCGCACGGCGACCTCGGCGTTGTCGTCGTTGCGACGGGCGGTTACCTCAATGCGCTCGGCCTTTGGCGCATATTTCGCCGCATTTGTCAGCAGATTATCAAGTACCTGCTCCAGGCGTAGTGGATCCCCATAGACCATCAGCGGCTCATCGATGACCGTCAGCTCGATGCGCTGAGCGACGCTCAACTGCATCGCTTCGATGGTTTTCCTGGCGATCTGCGCCAGGTCAACGGCGCTCACCTGGAGATGGAGCTTGCTGTTTTGCAGGCGTGCGACGTCAACCAGATCGCTCACCAGCGCGCCGAGTCTCCGCACCTGGTTCAGCGCGATCGTGATATTGCGTTCAATGGTTTGCGGCGTCGCATGGTCCCGCCGCTGCGCGAGCGCCTGTAGAGCGGCCTGCGCGGAAGTCAGCGGGGTGCGAAGCTCGTGAGCAGCCTGCGCCAGAAACTCATTTTGCAGGCGACGCAAGCTGCGGTCAGTAATATCGCGGATGACCACGACACCGCCCTCCCGGACATCACCGATGACCAGGGGCTGCCCGTTTGCCTCGAACCAGCGCCTGGATCCGTGCGAGTCAGGCATACTGAATTCCATGTTGAATGACTCCCCATGCGCAGTGCGGCGCTGAGGCGTCTTCTCCAGCGACAGCGGTTGCCCCCACTCATCCTCTGGCGCCAGGGCGCTGTCCTCATCGCCAAACATGCGTTTATAGGCGTTGTTGGTCTGCACTGGCGCGCCATCCGCGTCAACCACAAGCACTGCGTCGCCCATGTTGACCAGAATCGCCGCAAGGCGCGCCCGCTCCGTCTCGCTCGTGCGGCGCTGCGCTTCCAGATGCGCCGCCAGACGCTGTAATTCCTGGCTGCGCGCCTCCAGATCGTCGTTCGACGTGTTGAGTTCCTCGACGGTCGCCTGCAGTTCCTCGTTGAGCGTTTCCAACTCCTCGTTACTGGCCTGCAGCTCCTCGTTGAGCGTTTCCACCTCTTCTGAAGCCGCCTGCAGCTCCTCTGTGGTGACGAGATATTCCTCGTTGCTCTGTCGCAGATCGAGATTCGTGCGCGTCAGATCGTCATTCGCCTCACGCAGATCGCGGTTGATCGTGCTCAGGCGTTGTACCTGTTCCTCCAGTCGTTGCAGTTTGTCCTGCTGGCGTTGGGCAGCCTCTTGTTCTGTGAGAGGGGCCGCTGCCTCGGTTTCAGCCGCTCGTGCGGCAGCGGCCGCCACAGACGCGGCGCTCTGTCGGCGCTCTGCCGTCTGATCGGTGATGACCAACGAGACTGTCTCGATCTCGTCATCCTCGCGATTGAGCAGTTGTGGATACGCGCGGATATGAATGACGCGCATTTCTCCATTGTCGTCCTCGACTTCGAGCGTCGTCTCCATTTCCGTTGGGCTGAGATTGCGGAATCCTTCATCGATGACAGCGCGCAGCGGCTTTTGCGGAACTGTTTCAGCCAGGTGCAACAGATCTTCACCAATAGCCGAGTGATGAATACCGAGCAGGTTCAGTGCGGTGGTGTTGATCGTCTGGACATCGTAGCGCTTGTCGACGATGGCGACGCCGATGGGGAGACCTAGCACGGTTTCGTATAGCCGCTCGGTCGCCGAGTGCGTGCGGGAGGCGTTGGGCGCCAGGCGGTTGGGAATCCGCGAAAGGTTTGGCTTGCCGCGCGGCATCTGGCTCGATCGCACCGGCGATGGCGCGTTAAGCTGTCCAGCGGGGAGAAGGAGTTGCTCGCCATAGCGCCGGTAGATGCGCAGCAATGAGTTGACAGGGATGAAATAGTCGGTGAGTGGGCTGGTCGTCTCCGCTTTTCCCAGGACCAGAATGCCACCATTGCGCAATGAATACGCGAAGAGCTGGAGCACACGCTTCTGCAACTCAGACCCGAAATAGATCAATACGTTGCGGCACAGGACGAGATCAATGTGGGGAAATGGCGCGCGCTGTCCGAGGTCGTGCTGACCGAAGACAACCAGGCTGCGAATGCGCTTGTTAACCTCGCTGTCTCCGTCCACGCGTGTGAAGTAGCGCTCCACCATATCCGGTGGCGCTCCGGCGAGCGATGCGGCTGGATAGAGTCCGCGCCGCGCGTACGTGATCGCCTGGGGATCCAGATCAGTCGCGTAGATACGCACATTGAATCGGTCCAGCTCATCGCCCAGCGCATCGGCGACGAGCATCGCAACGGAATAGGCTTCCTCGCCGGTAGCGCAACCCGCTGACCATATGCGCAATTCGTTCGAGCGACGGCGCGCGTCATCGATTAGACGCGGCAGGATGTCAGCCCGCAACGTATCGAACAGCTCCCTGTCACGAAAGAACTCGGTCACTTTGATGAGGAATGTGCTGATGAGGCGTTGATACTCCTCGGGCTGATGCTCCAGATAGCGCAGGTAATCATCGAGCGACTCACAATTGGTCGCCACCATACGCCGCTTGAGTCGCCGCACGATGGTCGCAGGCTTGTAATTAGAGAAGTCCAGCCCGCTCTGGTCACGCACATGGCTGAGGAAGCTGCGCAAGACCTTGGTCTCCGACGCCTGTGTCGCGGAGGCGATGCCCATGAGCAGATCGTAAAGCAGACGCCCCATGTCCTCGATGTTGGCGATGAAATCCACAGAGGTTGGCGCCAGCGACTGTGGCATCGAGGGATATGACGCCGTCGCTGGATTCTGAATGACGACTGTGCCGCCCGCCTTCTTTACCTCCAGAGCTCCCATCGAGCCGTCAGAGCCGGTACCCGTGAGGATCACCGCGATCAATCCTTCGCCATACGTCTGGGCCGCGCTCGAAAAGAGCAGGTTGATCGACGGCTTGGGCCGGGTCGGCCCGACGTTTGTACGGAGAGTGAGGTGGCTGTCGCTGATGGTGACATCCTTGTCAGCAGGGACCACATAGACTTTGCCC
>DASQSS010000211.1:0-2978 GCA_035642255.1 Ktedonobacterales bacterium | reverse complement strand
ATAGGCGACGCTGAACATGAGCTTGGCTTGATCCCAGGTGTATGGATTCTGGCCATCACATCCTGAGCCTCGCTTAAAGGGGTATGGTGAACCTCCCGAACCGGACCAATTGTATAAGTAGTAGACATCGTATGACGTCTGGCCCGTACTCTGGCGTCCATTGCAGCTCGGCGGCTGCACTGGGTCGAATGGCGCGTTCCAAACCCAGACTGACGCATTGGATGTCGCGTCTTTGGGCATGTGGACATAGAAGGCATAGCCCGCATGCGAAGGCGCACCTGCCAATGCGCCCGATGGCCCACTGAACACTGTGGACGTGTCGGGATTGGAGCATGTAGCGTCTGTCGGCTCCGTATCTTGAGCCAGCCCATACTGCGGGTGATTCGTTGGCAACCCGGTATAGGTAGTAGGCAGCGGGGTCGTCGTCGCAGGGGGATCTTGTGGGCCTGTGGACGGCCCTTCCTCACAGCTGACCAAGGGGTCACCCTGCTCTTTCAGCTCACCGGGGCCATTGATATTGCCGGCCCAGTTGCGCGAGCCGCTGCCTGTGCAAGCGGCGGACGCGCCAGTCCCACTGTTACCACACTCGCCAAACGTGCCCCACGACCCAGTGCCACCAGTTCCGGTGGGGTCTGAAGCGATCTGCACTGGTGGTAGGTAGGCGGCGATAGCAGTGGCGCTGATGGTCAATGGGCCGACGTTGAGCGCGCTGAGGAAGACGACATCAATCGACTCAGTGATCGTGACTCTGAGTTCAAAGTCCTGGTTCTTTACCGGACATACTGCGACCTCGACACTGCCTGATGTCGGACAATAGTTCGAGCCAATCGCTGTCGGGTCAGCGCAGAATTGGCCGAACGAGTTTTTGTAGACCTCATTCCATGCGCGACAGACGGCGTTATCAGCTGGGGCGTTGGTCAGGTCAGTGGTGTAGTTGTTCGGCATATAGATCACGCCCGCAAGCGCTCCCGCCTCGGCGGCGCGCTGCATGCGCGCATAGAGGTCGTACACACGCACGCTATCAATCGCCAATCCCATGAAACCGATGAGCGCCGTGAGTGAAAGCGCGAAGATGACGAGCGTCTGCCCAGGACTGGCTCGGCGCGTGATGCGCGTGGAGCGGCGCGCGACGTCAGACGCCATCAGCCGGCGCATGTGACGTGCGCGACTTGGGGCATGATCGCGTACGGGTTCAGGCATTTGGTGTGGCATCTCGTCTCTATCTCCCATCAGGGCTTGACTACTCCCATGTGACTCTCAAGGCGACTGTTCGCGGCTGCCCTATGGGCATGAGTTTGTCGTGGAAGACGGATTTACGACAATCTCGATGGGCATCACAGCAGAATCGGTCACCGTCGGCTGGGCAAAATTCAGAAGATTGAACGCATAGGTGTAGTTGTACGTGATGGCTACACCGATCGAATTCTCCTGAAATGGCACATTGCAGCGTATACTCGGAGCCCATGTGGTCTTCGTGGCCGCCGGTGTAATCGAGCCGTCAGCATTGCACACCGCATTCCCGGCATAGACATCCTGCGGGCGCGAGTTAGAGTACACGCCTGTGTAGTCTGCCTGATAAATGGCGATCTGTGTCACCTGCACATTGCGCGTGCCCGCAAGCGCCGCCTGTACGGCCCCGACGATCGCGCAATCTGCGGTGTAGGCTGCGCCAGATGGGCTATAGTTGCCAATGACTGACCCCACACGCGCGCCAGCGCGCGCCGCATAGACAGCGTCCAGATGGTCATCGAGCAGCGTCGAAATGTCCGTCGCACCGACGACCATGAACAGCAGCAATGGAAACATAATGAGCGCAAACTCAACCATGGCCTGGCCTCGGCTCACCCGCCGACGTGGCCGCTGGCCCGCCTGGACGCCTGGACGCACGCTGTAAAAGGACATCATGCACACTCTCCAGCAAGATAGCTCTGCGCACGTCGCGGATCGATAGCGGCGAAGCTGAAATGCGACGCCAGTAGATAAGAGAACGACGCCAAGCTCCACGGCGTCCCAACGCCTGCGATCGGAGCGTCCTTCTTGTGGTATCCGTACTCCTGAGGCTCGATCCGCTGCACTGATGTCGCAGTCAGGTTTATGGTCGGTGACGTCACGGCGAAAAACGCCGTCAAATAGGTGTAGCTATAGGCGAGGTACACGCCCACGTAGTCGGCATTGGAGAGCTGGGTATTACGTGCAGTAGTCCATGTGTTACTGGTCGTTTTCCAGGTCCCGCTAACGTTCTGCAAGATATCCTGGTGTGCGCAGTTCGGAACCGTACCGCCGCCGTAGCACTGACCCGTCTCATCGGACTGGTAGACGATTACCTCTGACATCGTCGCCATCACAACACCGGAAACGTGTGGCAAGATCACATTGTTCACTACATACTGGTCAAGCGGAACGTTATTGTACGGTTGAGGCGGAGATCCATTACCCAGGATCGCCTCATTGCGGGCGCCCTCTTTCGCCGCGAAATTGAATGCGCCGATGGAGGCGTTGATCAGCGAGTACTCGACGACGCCAAACATCAGCAGCAGAAACAGTGGCGCGATTAGCGCAAACTCCACCAGCGCCTGCCCATAGGAGCGTGCGCGCGGCTGCGCCCGTCGGCGCTCCAGACGGCGGCGTATGCCATGTGGCCACCCTGGCGTTCGGCGTTCCAAGCTCTCCACCCGCTCATACTCCTCATCTTGCCTGTATCTTGCCTGTGTCGTACATATCGAAATGCGCGCTGTCCCCGAGCGCGCTCCTCTGTACCGTGAGGTTCCTCCGACCAGTTGAGCGTCGCATCGTTTCCTCTGCTCGTCCGTTGTAACGTACGACGCTTGAATCAGTTACGAAGCAAGCGCAACCGTCCTACGGCCTCGCTCAATGACAGTGACGTATGGACTGACGAGTCCACCTGCGCGGGGACATGCGCGTTAAGAAGTATGAGCGTACCGGAGACAATGAATAGTAGTGATGGGCGAGTGATGGGC
>DASQSS010000210.1:0-3608 GCA_035642255.1 Ktedonobacterales bacterium | reverse complement strand
GGACGCATGACCTGGCTGTGAACCTGAATGGACCGTTCCACTGTGCGCGAGCGGTCATCGCGGGCATGACGCAGCGTGGCTGGGGACGCGTCTTGAATGTGACCTCGGGCGCTGCGACCCAGCCGATGCGCGGCGCCGCAGCCTACAGCGTCGCCAAAGCTGGCCTGAACTACTTCACGCGTATCCTGGCGACCGAGCTTGAGGCTACCGGCGTCACAGCCATCGCCGTCAATCCGGGCATGCTCGACACCGATATGCAGGCCGAGCTGCGCGCCAGCCCCACGCCTGACACTGACTTCTTCCGTGAGGCCCACGCGAAGGGCTGGCTGCGGCCCGCCACTGAGCCTGCCGCGCTGATCCGCTGGCTCTGCGGTCCGGATGGCGAGGCGTTCGCCGGACAGGTCGTCTCTGTTGGCGACGCTGAAGTTCGCGCGCGCGCTGGGCTGCCCCCGACGCGAGCCGCCCCGCGCCGCCCGTAAGTGTGCGCCATTCCGCTAGAGCCGCCGGCCAGTGAGCGATGGTATTTCGTGCTGACCTGATCGGCCCATGACCGATGGACCGCTGAGAGGAGAGAACACCCTGTGGCAAGCCTGAGCGACTACACCCCCCAGGAGTTGATGGTGGTCTGCGCCGCGCGCGCCATTCGCGATGGTGAAGTAGTGTTTGTTGGCATGCGTCTGCCACTGATCGCCTTCGCGCTGGCCAAGCGCACCCATGCCCCCAACGCCATCGGCCTCTTTGAGAATGGCCTCGTGCGCGACACTCCCTCGCGTGAGCTCCTGCTGACGATGGGCGACGCGCCAAACATCCTGGGCGCTGAGTGGGCCAACCGCACAGGCGCGCTGATGGGTCTGTTGGCGCAGGGCTGGGCCAACCTTGGCTTCGTCGGCGCCGCTGAGGTGGACCGCTACGGCAACCTCAACACCTCATACATCGGCGACCGCAGACATCCGCAGACCAAGCTGCCCGGCAGCGGCGGCGGAGCGGACATCGCTTCGATGGCGCAGCGGCTGGCCATCATCATGTCGCACGAGCGCAAGCGCTTCCCCGAGCGCGTCAGCTATATCACCAGTCCCGGCTATGGCGATGGCGGCGACTGGCGCGAGCGCGTCGGTCTGCCACGCGGCGGCCCCAGCGTCGTCATCACCACGCTGGCCGTGCTCGGCTTCACCAGCGACACGCACGAGATGGAGCTACAAACCTGGCGACCCGGCTCCAGCGCGGACGAGGTGCGCGCCCAGACCGGCTGGGATCTGCGCGTGGCGCCCGACGCGCACGAGACACTGCCGCCAACCCGTGATGAGCTGCGCCTCATTCGCGAGATCGACCCCGAAGGCTTCTGGACACGCTAGCTAGCCATGCTGTGGCTCATGCGCCCGGCGCTCGCCCAGCATCGGCGCCAGACGATCCCAGATGATGCGGGCGACCTCGGTCTTGGGCATCAGGGGCAGATGCTCGACGCGGCCATCGGCGTAGAAGAGGCTGACCTGATTGGTGGCGACGCTGAAGCCGCTGTCGACCCGCGAGACATCATTGGCGACGAGCAGATGCAGCCCCTTGCGCCGCAGCTTGCTGGCGGCGTTGCGCTCCACATCGTTCGTCTCGGCGGCGAAGCCTACGCGTGTCAGACCCGTGAGGCCGCGCGTCTCCGCCATGTCCCGCACGTCCGCCAGGATGTCGGGATTCTGCGTCAGGCGCAGGGTCAGCGAGCCATCGCTGTTCTCCTCCGCCGAGCCTTTCTTGATCTTGTGCTGCGCGGGCTGCTCGACCCGATAGTCGGCGACCGCGGCGGCCATCACCAGCGCGTCGGCGTCGCTGATGGCCGCGAGTGTCGCGTCGCGCAGCTCCAGGGACGTCTCCACGCGGATGACCTCGACCCCGAGCGGGATCGGAGCGCTGACCGCTCCCGCGATGACAAGCGTGTCCGCCCCACGGTCGCGCGCCTCCTCGGCCAGCGCGAAGCCCATCAGCCCGCTAGAGTGATTGCCAATGTAGCGCACCGGGTCGATTGACTCGCGCGTGCCGCCTGCTGTCACGACGACGCGCCGCCCGACCAGATCGCCTGTCGCGCGTCCCAGCGTCCGGCGGATGTGCGCGAGCAGCGTTGGCGTCTCAGGCAGGCGTCCCTGGCCTGTCTCGCCTGAGGCCAGTCGCCCGCTCTCCGGCTCGATGATCGTCGCGCCGCGCTCCGCCAGCAGACCCAGATTCGCCTGCGTCGCGGGATGCCGGTACATCTGCGACTCCATCGCGGGAGCGATCAGCAGCGGCGCGGTCGTCGCGAGGGCGATGGTCGTGAGCATGTCGTCGGCGAGGCCGTGGGCGAGGCGCGCGATGGTGTTGGCCGTGGCGGGCGCAATCAGCAAAAGATCGGCGGCGTGACCCAGCTCGATATGCCGCGCCGCCGCTTCCCCGGTCGGCTCCCAGAGGTTGGTATAGACGGGGCGCTGGCTCAGCGCGGAAAAGGTCAGCGCGCTGACAAACCGCTCAGCATGCTCGGTCAGCACGACATCCACGTCGGCGCCCGCCTGGCGTAGCTTGCTCACCAGATCGGCCACCTTATAGGCGGCGATGCCACCGCAAACCCCAACGACGATGCGTTGCCCTTCGAGCATGTCCGCCATGTCCGTTCCCCTGCTGGCCGCCGCCATCGCTCCCTCGCGCCTACGACAGGCAGAGCGACAGCGGCGTGACCTCGCCTCCATCGCGATCCTATCGCTCTCAGTGTATCGCAAAGTGTATCGCAAACGAGCGCAGAGTGTGTCGCTCGGGCCAGCGAAGGGGGCACGCGGTTTCAGGAAACACAAAAACGCCCGAAGTCGTGATTGACTTCGGGCGTGAGCGTCTATCGTGCGCAGGAGGGTCGGCGACGTCCTATTGTCCCACAGGGCTGCCCCTGCAGTATCGTCGGGGCTGGAGGGCTTAACGACCGTGTTCGGGATGGGAACGGGTGTGTCCCCTCCGCTATAGTCACCAGCCCTCCTGCGCACACAGACGCAGGACGGAGATTCGCGAACAAGCTGACGGATCGCTTGCGCGATCGTGCCAGATCGAGACGGCGCGCTAGCTCAGCGCATGGTGGAGACGAGGGGATTCGAACCCCTGACCCTCTGGTTGCAAACCAGATGCTCTGCCAACTGAGCTACGCCCCCAGGATGGGGACGTTTGACTGTCGAAACGAATCCGATCGTCAAACGATGCCGTGTCGGGTGGGCCTGCCCCGGCTCGAACGGGGGACCTCGGTCTTATCAGGACCGCGCTCTAGCCAACTGAGCTACAGGCCCGTGGCGCTCCAACGGTCCCAGAGACGCCCATGAGACAACTCAAGAGTGAGAAGCAGCAGGCAGAGTATCACGCCACGCCCTGTTGGCGATGGCGGTGGATGCCTTTGAGAAGTCAGAGCGCCGAAGCGCTCCGATCGACCTGGGATGGCAGAAGTCGCCAACTCTTGCGAGTGAACGGCTCTGCGAGTATCCCTAGAAAGGAGGTGATCCAGCCGCACCTTCCGGTACGGCTACCTTGTTACGACTTCACCCCAATCATCGACCCCACCCTCGACGCCTGCCCCTGCGAGCAAGCCCGCAGTTAGCCCAGCGGCTTCAGGTGTTTCC
>DASQSS010000209.1:0-29315 GCA_035642255.1 Ktedonobacterales bacterium | reverse complement strand
CCGCCCCCAAGATGAGCGCTCCCGTCTGGCCCGGCAACGGGCACAGACTAAGACCCCGAGTAGATGACTCGGTCGATAGGGTGGACGTGGACCCCCGGTAACGGGCGCAGCGCACCATCCCTAATGGTCGTCTGGCTTGGCATCTCACTTTTTCGCGTCACTTGTTCACGGGTGTCAGTCTGGTTTGCGTGCAGTCAGCGGATCATGCGATCTGTCTGCGCCTGGTAACGCATGCCACACATGCGACCCTCGCGAGCAGACTTGCTCGCTCGGCAAAATTGAAGCAGGTAATCTTCGCTCTCATCAAACACTATGTGGCGCGCGTCGCTGACCGTCGCTGATGGTCTCGATGTGTGGGTTCGTGAGTGTGATGGATAGTGGTGTGCAGACATCACTCAGGCCCGGTCGAGCGTAACCGTTACGCTCCCGGGCCTATCTGTCTATTGCGCACTCATGCGCTCCGAGCGGCGATGCGTCCGGCATTCGTCCGCTGGAGCTTCTGGATGCGCGCACTGCGCGTACTGGCCTCCATCGTGCGTGACTGTACTCGTGACGTGTTCGCGTGAAGAGGTTCTCGCGTGGCGTCAACGAGGAGCGGCTTGACCACCCTAGGGCGCTTCCTTTGTGTAACCTGAGGTGGTGGCCTTTCGTATAGTTAAGTGGGATGAAAGATAGAGATGTCTGCGACGTTGTCGGCGCGCTATGATCAGTAAGAGCGTATCAGACGCACTGGCCGCTGTACGCGGCGCTCACTCGCACATGGGCGACAAAAGGTGATCCGCGGAATGTCTATAACGACACGGGATACCTGAGATGGAAGCCAGCGAACGCCTTGCGATGGTGGGCGACGAGTTTGATTACGCTGTGACCTACAGGTGTTCCGGCGCATCGGCGCTTCGAGGGGACATTCGCGATAACATTCGCGGAGACATGCGAAGCGCGCAGACATCCTTTCTCCCTGACGGGGATAGTTGCGTCGCGCCTGCGTCGCCTCCGGCTTTGGCCGCTGGGGCGAGTGGCTGGCGCCATCGGCTGGCCAGCGAGTGGCGCGCCTGCCACCCGCGTCGCATTGGCGATGCGAGTGGGGAAGACCCGATCTGGCTCCTGAAGGACCTTTTCTGAAGGCCTCTGGGAGAACATGATCGGGGATGCGCGTCGCTTCAGGCGTTCTTCTCCCGCCGAAGGTGATGATAGATGACGACAAAAATGCCGAATCAGCGCGAACTCGAACAACTCTTGGGCGAGTCGCGTAAACGAGGATATGTACGGCGCGCCGAACTGGAGGCGGCCCTGCGTCATGCGGGGCGGCAACCGGCTCGGGACGCTGGCGGCACGCGCGCCACTCCTCCGAGTGACCACGATGACAACGCCACACCGCAAATCGAAGAGCTGAATGACCTCGACTCGGCCATTGAGCTGTTCCTTGCCAATGACGTTGACATCGTCGATGACGACGAAGAGGCAGCCCGCGTGCAGGAGGACGAGGACATCGAAAGCAGCATCCACGCCATGGAGACTGAGAGCGCTCCACTCGTCGACCTGCCAGACGAATCGGAAGTAAGTGGCGCACGTTTGCGCCGAGTGCAGGAAGTCGCGAAGGCCGCTGAGCGCGGTGAAGCGGCGGAAGTTGACACGATCACCGCATACCTGCGGGAGATTGGTCGAGTTCCGATGCTGAGTCATGCTCAGGAGATCGATCTGGCCCAGCGTATCGAAGCGGGCGATAAAGAAGCGGTGCAGCAGTTCGTGCTGGCCAACCTTCGCCTCGTGGTGAGCATCGCCAAGCGCTATGTGGGTCGTGGCCTGTCGCTGCTCGATCTGATCCAGGAGGGCAACATCGGGCTGATGCGCGCCGTCCAGCGCTATGACTGGCGCCGCGGACACCGCTTCAGCACGCATGCCACCTGGTGGATCCGCCAGGCGATTAGCCGCGCGGTGGCTGACAAGGGGCGAGCGATTCGGCTCCCCGTCTACGTCAACACGGCGCTCAATCGCGTGCGGCGGGAGCGCCAACGGCTCGTGCAGGAGATGGGACGCGACCCCACCGAGCAGGAGCTGGCCGACGCGCTGGGGATGGATGTGGAGCGGCTGCATGAGCTAGAGGCGGCCCCTGGCGCCCCGATCTCGCTGGAACTGCCCGTCGGCGAGGACGAGGAGCAGGAGCTGGGCGATGTGCTGGCCGATGAGAACAGCACGTCACCTGAAGAGGTCGCTACAACGCGCACGATGAAGCAGGAGGTTCAGGCTGTCCTTGAGGATGTGCTTACGCCTCGTGAGCGACTCGTGCTGCAGCTGCGTTTTGGCCTGGGCAGCGGCCATACCTTCCCGCTGGAGCAGGTGGGCCGTCAGCTCGGCATCACCCGTGAGCGTGTTCGCCAGATCGAGGCGGGCGCGCTGGCCAAGCTCCGCAACCCGAAGGTGCTGGAGCGCCTGCGCAGCTAGTGTAAGCTAACGCGCGGCGCTTCGGCTCCGCCGGAAAGACCCCCCGAACGGTTCCGCCGGTCGGGGGTCTTCTTTTGTCTGCATGTCTGCCCGCGCTATAATCAGAGCACGCCAGCGTACACAGGAAGGACTGCGCCTATGATGAAACTGAGCGTCATGCTCAAAGTTGACAGCGTGATAGACGCAGAGGGGCGCAGCCGCATCGCGGAGCGTCTGCTGGAGCGCTGGGAGCATGTTCCAGGGTCAGCGCGGTTCTTCCGGTCGAGCGCCAACTTCGTGTATGCGTTCCACAGGGGAGGCAAGCGCTTCTTTCTGCGCTTCGCTGATAGCGCCGAGCGGTCGGAGGCCGAGATTGCGGCGGAACTGGCGCTGCTCCAATGGGTCGCGAGCCAGGGAATGTCGGTCGCGACGCCCATCGCGTCCAATCGTGGCGAATGGATGGAAACGGTCGATACCGACCTGGGGACATTTCATGCCGTCGTGTTCGCGGAGCTGCCTGGCTCCGAACTGGAAATTGACGAGCTAAGCGCGACGCAGTTTGAGCGATGGGGCGTGACCCTTGGCAATCTGCACGCCGTCATGCGCCGGTATCATGGAGCCGAGGCTTCCGTGCGCCGCACATGGCGAGACGACCTTGATATGATTCGGCGCTTCATACCCGCCGGTGAACAGAGGGTTCAGACCGAATATGAGTTCCTCGCCGCATGGCTTGCCGCGCTGCCGGTGACGGAGACGAACTACGGCCTCATTCACGGGGATTTCGAGCTTGACAATCTCTTCTGGCAAGATGAAACCGTCGCGATGCTCGACTTTGATGATTGCTCCTCTAACTGGTTCGCCGCCGATGTCGCATATGCTCTCCGGGATCTGTTTGTGGCTGGCGTTGACCTGAGCGATCCGTCCTTGCGTGCGTTCATCCGTGGATATGCGCGACACTCCGAGCTTGACGAGGAATCAGTTTCTCAGCTGCCAACCTGGCTGAGGCTGGTGAATCTCACGGTGTACGCAAAGCTCATGCGCGCGATGGACCTGGATGCCGAGCAAGCGTATCCAGACTGGTGTATCGCGGCGCAGTCGAACCTGGAACGCTGGGTGAGCAACTATAAAGCGTCTCTGCTCGCGATCCCGGCGTAAATCTCGGCGTCCCGCATGTGGAGACCAGGCCAGTTCCCGCCAGTTCCCGCCTGCGCGCATCTTCTGGAGCCGGGCGCTCATACGCCGGAACATGAACCGACGAGTTCAAGACGAGTTCAATGCAAGAAAGGAGCGGGCGATGCGACAGCGCATTGAGCCAGGGCCAGATCAGGAGTCGGTATGGGATTACCCGCGCCCGCCGCGCCTGGAGGACTCCCCGCGACACATTCAGGTGATCTTTAACGGCGTGATCATCGCCGAGACGCGCCGCGCTAAGCGTGTGCTGGAGACGAGCCATCCACCGGTCTACTACATCCCGCCAGAAGATGTGCGGATGGAGTATCTGACACCCGCCCGCAATACCTCGTTCTGTGAGTGGAAGGGCGCCGCCCGCTACTACACGGTCTCCGTTGGAGGCAAGGCCGCTGAGGCCGCCGCGTGGTATTATCCTGAGCCCACGGAGCCCTTTGCCGCGCTCCGTGGCTACATCGCCTTCTATCCCGCGCGGATGGAGTCGTGCTTCGTGGACGGCGAGCGCGTCCAGGCGCAGCCTGGCGACTTCTACGGCGGCTGGATCACCAGCGAGATCGTCGGACCATTCAAGGGCGCGCCCGGCACTCGCGGCTGGTAGGCTCAGTCGTTACTCTTGTGGGGTATTGGCGTTCGCGCCCACTACCCCAGCTTCGCGAGCGCGTCGCCGACGAGTTCTTCCTCGCTGTGGGGGCCAATAGCGCCGAGCACGAGCGGCGTGGTCGGTGGGAAGCGCTTGAGCAGGCCCATGATCTGCTCCGCGGTGACGCCATCGATCGCGGCTTTCAGCTCCTGAATCGTGATGAGGCGCTTCTCGAACCACCACGAGCGGGCGAGCGCGCCCATGCGAGCCGCCGAGCTTTCGCCGCGCATCACCAGCTCACTCTTGATCTGCGTCTTGGCGCGCTCCAGCTCGTCCTGGGTGACGCCCTGCTCTTGCAGTAGCTTCAGCTCGTCGAGCATCACCGTCACCGTCTCGCGCGCTTTGTCGGGCGAGGCGCCCGCGTAGAGGTAGCCCGCGCCGTACTCACCGTTGGGGGCAAAGAGCGCGGCGACTGAGTAGACCAGCCCGCGCTTCTCGCGCACCTCACGGAAGAGGCGTGAGGTCATGCCGCCGCCGAAGATTTCGAGTACGACATTGGCGGCGTAGTAGTCAGGGTCGCCGTAGGTCGGGAAGGGGAACGCCATGCCGATGTGTTCCTGGTTGCCCTCGCTGATCTCGACATTCACGCCCGTCTTTGGCTGCGGATGCTGCGGCGGTGTGGCGGGCGCGGCGCCAGACCATTCGCCGAAGAGCGCGCCGACGCGTTCGACAGCGTGATCCCAGTCGAAGGCGCCCGCGATGGAGATGAGCGCGCCCTGCGGCTTGTAGCGCGTGCGATAGAAGCTGCGCAGGTCGTCGGGCGTGAGCTTTTCGACCGACTCGCGTGCGCCGAGCGAGCGGCGGCCCAGCGTCGTGCCCGCGTAGAACCGCTCGCGCACGAGGTCGAAGATGCGGCGCATCGGCTCGTCGTCGCGGCGGCGAATATCCTGCAACTGCACAGCGCGCATCTGGTTGAACTCGTCGTCCGGGATGGTGGGATGCAGCATGACATCGGCCAAGAGGTCGAGCGCGCGATCAAAGCGATTGCCGACGATCTGGGCCGTGTAGCGACCGTACTCCATCGCGTTCTCGCCGCCTTTGCGCGCGCCAATCTCCTCGAACTCCTCGGTGAGTTGGCGTACGTTGCGATGCTCGGTCCCCTGGAACATCATGTCGGAGAGCAGGTAGGTGAGGCCGAGGCGATCTTCTGGCTCGTCGCGGATGCCCGCCGGAACCTGCACACCGAAGGTCACCGACGCCAGGCTGGGCATGCGCTGGCCGACCATGCGCAAGCCATTGGCGAAGGTGTGCATGAAGTAGTTGGGGGCCAGCTCACCGCTCGTGGGGGCGTTGGCTCCGGCAATCGCATCGTTCGCGTTCGCGTCAGGCATGCTCATGTATGACCGTTCCTCTGCGTCTCAGGCGCTTGGGCGCGTTGCTTCGTCGCTCGCGACGCGCGCCGTCTCAGCGAGTCAATCAGCGAGTCAATCTCCGTGTATTGTACCGCGTGGAGCCTGGCGCTCGCCGCCATGCGCCTGCCAGACTCGTCCGCACGGCGCCGCTAGAACGCTAGAACGCTAGAACGCTAGAACATCTCGTCGCCCCACTCCAGCTCAAACTTGCCGAAGCGGACCATATCGCCGGGCTGCACGCCCGCGTCTTCCAATGCCTTGAGCACTCCCAGGCGGCGCAACTGGTTCTCCATGCGATCCATGCCCTCGCTGCTCTGCGGATTGGTCATCGCTACCATGCGCTCGACCCGCTTGCCGCGCACGCGGAAGCCATCTGGCTCACGCTCGACGGTATAGGCATCTTCTGGCTCAGGGCGCAGCACCGGTCCTGCCGTCTCAGCGGGCGCGACCGGCTGGCGCGCCTGCGCTTCGGCCTCGTCGCGGCGAATCTCGATCAGCCGCTGAGCCGTCGTGTTGAGCAGGTCTTGCAGTCCATCACTGGTGGCCGCTGAGATGGCCAGCGCCTGGTATCCTCGGGCCTCGGCCAGCTCGCGCAGCGCGGGCCAGCGGTCGCGCGCCTCCTGCAGATCCATCTTGGTCAGCACGATGACCTGCGGGCGTGTCGCCAGCTCGGGGCTATACTCCTCAAGCTCACGGTTGATCGCCTCGAACTCCTCCCACGGGTCGCGTTCGGAGACTCCATCGATCAGATGCAGCAACAGGCGGCAGCGCTCGACATGGCGCAGGAATTCATGGCCGAGGCCGACACCCTGCGCGGCGCCCTCGATCAGGCCGGGAATGTCGGCGATGACGAAGCTGTAGTCGTCGCCGACCGTGGGATCGCCCACGACTGCGACGCCCAGATTCGGCGTGAGCGTGGTGAAGGGATAGTCGGCGATCTTGGGGCGCGCGGCGGTGACGACGGAGAGCAGAGTGGACTTGCCCGCGTTGGGGTAGCCGACCAGCCCGACATCGGCGATCAGCTTTAGCTCCAGATCGATCTCGCGCTCCTCGCCCGGCTCGCCAAGCTGCGCCTCGCGTGGCGCCTGATTGGTGGACGTGGCGAAGTGGACGTTACCGAGACCACCGCGTCCGCCGCGCGCCACCAGCACCCGCTGCCCCGGCTCGGTCAGGTCAGCCAGCAGCTCTCCGGTCGCGGTGTCGCGCGCGATGGTGCCAGAAGGCGCTTTGAGGATGAGATCATCGCCCGCCGCGCCATGCATCTTCTGGCGTCCACCACCGCCGCCGCTTGTCGCGCGGTGTCGCTGGCGATAGTGGTAGTCCACCAGCGTATTCATGCCGGGGTCGGCTTCGAGGTAGACGCTGCCACCACGCCCGCCGTCGCCGCCATCTGGCCCACCGAAGGGTACGAACTTCTCACGGCGCATGTGCGACGAGCCGTTGCCTCCATTGCCCGCCGCCACAAAGATCTTCGCGCGGTCGAAAAATTGCATGTTCTCTAGCCTCCCGCGCCCACCCATTCACTGGAGCGCCTTCGTTGCTCGTCGTTCTCGCGTCTGGCTCATTCTGTGGCCGCGTCACGTACGCCGGTCTGCGGCTCCGCGGGTCTCATCGCATGCGCGCCGTCGCTCGTAGGGGCGCAAACACAACGCGGCGGGGCGCGCCGCTCCTTCAGCTCCATCACCATTCGCTGAGGAGAGGAACGCCCCGCCAAAAGCGCGCCAATTCTGCGGCCATCCGGTGTCATCCGCGGATTGTCGCGGCGCACGGCGAGATCACATCACACGACAACACCTACGACAGCGCCTGTGGTGGGCCCAGCAGGGATCGAACCTGCGACTGATCGGTTATGAGCCGACTGCTCTGCCGCTGAGCTATGGGCCCGCGCCGCATCCTGTACCAGCGTTCGCCAGCGTTCGCCAGCGTCGCGCGCAGAGGACGCTGGCGCGAATAGTGTATCACATCTATCGTGACCGCCAGGAGAGCAAGCGGCGCGATGCGCTATACTACAGAGAGTCGCCGCTCATCCTCAGGCTATAAACACGACACACGGGCGGCGGCTCAAGGAGTGCTCCCCATGATTTACAATGTCGCCCAACTCCTCAAAGACGCCCCTGGCACGACGATTGACGTGGACCTGGATAGCGATGATACCCTCGACCTGCGCGAGGACGAAGCGGAGCTGGCTGGACCCGTGACGGGCCGTTTGCGTCTGCATCGCACCAACCAGGGCGTCTATGTGGATGGTATCGTGCATGCGCCCGTGCGGCTGGAGTGTACTCGCTGTCTGCGCTCATTCGTCGAGACGCTGACATTTCCTCTACGCGAGGAGTTCTATCCGGTCATCAACGTGGTGAGCGGCGCGCCGGTGGAGGGACCGCACGACGCCGACGCCTTTGCCATCAATCGCCACCATGAGATAGATCTGCGCGAGCCAATTCGTCAGGCGCTGGTGCTGGCGCTGCCGATGAAGCCGCTGCATAGCGAAGATTGCGCGGGCCTCTGCCCGCATTGTGGCAAAGACCTCAACGACGGCCCTTGCGACTGTCCGGCTGAGGAGGAAGACCCGCGCATGAGCGCCATGCGCGCGCTCTTCGCTCAAGCCACTGAGAACAGCCAGAACTAACCTGCCTGTGCTGTCGTCCACGCTGTCGTCCACGCTGTCGTCCACGCTGTCCTCTATGCGCCCTGCCAGTGCGGGGTGGCGCGCCACCACATGACGGTGGGCGCCGGAAGAGCAACCGGAAGAACAACATGAAGCCCGCTGCAAGGTCGCTCGCAGTGGGCTTCATGGATGATGTCGTCTCTGCTCTGTTGTCCGCGGTCGTGGGGTCAGCCTGAAACGCCGATTGGCCCCATCGGCTCGACGACGCCGGCCAGCGGCCAGCGTGGCGCGCCGACGCGGTAGACGATGCGCGCGATCTCCCACTCGGGTCGATCTCCTCCCGTGGGAACGCCCGCGCGGCGTCGCGCCTTGGCGATTGGCCAGGTCAGCCAGCGGCTCAGGCTATACTTGCCCAGCGGCGTAAGTTCGTAGACGCTGCCCTGGCGGAAGCATGGCACGCCGACGGCCCAGACAACTTCGTCAGTGCCCATCAGCTCGAAGCAGGCGCGGTGCATGCCCTGGCCGGTGGGATCGGGGTCAATGGCGATCAGGCGGCCCAGCTTGCCCTTGGGATGCAGCGGCCCGCGCTCCCAGGGTCCGCGCAGACGATGCGCCCAGCCCCAGTGGGAGTCTTGCTCTGGCTGCTCGGGGTCTTCGGGAGTCGGCAGCAGGGTCAGCAGCAGCGCAAGCTGGCGACGTGGCAGCGCCACGACACCGTCTGGCTCGCCAGCCTCCAGATGGGCCATCGCCCAGGCCATGTCGCTGTGGTCCAACACGCCGTTCGGGCGCTCCACGCGAAAGATTCCGGCGTCTGTTTCGACTTCGACGGCTGAGACGATCTGCGGCGCGGGTCGCTCCGCTGGCAGCGCCGATGCGCCTGCTCCCTCGCTCGCGCGGTCACGCTTTGCCGCCGCGAGCTTGGTCCGCTTGCGTGACGCTGCGCGCGCGGCGGATTTGGCGCGCTTGGCCAGCTCTTCCGCCGATGGCGTGACAGGGCCGAGGCCGTCGGTCACGACCTGCGCTCCCATCGGGTCCATCGGGTCCATACTGTACATCGGGCCGCTTGGTTCGGCGGCTTCCAGTACGCTGATCGGTGTGACCGGGCGCACGGTGCGCAGGTGACCGTAGGGTCGGCTGACACGAATCGCGCCGGGGCGGCTGGCCCCTTCGAGCGAGCGCATGCCGCCGGAGCCATTGGGCAGCGCGATCAGCCAGACTTCGGGGTCGAGCTGCGTCACCGCGCCGGGCAGCGCGAAAGGTGTGTACCCCCCTGTGGGGAAGGCGCTGGCCGAGCCGAGGCTGCCCTGCACGCCATGCGTCGGCGCGGGATAGGCTGGCTGCGGATAGGCGCCCCCAGGGATCGGGTAGGCGGCGGTCGCGGCGCTGGTAAGCGTCTGCCCCGCCTGATAGCGCTCGTAGCGCGGGTTGGCGCCGAGGGTCTGCGCGCCTTGCGCGTCACGCATCTCCGCCGGAGCAGGGACGCCGTTCGTCGCGCGCAGACCAGGCCGACGCATCATGCGTTGTGAATCGTCTATGAATGCCCGCATTTGTCCCTCCGGCCCGCTATCGCGGTATGATGGTTGACGCCTCCACAGGGTGAGATGTCAGCCCTCGCCTCGCGCCTGCCCACTCGCGCGCTCAGCCTCTCGCCGACTGCTACGCAAGAACCAGGCCGCCTGCCGCGCGTCCGTCGCTGGGGGCGTTTGTCCGTCTGAGCGCTCCCCTGCTGAGTGTACCCTAGAACGGCTGTTCGTGTCAATGCAAGTGGTTGTTTGGTTGGCGTGGGGAACGAGAGGGGGAAAATAGCGGGCAGGCGGAGAAACCCATCTCCTGTGGTGGTCAGGTATTCAGACGACCAATGCCTGAATGTCGCCACATCTGAGGACTACGCCAGCCCGCCCGATGGTACTAGCGCGCTTCATGCAGCTTCATACATGAGCGCGCTAGCAGACGGCCATAGGTGACGATAGATCGCCGCTCTTGAGCTATCAGCCGAGCCGCATGCGCTTATCCATGAACTGCGCCATGAACTGCGCCATGAGCTTAGCGTGGCGCAATGGCGCTGAGATGGAGACTCGCGAGCTGCCACCCGCCATAGCGCTTGACGAAGACCAGCGTGGCGCGAAACTGCCCGCTCGCGTCGTGGCCCTGGTACATGGCCGATTGCGTCTGCCGGCCGATCAGCACAGCCGTATCGCCATATTCGCGCGCTGTCACATCGTCCCATTCAAACGCGCTGTTCTTCAGGTCGCCAGAACGATACCGCGCAATCCACTGTTCTTTATTCAACAGGAAGCCGCGTGGCCCAACACCGGTAAAGTCATCAGTGAGGTTGCGCATGAAATAGTCGGTATCGCCGCGCCGCTCGGCGTCAGCCCACTGCCGTCCAAGACCCAGCAGCAGTCCTTCCAGAGGATGGTTTTCCAGGGCGCCGATATGGAATGTCTCGTGATCTGTCATGATGCCTCCCCATGAGAGCCACTTCGCGTAGCTTCGCGTCACTTGACGCTGGCCAGACACTGCTGGCCGCGCTCCACAGCGGGCCGCAACTTCCATGCCCGCGAAACACAGCGATGCGAGATACAGCGACGCGGACCGCACTGGCGCCGGATGCGTGTCATCGCTGGCTCAGCGGCGGCATGGTACAATGGCGGCGCGAGGCGCTTCGCCTGCCGCTTGCGGATGGGCAGGGAGCCAGAAAGGATGCGCGTAGATGCCACGACCGAGGGAGAGCCTCTCAGCGAAGCCAGCCCGTAGGTCCGCCAACCCCAGCCCGCCAGCGGCGTCATCGGCGTCGCCAGCTGGGCAACGCGGACAACAGCAGCCAACGACGTTGATCACCGTCGTGCTGGCGTTGCTGCTGCTCGCGGTCGGCGCCGCGGGCTACCAGGCGGCGAGTCTGCTGCACTACGCCATCACCACGCCTCCCAGCGTCAACGCCTCCGCCGCCAGCACGGCCGCCTTCGTCTGTGAGGCTCTCAAAACACAGGAGTATCAGCGGCTCGTCAGCTATATTGATCCCGCGCCGCTACCCCCCGCTGTGACTGGCGCATTCGACGCGCGGCTGACCATCGCGCAATTACAGGCCCGCGACTCCAATGAGGGCAAAGTCGTCGCGTGCGCCACCGCGCCCTATGGCAGCGGGAGCATCGTCTCGACGGACGGCGCGACACGCTATCAGCTGATCGTCCGCCGCGCCAACGCCGCCACACCCGCCAGTGGTACGCTGGTGCTGCGCCAGGCGTCCAGCGGAGCGCATGGGTGGCTGATCGAACGCGACAGTTCCTTCCTGGCGCCCAGCCCGGCGTAGGCGCGCCATCGTCGCTCTCCCCTTGCCTGAAAGGGAGCGCTCCTCTATACTGGCGGCAGACATCCTCGGCGCGATGGGGCGCCTGACCGTGTTCGGCGGAGGGTAGCGCGATGACGACAGCAGACGATCAGCAGGAAGAGCGGTATCTCAATCCAGCGGGCGGCGTGGTCGGCAAAGCGTTCGACGCGGTGCCGCCGGAGGTTCAGTCGCTGCTCAACGTCAAGCCGGGGCGCACCTCTGAACGCATCCGTCAGGTTATCTCATGGGCCGCCGCTGTTGATCCGGAAGTGCTGCGTCTGCATCAGCGCCACAACAAGCGCATCCAATCGCTCGATGACATCCGCAACGAACCGCTGCGGGAGCGTGATCAGGTAGCGCATCACTTCGCCGCGCAATACCGGCATCGCGCGGCGCTGACAGGCGCGGTGACGGCGCTGCCGGGTGGCATGTGGGCGCTCGTCGGCATGGGAGCCGATGTGCAGCTAACGGCTATCTATGCCGTGCGGATGGCCGCCAAGGTGGCGCAGTCCTATGGCTACGACACGTCGACCATTGAAGAGCAGGTGCGGCTGGCCGATGTGCTCGCGCTGGCCGCTGGCATAGACAGCCTGCGCGGCGTCGGCAATTGGCTGACGCGCGAGGGTATGGTTCAGGTATTGCCCGACGTGCTGCCCCGTGTCCTGGCGCGTATCAGCGTCGAGTTGACGACGGAGCAGGCGGCTAAATGGGTCGGGCGTATTATCCCCGGCGTCAGCGCGGTCGTGGGCGGCGCGGTCGACTACGCCTTCCTGCGAGCGGCGGGTGAGCGCGCCATCGCCTACTACCATAACCGCGCGCTGACCGACCGCAATGCGCTTCCAGCCGCCGCGCAGCCGCTCGCGCTGCCCGCGGGCGCAGCTTCGACCGCTTCGGCAGCTTCGGCAGCTTCGATGCCTTCGACCGCTTCGGCAGGCGCTGAGACGCCTGTGGCTTCCCCTTCCTCGTCGCGCATCGTCGAGGCGGACAGCGTCCCGGTTATTTCCGCGCCAACCGCTGAAGCGCCTGCTCCCGCCGCATCGACTTCAACTGCTGTACCGGCTTCTGTCGTCGCGGCTCCAGCCGTCGCGCCCGCCGCTTCGAAGCGCGCCGCGCGGCGCGGTCGCCCGTGGGCGCTGTATCTGGCGATCTTCGTTGTCATCATGCTGATCGCGACCATCATCGCCTGCGCGGCGCTCGGCTCGCTGCTCACCAGCGCGCTTCACCTCGGCTGAGACGCGCGTGACCATGTGACATAGATATGCGAACGCCGCCCACACCAGTTGTATTTGGCGCTGGGGCGGCGTTTCGCGTGCTCGCTGTGCGGTGGCTCTAGTCGTTGATGGCGGGCGACACGAGCGGTGAGGCATTGACGACGCTGGCGGCGATGTTGGGCGCCGCGCTCTCGCTCTTGCCACCGCGCAGGGCGGCGGTCTTGGCGGCGCGCCGCTGCATCAGATCGGGCGGGATGCGATAGACATCTTTTGCCAGGCCGAGCTTTTCGAGCGTTACGATCAGCAGACCCGACAGGTCGAACTGCCACCACTGCAGCCCATGAATCGCCGAGCGGGGGAAGGCGTGGTGATTGTTGTGCCAGCCCTCGCCAAACGCCAGCAGGCCAACAACCCACTCATTGCGGCTGGCGTCGTTCGTCTCATACGGGCGCTTGCCGAAGGTGTGGCAGACGGAGTTGACGCTCCAGGTGACGTGGTGCGTCAGGAACATCCGCACGAGGCCGCCCCAGATCAGGCCATGCCAGCCGCCGATGGCGAAGGGGATCACCAGCGAGAGCCCGGCCCACAGCAGGAAGGTGCGGCTGACGAAGTTGATGATCGGATCTTTCACCAGATGGCGGCAGTAGACGTTGGGGTCTTCCATCTGTTTCGAGAGGAGCCAGCCCATATGCGCGTGAAAGAAGCCATCCACCGGGCTGTGGGGATCGCCCTCGCGGTCGGAGACGGCGTGGTGCTTGATGTGGGTCGCCGCCCAGCTCAGCGCTGGACCCTCGAACGCCATCGAGCCAAGCACGAGCAGAATGAACTTGATGACGGGATGCGGTGTGAAGCTGCGGTGGGTCAGCATCCGGTGAAAGCCCACCGTGACACCCAGCGCCACCAGCGAATACAGGACGAGCAACAGTGTGATGTCGGTCCACGACACCGCGAACTGCCAGAGGAGGCGGATGGCCAGGATGACGCCGACGAGCGGCGCGATCACCACTGTCAGGATGGCGGCGCGATAGGCTAGCGAGGGACGCATATTCTCTCCGGTCTTAGGGGGTCCATTGCTCAATGTGGACCGTAGACTCAGAGCGTGGAGCCGGGATGAATGTTTCACATGATTGTCACTGTGCGCATTCCCATGAGTAGGACGCGAATGCGCAGACCTGGCGAAACCCCAATCGGGTATATATACCGATGCCCATGGGGCTTGCTTGCAGAACCCCGATGCGATAGCCGAGCTTGCGGGCATGGAGCAGCGGCGCTGTGGTGATTGCAGTCCCAATCCCCCTACGCCGAGCGTCGGCGACTGTGGCGACTTCGTATACCCCTGCGACACCCGCGCCCAGAAAGAGCGCTGACATGGCCACCGCCTGCCCATCCAGATATGCAACGTAGCGCCGCAACGGCAAGTTGTCTCCCAGATCGAGATCCTGATGCACCGCCAGCCGAGCCGCGAGGATGTCAACTCCTTCGCCATATCCCTTGCCTGCGACGCTGACCCAGTCGCGCAGTGACGTCTCATCACGTACCGCGACAATTGTCAGCCCGGACGGGGTTGGTCTCTCCTCGGAAAGCTTGTCCAAAGGCATCGCCATGCCGGGTTCGTCTTCCGCATGGGTAAGGCCACCAGCGCTCAGTTGTGCGGCGAAGTGCGGTAGGCTCGTCGAGGGTCCAACACGCCACAAGAAGGATTGCCGATGCCCAGCAAAGTAGTCAATGGCTTGCTGAATAGCGGATGAAAGTGCATCAGGCGATATGTCGACAGGGAAGTGGGCACGTACGACACCGTTGTACTCAGCAATTGGGATGCCCGAGCGGTAGCGCAACCATTGCGGCGTGTCCGCGATCTCTGCGCGCGGCGAGCGCCCAAAGTAAGCGAACTGATCAGCTATATTATCTTCGACTGCCTTGACCAGCGCTTCGGGACTCGGATTCGTCAAGATGTCTTCCATGCGACTCCTCCTGGTGTGGCTCCGCCGGGCCATAGATTGCATCGAGGGCTATTACCGCGACCGCTAGCAAGGGTAACAGAGTAACAAAGATGCAGTGAAAATGTCAACTGTAGCAAGGAGACACTGCTAGTTGTACTCCAGGCATGATTCACGCATGGTGAGATGAGGCGCTATTCCGCTATGACATGCATGGCCACGATGGCCAGCCCGTTATCCTTTGGCCCAGCCTCCGTTTGGCATGCGGCTTGAGTAGTTCAGAAGGACAGGCATGCTACAATGAGGGCGATACGGATACGCAACCAGCAGCGACGGGAGCAGCGAGATGAAAGGGCAGCCACAGCGACGACAGCTCACCGCAGACGCGCCAGTCGGCGTCTTCGACTCCGGCGTGGGCGGACTGACGGTGCTGCGTGATCTGCTGCGCGAGTTGCCCGACGAGCGCTACGTCTACTTCGGCGACACAGGCAACTGCCCATACGGGGTTCGCTCGCAGGCCGAGATCACGCAGCTCTCGCTCAATGGCGCGGCGTTTCTGTTGGAGCGAGGCGTCAAGCTGATCGTCGTGGCGTGCAATACCGCGTCGAGCGCGTCGATTGGCGCCTTGCGGGAAGCTTATCCGCAGGTGAAGTTCATCGCGGTGGTGCCAGCCGTCAAGCCCGCCGCCGAGATGACGCGCGTGGGGCGAGTCGCCATCGCGGCCACAAACTCGGCTGCTCGCAGCGACTACCTGCGCGGCCTCATCGCGCAGTTCGCGCAGGGTGTCGAGGTGTACCCGGTAGGCTGCCAGTCGCTCGTGACACTGGCCGAGGCTGGCCTGCTGGATGGCCCCGAGGTCGAGCGCGAGATCCGGCGCGGCATCGAGCCGCTGCTGGCGAAGGGCATTGACGTGCTGGCGCTGGGCTGCACGCACTTCCCAGCGATGCGCCCGGTCTTTGAGCGTGTGGTCGGCCCGCAGGTGCGGGTGATTGATTCCGGCGCGGCGGTGGCGCGGCAGACGCGCCGTGTGCTGCGGGAGCAGGGGCTGTTGGCGAATCCCACTGGTGGGCCTGCCACCGCGTCGCGCCCGCTGCGCTCCGATGATGAGTTCTGGCGCAGTGGAGAGAGCGTCACGTTCGAGCAGGTGGCCTCGCGGTTGCTGGGAAGCCCTGTCGAGGGACGCTACGCGTCTGGCATGCTCTGGTCACCCGCGGACGCCGTCTAGCGGCTCGCGCCCGCCGAGTCAAGCCCGCCGAGTCAAGCGCTGCGACGCACAGAAAAGTTCCCTCCTTGAAGGCCTGAAAAGGAATAGTCAGGTAGCGGAAGCGTCGCCCCACAGACGTACGGATGCGTTATGGGCTTATGGGCAGGGCTGCCCCGGATACCCGAAGAATACCTGAAGGATACCCACGCGAGCCTCAGAGATCCGTAGATTCACGCTGAGGAGTGGGGCCGCGCTTCCTGCCGCAGAGAGATACAGGAGGACAGAACGATGTCGCAACGACGAGCGGCGCGAGACGTGTCGCCAGAGCATAGAAAGCAGGCAGGCGCGGAGGGTGCGCCAGACGGTGAGCAGGAATCGGTAACGTTTGAGCCAACAGGGCAGCGTATCCGTCGTGTTCCGCGCGATGGCGAGTGGTACTACGCCGTGGACGACCTGCTTGGGTCATTGCTGCCGGAGGAGGGCGTCATCGGCGGCTGGGATGAGGTGCGCGCGCGACTTCGCGCCGATGGCTTCCGCCATCTGGATGCGCGTGTAGTCGAGCTGAATCTGACGAACGAGGATGGCGCGACGTATCCCACGCGCATGGCCAACGCCACGACGCTGCTGCGGGTGCTCGAAGCGATCTCTGGCCCGGCGGCGGAGGCGGGCAAGGAGTGGCTGGCGCGGGCCGGCGCTGAGCGTCTGCGCGAGGATGAAGATCCCTCCATCGTGATCGAGCGCGCACGTAGGCTCTACGCGCGCCAGGGCTATCCGCGCGACTGGACCCAGCGGCGGCTGCACGGCATCACGCTGCGCCAGCGGCTAGCGCAGGAGTGGGCGGCGCGTGGCGCGCGTGAGGGAGCGGACTACGCGGCGCTGACCGACGCGCTGAGCCAGGGAACATTTGGCATGCCCGTCGAGTCGCATAAGGCGGCCAAGGGGCTGCGGTCATCGCAGAACTTGCGCGACTCGATGACCTCGATGGAGTTGCTGCTCATGAACCTGGTCGAGGAGACGACGCTGACTTTGAGCCAGGCGCGTGACAGCCAGGGTGTCGAGGCGCTGCTGCGTGACGCGCAGGAGGCTAGCGCCATCGGCGGCGCGACCCGCCAGGCGATCGAGGCGCGCATCGGGCGCACGCTCGTTACCCCGGCTAACTTCCGCGCGCTGCGCCGTGGGCAGACCCAGCAGCGCCCGCGCGTCTACCTCGGCCCACCACTCGCTGAGCCGCCCGCGCCACAGTCCACCCAATCGGCGCAGTCCGCAGGGCCGACGCCATCCGTTGATGAGCAACCCGCGCCCGACGCGCCGCCACCGACTGGCGCGGACCAGGTGAGCGACGCGACGGTGTGATGCGGCTTCACAGCCAGAAGAGGACCAGCGCACGCGGACCACGGCTTCATGCCGCATCCGCGTGCGCTGGTCGTCTCTGCGGCGCAGTGTATTGGCTGATCGCTGGAGGCTTACCCTCACACCACCGAGTCTCTCAGCGGGCAAGGGGAAGCTGGAGGCCGCCGCCGCATGGCGTTCCCGCGGCTCTCCGCGATTCGTCTCGCCACTGGTTCCCCTCTCATCGCGGGAAGGGGAACCTTGGCGAGGACTCCTACTTCGTAAAATAGGTGAGCAAGTCGCCGCGTGTGCGGTTGCGCAGCTCGGTGTTCTGGTCCATCTGCTCCAGCGCGCGAGCATAAGGGCCGGCGAACTCGCCCTTGAGCTGAGCGTCCCAGAAGGCGACCACTTCGGCGCGCATTGAGTCGGGCAAGATGCCTGACATCTCGACCAGTCGTGGTGTCAGGAACGGCGCCCGCTGCTGCAGGTAGTCCCAGTGCGAGGTGACGAAATCCCATCCGACGCGCTGCTTGCTCGGCTGCATGATCAAATTCACGATCAGCCGAAGCTGTGTCTGGAAGGGGAAGGTGTCTTCACCCTGCCCCATCAGCTCCACGGTGCGCGCCGTGAGGTCCGCCGGCTCGAAGAGCGCGAAGGTTCCGGCGTAGCGCTCGACCTGGTCGGGCGTGAAATCGCCGCCCTTGCGCGCCTGATATATCGTGAGGAAGCGGTCATAGGTCGCGGCGTCGCCCGCTCGCGCAGTCGCGCCGACGACGATTGGCGCGAGGTTTGGGTCCACCCCAGCCGGATTGCTGGCCTCGCGCTCCTGCCAGGCGCGCGCCTGGGCGATGGCCTCGGCGTCACGCGCGTCGTTCGCCATCGCGCTCAGCACAGATGCGCGCAGACGCGATGTCTCGACAGGTTCCCCAGCGCGCGGCTCATAACCGAGTCTCGCCATCGTCTCGCGGAAGAGCCGCGCTACCCATGCGCGGAACCCCGCCATCGCCTGCGCGTCGCCCGATATCTCTACCAGGTTCTCGATACGCGAGAGATGCTCGCCAACGATCTGGCCGACGAGCGTCTCGTCGTCGCTGCTGGACAGCGCCGCCACGGTATCGAGATACGGTGTGATCGCCTGGTCGCCGTTCGAGACGAGCGCCCACTGGTCGCGCAGCAGACCCTTCTGCTCGGCGGGCGAAAGCCTGTTGAGGTTCGCGCGCAGCTTGGCGAGCAGTGCCGCATCGAGGCGCTGGCGATAGAAGCCGATTTCCCCTGCGTTGGCGTAGAGCCAGCGCAGCTCGCCGCTCACTGGAATCGAGAACGAGGCGCTGCGCTCCGTCAGCAGGTAGCGCGCGGTATGGACGCCTGCCGCATCTTCGTAGCGCACCTGCATCGGAACCTGCCAGAGCTGGTCGCTGGCTGGCGCGTTCGCGGCGGAGTAGAAGCGGCGCTGGCTTACCTGAATCTGTGTCTCGCCATTCGCGCCCGTCTCGCCCAGCGAGACGTCAATCAGCGGATGCCCAGCCTGAAGGATCCAGCTCTCCATCATCTCGCTGACGGGCTGGTTCGACGCCTGTTGCAGGTGGCGCCAGAGGTCCGCGCCGGTCGCGTTGCCCTCAGCGAACTCCTGCATGTAGGCGCGCAGCCCTGCCCGGAACGCCTCGTCACCCAGGAAGTCGTGCACCATCCGCAGGACGGCTCCGCCCTTCTCATAGGTGATGGTGTCGAAGTTCTCCATCACGGCGCGTGGCGTGGCGACCGGATTATAGATCGGGTGCGAGCTGGTCAGCGAGTCGACGGCCAGTGCGGCGTCGGCTCCGCCCTGAACCTCATCCCATACACGGTACTGCGGGCGCAGCGTGTCGATCGCATGGTACGCCATCCAGCTGGCGAAGGCTTCGTTGAGCCAGAGGTCATCCCACCAGCGCATCGTGACGAGGTCGCCGAACCACATGTGCGCGAACTCGTGCGCTGTGACCTCCGCGACGATGAGCTCTTGCCGGCGCGACGCAGCCTGCTCATCGAGCAGCAGCACGACGGCCTGCGAGATGATGAGTCCCGCGTTCTCCATCGCGCCCGCGCCGAAGTTCGGCACGCCGAGGTTATCGAGCTTGTCGAAGTGGTAGGGAATGGCGAAGTAGTCTTCGTAGAACGGCAGCAGCTGCTCGGTGATGGTCTGCGCGAACGCGCCCAGCGGCTCCTTGCCTTTCAGCGCCCAGATGCGCAGGGGAATGCCATTGACGATCTGCTCAGGCGTGCTGGCGAACTCGCCAATCGCCAGCGCGATCAGGTAGCTGGCCATCGGCTTGGTTGGAGCGAAGCGCCAGGTGACGCCATCAGCGACCTGATCGGTTCCCAGCAGCTTGCCGTTGGTCAACACCGTCTGGCCAGGCGCCGTCGTGACTGTCCAGGCGAACGTGGCCTTGAAGGTCGGCTCGTCCCAGCAGGGGATGATGGCTCGCGCGCCGGTCGCCTCGCACTGTGTGCAGAGCATCTCATCAGGCCCATCCTTCGAGAGGAACAGGCCCTCCAGGCTGGGGCTGAGGCGCCCTGTGAAGTCGAGGGTGAGGGTCGCGCCGCCGGTGGGTGTGGTCCCGTCCAGCGTGATCACGGCGATCTCGCGCTCGGCGTCCAGCACGACGTTCGCCGCGAATGTCTGGCCATTCGCGCTGGTCAACCGCGCATTGGCGATGTCGAGGTCACGCGCATGCAGCTCGATGGTGTTCGTTGGCGCCGCGATGGACACCTGCACAGTGAGCGACCCGCTGAACGTCTCGCGTCCGGGGCGCGCGTCGAGCGTGATCGTGTAGTGACGCGGCCGCACGGTGGTCGGCAGCCGATAGGCCTTTGGATCGCTCGTCGGTGTGGCGGAAGTCATACAGCCTCCTCGCGATGCTTGCGATGCTCGCGATGCTCAGTAGTTTTCGGCGTAGCTCAGCCTGAGTGAGCGCAAGCGCTCTAGCCGTCCATCGGGCGATCTACGCCCAATGATGTCAATGATGTCGCCCTGCGGACCGCGACAACCGCGGCTCTGATATCAACGCACACGTCGTCATGTGCGGGCAAGAGACGCCAATGCCAGAGCATGGCGGACGTTTGACGATGGTATGACGGCTATCATCCATGCGGATTTACCACGCCCGGTAGGATGAGGTGGCGCTCAGTCGGCGCTCAGTCGGCGCTCGGGCGGGCAACCAGTTGTATCTAGCCGCATCTAGCCGCATCCATCTAACGTCGCCTGATGCTACACTGTTGCTATGACGACATTGCCTATCGCCCACCAGCGGCTCGCCCATCAGCGGCTCGCGCGCCCAGACCTGGCGACGCCCGCCGAGGTCGCGCAGTGGTTTGGAGCGGTGCAGGCGCAGGAGCTTCCTGGCGCGCTCTACGCCGTGAGCCTGCGCATGCCGTCGGGAGCTACTGAGCAGGGCATCGAGCGAGCCATCGCCGAGCGCGGAATCGTGCGTACCTGGCCGATGCGCGGCACGATTCACTTTGTCCCCGCGGAAGACGCCCAATGGATGCTGCGACTGCTGGCGCGCCGGACCAATCGCAATGCCGCCAGCATCTACCGGCGCGCTGGCCTGGACGACGCGACATTCGCGCGGGCGGGCGATGTGCTCGCGCGAGCGCTCCAGGGCGGCAAGGTCGCGCCGCGCAAGCAGCTCTACGCGGCGCTGGACGCTGCGGGAATCGCCACCGACGGCGAACAGCGCGGCCTGCATCTGCTCGGCTACTGGGCGCGCGAGGGGCTGATTTGCCTGGGGCCGCGCCAGGGCAAGCAGCCGACCTTCACCCTGCTCGACGAATGGGTTCCCAACGCCCGCAAGCTCGATGGCGATGAGGCGCTGGCGACCCTCGCGCGCCGCTACTTTACCAGCCACGGCCCGGCGACTGAGCAGGACTTCGCCTGGTGGAGCGGCCTTACCCTGACCGAGGCGCGGCTCGCGATGCGCCTGGTGGAGCGCGATTTCGAGCGCACGCAGATGGATGGGCAGACCTATTGGACGAGCGCCGCCGCTTCATCGCCCACGGCGCCGCCCGAGCCGAGCGTCTATCTCCTGCCGCAGTACGATGAGTTCACCGTCGCCTACAAGGACCGCCGCGCCGCGCTCCATCCCGCGTTTCCTGATGATCCGTTCCGCATCCTTGGCCCGGTGATCGTCGTGGATGGCCGGGTCGTTGGCTCGTGGAAGCGCAGGCTGACCAAGGACACGGTGATCATCAGCGTGACCCTCTTCACCCCACTCAACGACGAACAACGCGACGGGTTGGCGCGGGCCGCCGAACGCTACGGGCGCTACCTGGGCCTGCCGGTGGTGATCGAGCCGCCGACGACTGGCGCGTGACCCGAGCGTGGCCCGAGCGTGGCCGGCGCATGAACGACGTCTGAAGTCAGCGCTGTGGTGACGACTCTGGCTCGGTCTCGCAGATCTGCGCGGGCGTGACGGGCGTGCGAGCGAGCAGGCGATCGAAGAAGCCGCTGACGGTCTCGATTTCATTCTCGGGCAGGGCTGCGGCGAAGTGGCTCTGGATGCCGCGCAGGTGGGTGACGCTTGCGGCGCGCAGACGCGCGCGACCGGCCTCGGTGAGTCGCGCGCAGACGCCGCGCCGATCGTCTGGCGTGCGCTCGCGGGCGACCAGCCCATCACGCTCCAGGCGGTCGAGCAGGCGGCTCAGGCCGCCCGAGCTGAAGAGGATCGCCTGAGCCAGCTCGCCCAGTCGCAGCCGCTGCTCTGGCGTATTGTAGAGGCTCAGCAACACGTCGTATTCGGCGAGCGAGAGCTGATGCGCCGCCTGTAGCTCACGCTCCAGCGCGCGCATGATCGCCACATGGCCCTGCAGGTATGTCTTCCACACGGCCAGACGTCGTTGATCTGGTCTGCCTGCGTGCATTTGCCGCCCTCCTCCCTCGCATCCACAAATCCGCGTGTCCGCGAATGCCGATCTCTGCCCTTGTCGCCTTTGTCTTACTATACATCGGTTGTCGTCACAGTATTTGTCGTGAAAGATATTGCATGGTAAGATATTTGACGGGGGCATGCGACCCTGATGCGCTGTTTGCGCGTGTCTTCTAGCTCAACACCCAAGCTCATCCTGTGTAGTGGTCAGTATCATGCTACGTACGATGGCATGGGCGTAGTCTGTTGAGCGATAAAGGAGGCTCGCAACAATGCTGCAAAAGCAGATGCCTGGCGCTGGTATGGGCATGCGCGATGAGGGAATTGCCGTCCTGCGTGGCGTGACGGGTGGCCTGATGACGGGACACGGCGCCCAGAAGCTCTTTGGCGCATTCAAAGGGCCGGGGCTGAAGGGAACGGCCGGGTTCATGGAGCATCTGGGACTGCAACCCGGGCGCGTCTGGGGCACAGCCGCCGCGCTCTCGGAGTTTGGCGGCGGGCTGCTGACAACGCTGGGGTTGCTGTACCCGCTCGGCCCCATCGGCACGATCTCGTCCATGACCATGGCGACGGCAAAGGCGCACTGGGGCAAGCCGATCTGGGTCTCTGAAGGCGGCGCCGAGACACCGCTCATCAATATCGCGGTGGCCGCGTCGCTGATCCTGATGGGGCCGGGCAAGTATTCGCTAGATGAGGCGCTTGGGATCAAGCTGCCGAAATGGCTGATCGCCGCGGCGTTCGTGGCGGCGGCGGCAGGCGTTGGCTATGGCATCGTTCAGCAGCCAAACACGCCGGAGCCAGCCAAAGAGGAGGCGCGGACGACTCTGCAGAGCGGCGAGCCCGCGAGCACGCTGTCGTAAGGCGTCCTGGGAGCCTCAGAGACGTCGTGGTGGTAGGTGAACGCAGTAGGTGAACGCAATGCGCGGCGCTCTGGGGCGTTCCGTCGTTCATAAGGGTTCACACCGTTTCACACCGGTTCACACCGGTTCATATTTGTTGCTGGAGCGCGTTGAACATGCGCGCTCCACGTTTTGTTCTGTCATAGGAGCATGGTTGTTTCATGTCCAAGCCGAGACTCATGATTATCATCGCTAGCACGCGCCCTGGCCGTGTCGGGCTTCCCGTCGCGGAGTGGGTCCGCGAGCGCGCCGAGGCGCAGGGCGACTTCGATATCGATGTCGTAGACCTCGCCACGCTCAATCTGCCGTTTATGGATGAGCCGAAGCATCCGCGTCTGCGGCAGTATGTTCATCAGCATACGAAGGACTGGAGCGCGCGTGTGGACGCCGCTGACGCCTTCGTCTTTGTCATGCCTGAATACAACTTTGCTTTCACGGCTCCGCTGAAGAATGCGATTGACTATCTGCACACGGAATGGGCGTACAAACCGGTTGGCCTGGTCAGCTATGGTGGCGTCTCCGCTGGCACACGCGCGGCGCAGATGATCAAGCAGGTGGTCACGACCCTCAAGATGATGCCAATCCCTGAAGCCGTCTCGATTCCCTTTGTCGCGCAGTTCATCAAGGATGGCAAGGTAGAACCGAACGAGACAATGCAGTCGGCCGCGACGATGATGCTCGATGAGCTGGCGCGCTGGGTGAAGGCGCTACGTCCGCTGCGCGAGGAGATCGCTCAGCCCGCCTAGCCGTGCTGGCGCTAGCGACTCCGTTGTGATATACGCTGGCTTCGCGCGGTCCCGTCGCCCCGCGAAGCCGCCTCGCCAACGACTCCATCCTCGACTCGCTCCGCTCCCGCCCGCCATGTCCATGATGCGATTCGGCGCCGGTGGTGCGGGGATTGACTGGCGACTTCTCAAGGGGTCGCCAGTTTGAGGCGAGGGGGTGGGAGCCATGCGTCAACCCGTCACACGCCTGGCGCGATTTCCACGAGTCCACATGCGCGCTGTTGGGGCGTGGCTCGCAGTCGTGGCGTGCGTCGCTGTGCTGGCCTATGTGCTGGTCGGCGTCGTACGTCAGCTTGTCAATCCGCCTTCCCCGCTTCGGCTCGTGCTCATGCGCGATGTTCCGCTGCCCAGTGGGCTGGGCGCGTCGAGCGCTGGCGCGAGCGATCCCCTGGCGCCGGGCGTATCGGCCCCGTTCGATACATTTGACTTCCAGGCGTATGATCCACAGACGCGCCTGCTCTTCATCGCCCACACGGGACCGAACCCCGACAAGCTGCATCTGGCGCATATCAAGTATGACCCCGCCACCGATGGGCACATCATCGTGTTCAACACAGCGCGGCAGCAGATCGTCGGGCGCATCAACATCCCGCATGTGGCTGGCATCGCCGTCGCGGGCGATCTGCATCGGGTGTATGCCGCCGATGCTGTCGACAACAGTGTGTTCGCCATTGACGAGAATACACTGGCGTTTACGCCGATTCAACTTGGTAATAACGAAAGCCCAGATGCTGTTTCCTATGACCCGGTCGATCACCGCATCTTCGTCTCTGATCCCGGCGCGCCAGCCAATCCGGACAAGACCGCGAATATAGATCGCAACAACCAGAACCTCGTCGTGATTGATGCGCTCGCCGAGCGCGTCATCGCAAGGATCACTATCGGCGCCATGCCCAAGCTCGCCGGTGAGCGGGCGCCTACCGTCAAGGGCTCAGGCGTTCCCCTCTTTGGCTACGATCTGGGACACAATCAGTATGACAGCGCGCAGCACCGCATCTTCATGACGACGCAGATCCTGCCCGACGCGGACAGCCCGAAGCCCAACATCTTGCCCCCGCCTGGCACGGGCGAGTTGATGGAGATCGATCCCATCGCGGCTAAAGTCGTCCAACGGACACAATTACCTGCTACCTGTATCACGCCGCATGGCCTCGCGCTCGATACCGTGCAGGAGGTCGCATTTATCGCGTGTGTCGAGTTTGATGCGGCGAGCAATATCGCGCCGAACCTGACGCGCGTCGATCTGCGGACCATGCGCGTGATTCCGGCCAATCCACAGGTGATGCGGTTGGCGCCCAGGCCTGATATCGTCGTACTGGACCACTCTGCCCACGCGCTGCTCGTAGGGTGCAAAGGCGGGGTATCGATCTTCGATGAGCGAGCGGGCGAGTTCCACAAGCTGGGTGACTATCAGATGGGCGCCAATACACACTCCATCTTCGTCGACGAGGCGACACAATACGTCTACCTGCCCATGGATGTGGGTGGCCGACCAGTCTTGCGTGTCGCCAGATACAATCCATCCGGCGCATGATGGCGACGTCGTTGTCGCCGCGACCGGGATCAACATTGCTCCAGGTCTTCGCTCAAGCGACCATGCTGGACGAGCCAGCGAGCAAACTCCAGCCGCCGGGGGTTCAGTTCCCATTCGACATACTGCGGTTGGTAGTCGCAGCTCCGCTGGAAGGCATCCAGCCGCCGCATCTCTTCCGCTGTCAGAGCGGCGACCGTCTCTGTGTTGGCTGGCGCCTGGGATGTAGCCAGTTCCTCGTGCGAAATCATGGGGCGCCTCTTGTTTCTCATGCTGCGCATGCTGCGCATGCGTCTGATGTCCAGACTGAAACCCTCACAACAACTCACGGCAGAGGAGCTAGACTCCTCTGGCCTCCGTGCGCGCCGCATTGCGCGGCTGGATCGAGCGACCCATGCGAAGGAGCAGCGCGCCGACACTCTGGCGCATACGCATGGAGAGGCTTGGCGAGTCTACGTGCGCCAGCTTGACCTGGCGCTCAACCTCGGCCTCTCGCAACAACTGAAGCTGGTGATCTTTCGCTACCTGTCCCATCAGGTCCGGATGCATGTACATTGTCTCGCTCCTTCTCTGCTCGTGCGGGTTGTCGCCCGCGATGTCTGCTCTCAGCGTGCTCTACGAGGGCCGTCCACGCCACGCAAGACACGTAGAATCGCCCGTAGGACAGCACACGGTTCTATCAAGGGCGCCGGTCGTGTGGTTGGCAGACTCCGCGGACACGAGAAGGGCTGCGCCAGGCCCATGATGTAGACAGGGGGGAAGCGTCAGGAATGGGGCGTGGACGCGGTGGTATAGCGCAGAACCGCGCTGGGAGTGATGTACACGCAGTCACCGTCTTTGAGCATGAGACGGTCCACACGGCGCCCCTGGTAGATCAGGCCGTTGAGGCTGTCGGCGTCTTCGATCACCCACCCACTATCCTCACGCACGATCCTGGCGTGACGTCGGGAAACGCCCTGCAACGGCACGCGCACGTCGCTTTCGGAGTGGCGGCCCACTGTGAGCATGGGCTGATCGAGCGCGCGCTCGTAGAACGGCTTGCCGTCCACTTCAACGGCTATGCGCGCGGCGACCGGCGACTGCTCAGCATTGCCGCTGGGCAGTGGCTGACGATATAGCCCGTCCTGCGGTCGTGGGGCGACGACAGTGGCGACCGGTTTTGCTCTCGCGGTCGGCATGGCCTTCTTGACTGTCGCGGCGGGCGAATCGAGCTCGTACTGGGCCACCGGCTCGTCCTCGATCCGCACCGGCGCGAACGCCGACCGAATCATGGACACTTCGTTGATTTTCTCGGCGCTGTAGCGATTCTGCTCGGCGAGCAGCCCTGCGAAGATACCATTTTTGCGCTTTAGTTCTCTGAATGCGCCTTGTTCGACGATCTGCCCATCCTTCAGGACGATGATCTCGTCAACGTTCCCCAGCGTGCTGAGCCGGTGCGAGATGACGAGAACCGTGCGCCCCTCGATCAAGGTTTCCAGGGCGCGCATGACCTCGGCCTCCGCCTCGACGTCCAGCGCGGCCGTCGGCTCATCGAGGATGAGGATTGGCGCGTCACGCAGGATGGCGCGCGCGATCGCCACTCGTTGACGCTGCCCACCAGAGAGGTCCCTGCCCTGTTCGCGTACCATCCGGTCGTAGCCGCCTAGCTCGTTCATGATGACGTCGTGGATGTTGGCTCGCTGCGCCGCCTCGATGATCTCGTTGTCGGGCGCTCCAGGCTTGCCAACGGCGATGTTGTCGCGAATCGTCCCTTCGAACAGCACGGAGTCCTGGAGCACCATGCTCACATTCTGGCGCAGCACGCTCAATGGGTAGAGGCGGTTATCCTGGCCATCGATGAGAACGCTCCCCTGCTGAATCTCATAGAAGCGTGGGATGAGCTTGACCAACGTCGTCTTGCCGCCGCCAGAGAGGCCAACCAGCGCGACCTTCCGTCCAGCCGGGATGTGCAGCGACAGATTGCGCAGGACGGGCCGTTCGGGCACATACGAGAAGACGACGCGCTCGAAGGTGATGTCGCCTTTGAGCCGGGTAGGACCGTAATATGGCGTTTTGCTCTCCATTTCCTCCGGCTCCTGACTCAACACCTCCTCGATGCGCTCAGCGCCAGCGGATGCGCTGCTCCATAGCGTTGTCAGCTTGGAGAGGTCGCGCATCGGCTGGTACAGCAGCTTGAGGTAGAACAGGAACAGGACGAGCGTTCCGATATCGACGCTCCCGGCCGGGATGGCGAAGAAACCGATGTGAAAGGTGTTGCCAGCCGCAACGTAGCCGCCCACGCCAACCACGATGGCGGTGCCGAGCATGACCAGCAGCGACACGATGGGGGTGAACTGAGCCTGCAGCCCGCCCGCGCGCAGCCCCGCCAGACGTGTGGCGTCAACGAAGCCACCGAAGCGCAGATGCTCGCGCTCCTCGCGGGTGAACACTTTGATGACGGTGAGCGCGTTGATGTCTTCTGTCGCGACCTCAGCCATGTGGCCGGTTGATTTGGCCACCATCTTGGTCGCGAGCTTGATGCTCTTGGTATACACGAGCACAGCGACGAAGAGCACGGGCGCAATCGAGAGGGAGATGAGCGTGTATGGCGCGCTCAGATACAACATGACGATCAGCACGGCCGCGAGTGTGAGGCTGCCCGCCAGGAGATCGACCAGTCCATCGGTGACCAGTTTCTGGATGTCCGCGATGTTGCCGATGACACGCTGGACCAGATTGCCTTTCTTCTGTTTGCCGTGCCAGTCGAGCGAGAGGCGCTGGAGGTGGTCGAAGAGCTCGTTGCGTAGGCGCGCCGCGAGATTCTGCGCAATATACGTCGCCAGGTAAAGATCGATGAAGGCCAGGAGCGCGCTGATCGCGCTAAATACGATCAACATCAGCATCGAGAAGACGATGACGCCATTGACGCTGTGCTGGCTTGTCACGATCGCGCTGGCGGGATGTGACGGCGAGACTGGACATTGTGTGAGCGGCGGGGCATATGGCGGCTGTTTCAGAGTTGGGTCCAGCAGAGGGGTGTCGAAGAGCTTCAGTATGGGATTGAGAAATGAGAATGTACATGATGGGTCCGCGCCAGGGTTGCCCACCTTGCTCGGAATGAACTTGAGTGGAAACGCGGCGAAAATGTCACAGGCTACCTGGGCGACAGTGAGGAAGATCGCGAGCGCTACGTAGCGGCGATACCCATGCAAGCTACGATACAGGTAACTCAGCAACATCGCCTTCTCCAGACCTGCCACTATACGGTAGCGCCACCTTCGCTCTGGCTACCAGAGACAGCGCCAATGGCCCGTGAATCCGCGCCGCCTCGATGAGGCTACGATGAGTGGCGCGCCCCTCGCCGGTGATTTACGTGGCTCAGGAGAATGGTCAAGTCTCAGCAATGCGTGGTGAATAGTCGATACGCCAACCCTCACCCGTAGCCTCTCCCAGCGGGCGAGAGGAGCGGCGTTCGCTCCCCTTGCGGCAGGAGGCAGGAGGGTGAGGGTGTGAAATGTGTGATCATGCGCGCACCGGAGGCGCCAACGCAGCCAGGCGCCTATCAGCAAAATGGTCTATGCCATGCGTCACGGCAAGCGCCAGACCTGGGCCACGGCTCGCTAATCCTCCGCCTCCAGCTCGGCCCAGGAGGTGTCCTGGCCAACGAAGGCGCGCCCATGAGCAGCGGCAAGTGCCCTCGGATCGGTTCGGTTGGGCGTCGCGGCGACGCCTGTCGCTTCGCGAGCGTGTCCATAGCCGCGGATGAACTCCTCGACCATCAGGCGGGCCTGCTCATCAGTGTACTGGATGGCGGGCGACTTCATGAAGTAGGCGCTCGGGCCCAGCAACTCCCCGGCGATGCCATGGTTCTTGGCCAGCTTGGCGCAGCGGATCGCGTCGATCACCACCCCCGCCGAGTTGGGCGAGTCCCAGACCTCCAGCTTGAGCTCCAGATTGAGCGGCACATCGCCAAAGGTGCGCCCCTCCAGCCGGATGAAGGCGAAC
>DASQSS010000208.1:0-19614 GCA_035642255.1 Ktedonobacterales bacterium | reverse complement strand
ACGATCCGCTGGGGACTCTATGGCATGGAACTGGCGATCTATTTCGTGATCTGCTACAGCCTGGCCTTCGCCTCGCAGCGTATCGAAACGCGGCTGGCGCGTGGCGTGGCGGGCGCGAACTAGCCAGCGACCCGGAGCAGTGACCCGCGTCGTTGCCCGCTGGTGTTCGCCTATGCCACCGTGGCCCAAAGAACATCGAGAAGATTAGTCAGCAGGGCCGTTTACCCCCGCGCGACGTCAGCATACAGTGATAGTGGCGAGCGCCCTCGCGGGGCCGTCTCATCAGCCATGCGAATCCTGCTACATCGCGTACAGCACGTAAGGAGCGCCACTCATGAAGGCGACATCGAATTTCGCCGCAAGCGACACGCCGCGTCACGATGGTCACGATGGTCACGATGGTCACGCGAACAGCGCGACAAGCTCCACGGCGACCAACCAGGGCGCCGTCACATCGGCGGAGTCGGCGACGCGCGCCTTGCAGGATGAGCGGCAGCGCTATGTGCCGCGCGGCGTCTTTACGTACCACCCGGTTTTCCCGGCGAGCGGTTCGGGCGCGACGATCACGGATGTCGAGGGAAATATCTTCCTTGACTTCGCGGGAGGCATCGGTACGATGAACGTCGGCCACAGTCATCCGTCGGTGATCGCGGCGGCGCAGGCGCAGCTGGAGCTTTACACGCACACCTGCGCGCATGTGCTGACCCCGCCGCTCTACATCGAGCTAGCGAAACGTCTGACCGAGATCACCCCGGGTCACTTCGACAAGAAAGCGCTGCTGGTCAACAGCGGAGCCGAAGCCGTCGAAAATGCGATCAAGATCGCGCGCGCCGCGACCGGGCGCACAGCAGTCGTGGCATTCGAGAATAGCTTTCACGGGCGCACCAACCTCGCGCTCGCGCTGACGGGCAAAGTGCGCCCCTATCGCGCCAACTTCGGCCCCTTCGTCCCGGATGTTCACCTCGTGCCCTACGCGGACTGCTACCACAACAGCGTCGGCGAAGACGACTGCGGCGCCTGGCGCAAGACGCTGGAGCGGTTCTTCGTGACACATGTGGCGGCTGATCAGGTCGCGGCGATCATCGTCGAGCCGGTGCAAGGCGAGGGCGGCTTCATCGTGCCGCCGGAGGACTTCCTGCCGGGACTGCGCGAGATCTGCACGCGACATGGAATCGTGCTGATCGCCGATGAGGTGCAGACAGGCTTTGGCCGCACCGGGCGCATGTTCGCCGTGGAGCACAGTGGCGTGGAGCCTGATCTGCTGCTGACGGCGAAGTCGCTGGCGGCTGGGCTGCCGCTGGCGGCGGTGGTGGGCCGCGCCGAGCTGATGGATGCGCCGCTGCCCGGCGGGCTGGGCGGCACCTATGGCGGCAATCCAGTGGCGTGCGCGGCGGCGCTCGCGGTACTCGAGATCTTCGAGCGCGAGGGACTGGTCGAGCGGGCGCAACGTCTCGGCGCGATGGCGATGGAGCGCATGCGCGAGTGGCAGCGGCGCTTCGAGTTGATCGGCGATGTGCGCGGGCTGGGCGCCATGGTGGCGATGGAGCTGGTGCGCGATCGCCAGCAGCGCACACCCGCTGCCAGCGAGGCCGCCGCGATGCTGGTGGAGGCGCGTTCGCGTGGGCTGTTGCTCATCAAGGCCGGACTGTACGACAATGTCATTCGTCTGCTCATGCCGCTCGTCACGACCGACGAGGAGATGTCGCGCGGGCTAGACATCATCGAGGAGTCGCTGGCGGCGGTGAGCGCGCTGACTCCGGCTCAGCTCGAAGCCGCGCATTGAGGCGGTTTGACTCGGGCGGGCGCGCAGAGTACGCGGCGATGACTGGCCGCGAGCAACCTTCGTGCGCCGGAGGTGAACCAACGTGGACACGAGTGAGAAGTACGACCGCTATGTCATGACGAGCTTCACGGCGGGCATCGAGCCGGTGGTAGTGGCGAGCGCCGAGGGAGCGCGTGTCACAGACGTTGATGGCCGCAGCTACATCGACTGCTTCGCGGGCATCTCGGTAGTGAACGCGGGCCACGGGAACCCAGAGGTGCGACAGGCGGCGAAAGATCAGATCGATCGCCTGGTTCATTGCAGCTCCTACACCTACTATGCGCAGCCCGTCGCGGATCTGGCGGCGCGACTGGCAGACGTGACGCCGGGACGCCTGCAAAAGACCTTCTTCGCCAATAGCGGGGCTGAGGGCATCGAAGCGGCGATGCGCCTGGCGAAAGCCTACACCGGCAAGCATGAGTTCATCGCGCTTGAGCGCAGCTTCCACGGACGCTCGCTCGGCACGCTCAGCGTCACGGGCAATCAGTCGCGCAAGACGCGCGGCGGCCCCTATGCCAGTGGTGTCGCCTTCGCGCCAACGCCCTACCACTATCGCTCGCTCTTCGGCGCTGACCCCGAGGTAGTGGCCGAGCGCGCGGCGCAGGCGCTCGAAGAGGTCATCCGCTTCCACACCAGCGGTGATGTCGCCGCGTTCATCGTCGAGCCAGTGATGGGCGAGGGCGGCATCATCGTGCCGCCGCAGTCGTATCTGCCGCGCGTGAAAGCCATCCTCGACCGCTACGACATCCTGCTGATCGCCGATGAGGTGCAGTGCGGCTTCGGGCGCACGGGCAAGCTGTTCGCCATCGAACACTTCGGCGTCGAGCCAGACATCATGGTGATGGCCAAGGGTATCGCTGACGGCTTCCCCCTCTCGGCCACCATCGCCCGCGCCGAGATCGCCGATTCCTTTAGACCCGGCGAACACCTCAGCACGTTCGGTGGCAATCCCGTCTCGTGCGCGGCGGGGCTGGCGAACCTGGAGTTCATGCTGCGCGAGGATCTGCCGGGCCAGGCCGCGCGCAAGGGCGCCGACGCGCTGGCGCGGCTGAACGCGCTGGCCGAGCGGCTGCCAGCCATCGGCGAGGCGCGCGGCCTGGGACTGATGCTCGGCGTCGAGCTGGTCTCCGATCGTGAGCGGCGCACGCCAGACGCCGCGTTGGCGCGCGAGGTGCGGCGCTACTGCCGTGAACATGGCGTGCTGGTCGGCGTCGGCGGCAGTGAGAGCAACGTCGTACGCATCCAGCCGCCCCTGGTAATCGCGCAGGCCGATCTGGACACGGCTCTGGATGTTATCGGCGAGGCGATCGAGAGTCTGAGCGCCGCCCACGCCGGGTAGCGCGGCCTCACCCTGACCCTTCTCCCCCCGCGAGCGGAAAGGCGGGGACGCGCGGCGACGGTCAATCCCGCTGCGCCTGAGGCCCATTTGCCCCAGGTTCCCTGCGCCCTTCCAGGTGAAGGATCAAGGGCGCCAGCGCGCGTGTCGCCAGAGTGTCGAGCCAGAGCATAGAATAGGGTCAGCGCGGAACACGGCGTCAGGGCCGCGTCAGTCCATGCGCGAGAAAGGGAGACATCATGACGACTGCCAGCGACGTGTGCGCCATCCAGAATCTGGTCGGTGGCGACTGGATAGACTCCCAGAGCGGTCAGACGCTGCCCATCCCGAATCCCGCGACGGGCGAGACACTGGCGCATGTACCGCTCTCAACCGCCGCCGAAGTGCGCGATGCGGTGACGCAGGCGCGCGCGGCGTGGCCCGCGTGGCGAGATACCCCCGTCATCGACCGGGCGCGTGTCCTCTTTCGCATGCGCGATCTGCTCGAAGCGCATATGGACGACCTGGCCGCATCAGTGACGGCGGAGAACGGCAAGACGCTTGGCGAGGCGCGCGGCGAGGTGCGGCGCGGCCTGGAGGTGGTCGAATTCGCCTGTGGCATGCCCTCCCTGATGCAGGGATCATCCCTCAGCGATGTCAGCCGGGGCATCGACACGACCATGCTGCGGGTTCCGCTCGGCGTGGTCGCGGGCATTACGCCGTTCAACTTCCCCGCGATGATTCCGCTATGGATGGCGCCCATCGCGCTGGCGGCGGGCAACTGCTTCGTCCACAAGCCTTCTGAGCGCACCCCGCTCACCTCGAACCTGCTCGCCGAGCTCTGGCTGGAGGCCGGGCTGCCCGCTGGCGTCCTGAGCGTCACCCACGGCGCGAAAGCGGTGGTGGATGCGCTGCTGAGCGACCCGGACATCTCAGCGGTCTCGTTCGTAGGCTCGCAGCCCGTAGCGGCGTATGTCTACGCGACAGCGGCGGCGCATGGCAAGCGGGTGCAGGCGCTGGCGGGCGCGAAGAACTTCGTCATCGTGACGCCCGACGCCCAGATGGAGCAGGCGGCGGACATCGTGCTCTCTTCGGCGTTCGGCAATGCGGGCGAGCGCTGTCTGGCGAGCAGCGTCGTCGTGACTGTGGGTGACGCTGCGGAGCGCCTGACACCGCTCCTGGTCGAGCGCGCCCAGGCCCTGCGTGTAGGCAATGGCGCTGACTCCGCGACGGAGATGGGCCCGGTCATTCGCTCTGAGCACCTCACGCGCGTGCGGGACGCCATTGCGCGCGGCCTCAGCGAAGGCGCGCGGCTGGCGCTCGATGGCCGCAATGACAGCGACGAGGGCGAGGACGCTCACGCAGACGCGGCTGACGCGGGCGAGGGCTATTATTTGCGTCCATCCATCTTCACCGACGTCACGTCAGAGATGAGTCTGGCCCGCGAGGAAATCTTTGGCCCGGTGCTGAGTGTGATGTCCGCGCCGACGCTCGACGAGGCGATCACGCTGGCCAACCGCTCGCGCTTCGGCAACGCCGCCGTCATCTGCACGACCAGTGGCGCGGCGGCGCGCACGTTTCAGATGCGAATCGAGGCGGGGATGGTCGGTGTCAACATTGGCGTGCCCGGCCCAGTCGCGTGGTTCCCGTTCGCCGGATGGAAGCAATCGTTCTACGGCGACCTGCACGCGACGGGAATGGATGCGGTGAACTTCTACACTGAGCGCCGCGTCATCACGTCACGCTGGTAGCGTAGCGACAGCGCCGCGCATCGGACCCCAGCCAGGTCAGCGGGCCTCGGCCTCGCGCTTGATGGCGCGTGGTGGCAATGGCAGCGGCAGCGGCAGCGGCAGCGCGCCCAGCAGCGCGGCAAAGCTTACGAGCGTCACGATCAGCATCAGCGGATCGAAGGCGATATGCAAGCGTCCATACTCGCTGTAGGTGGTCAGTGTGGTCACTGCCAGCGCGTAGAGCGCCAGCAGAGAGAGCGCGCCCAGCGCCTCTGTCTGGATGAGCGCTTGCCCGGCTATACCCCGCCTATGGAGTCGCAGCGCGCCGATGAGCCAGACCACGGCGCAGACCGGAAAGAGCATAAAGAGCGGGTACACCACCAGCGAGAAGGCCTGCGCTGCGGTCAGGAATCCCGCCAGCGCGCCAGTTTGGTTGTAGCCGCCGAACACGTGGGCGTCATAGAGTGAGGTGAACGCGACGGGCGCAGAGCGCGCCAGATACTCCACGGGATGGCTCAGGATGATCGCCCGCGCATAGGCTCCGATATGGCTGAAATGAGCGCCCGCCAGCGCGCCGTTGCGCCAATAGATCGACCAGGGATCAATCACACCGCGACGCGTGAACGCCTCAGTTACGGCAGTGATGTGCGCGAAATGGGCGGGCGCCTGCTTCTGCATGCCATACTGCGTGATCTTGCCATAGAGGTTGATGTTCGTGGCGTCTGTCAGACCAAAGTATCCGTTGACGCGCCAGTTCAGCGTCATGTAAGCGCCAAGGGCCCCGTAGATGAGCGCCAGCGCGCTAGCCATTGGCGCGAGCAACTGGCGCGCCAGACCTCGGCGGCGCGCCACCAGTAACAGATAGGGGAAGAGCGCGATCGGCGCGAGGATCCACTCGCCACGGGTAATCAGCGCTGCGAAGCAGAGCGCCGCCACGACCCAGAAACGCGCTCCGCTGGGGCGCTCCAGGTAGAGGACGACGGCGAGCGCCAGCCCAACGATCAGCAGCGCTCCCAGGCCATCTGAGAGAATCGCCCTGAAGTATGACAGGAAGTAGAGGTTGAGCCCGAAGAGCAGCCCCACGACACCCGCGAGCCGCGTATGGCGCGTGATGCGATAGGCCAGCGCATAGACCCCGACCGACGTGGCGACGAAGAGCGCGTATTGAAGCGCCTCAGCTGCTCCATAGTTGCTCTTGCCAACGAAGGCGAACAGCAGCGCCAGGAGCAGCGGATAGCCCGGTAGGCGAATGGCGTCCACCCACGCGCCGCCTGAGAGTATGATGTCTGCTCGCCGCACATACTCGCCTGTGTCGTGGAACGGGATGAACGGTTGTGGCCGATTGAGGTAGAAGGCGAGCGCCAATAGGCCCGCCGCCACCATCACCAGCGCGCCGACCCATAGCGGTTGCGATCTGACGGCGCTTCTCGCGGCGCTCGTCACGGTGTTCCTCGTGACGAGCGCCGCCCGCGCGAGGCGCTCGCGTGCCGCACGCCAGCGTCCGCGCTCAGCGTAACGGCCATTATGAGCGAATCCACCGCTCTGGGCGAGCCATTGACGCTCAGCGGTGTTGTGTTCCGTTTGCATGTTCTGCGAGTCCCTAATGCTCCAGGGCGCCAGAATATCCTTCTCTCTGTGCGACACGTTGCGCGCCGCATTGCCCCTGCGCGGGCATCGCACACGCCATGCCACGCGATCCAGCGGACGGCGTCCGAGCGTCTCACAGAGCTGCTTGATCGCGCTGGAGGCCGTCGGCACGCCAGACGACCGACCCGGTCGTCCACGCATCTCATAGTTGGGCGTGAGTTCTGGAAATGCGCTGGAAATACGCTGCTCGGCTGGCGGTTAAAACCCCGCCTGTGTGGCTCGTGCCGGGCCGCAATGGCCGCCTGCGCGGATTGAGACTCGACTCGCCAATCCTGAACGCCCGTTAGCTGGGGTTGACTTCCGTGTAATGCATGACGCATCATTAATGACGTAACACCTATTGTGCGTCGCGCATATGAGATTCGAGAGGGAGTTCGCCATGCGCATCCATGCCATTCAGACGGGGACCGTCGCCATCACACGGAATTGGCGTCGCGGCGTGGGACGTGGCCCGCTTCGCCGACTGAATACGCTCGTCGACCGCCGATTTACAGAGCCGCTGCCCATCTACGCGTGGGTGATCGAGCATCCCGAGGGCGTGATTGTTGTGGACACCGGCGAGACGGCGCGAGCTACGCAGCCGGGCTATTTCCCTGGCTGGCAGCCCTACTTCCGGTTCGCCGTCAAAGAATGGGTTCGGCCTGAGGAAGAGATTGGCCCACAGCTTCGTGCGCTAGGCATCGATCCGCAGCGTGATGTGCGCTGGCTCGTGATGACCCATCTACACACCGATCATGCGGGTGGCCTTGCGCATTTTCGCGGCGTCGATACGCTGGTGTCACGCGCGGAATACGCTGGCGCCACCGGGTTCCGCGCCCGCATCGAGGGCTATCCCAACAATCGCTGGCCCGAGGAATTCGCGCCGCGCCTGCTGGACTTCGAGCGGCGCCCGTACGGCTCATTCGCCCAGAGTCTGCCATTGACGGCGGCGGACGATGTCACGCTCGTCCCGACGCCTGGGCATACTCTGGGACATCTATCGGTCGTCGTCGAGGATGGCGATCATGCTGTGTTTCTCGCTGGCGATACGTCCTACACGCAGGGTCTATTGCTAGAGCAGGCGCCTGATGGCGTGGGACCAGACGTGACGCTAGAGCGTGATACCCACCAGCGCATCCTGCGATTGACCCAGATGACGCCGCTGGTCTACCTTCCAGCGCATGACCCCGACTCGGCGCAACGCCTCGCTGAGCGGCGAGTTCTGTCCGCTGACGCCGTGGCGTCTTCGCTCGTGGCATGAGGCGTATCAGCGCAGAAAGGTGGCTCGTATGGCTCCGCTGAAGTACAGCCGCGTGGTCGTCAGGCGCACTGGTGGCCCCGAGGTTCTGGAGATCGCCGAGGAGGATCTTCCGGAGCCAGGAGTCGGGCAAGCGCGGGTCAAGATTCTGGCGGCTGACGTGTCGTTCTCGGATGTGAATCTGCGGCGCGGACGCTACCCTGGCGCGCCGAAGCCTCCGTTCACACCGGGCTATGCGATGGTCGGCGTGGTCGATCAGCTCGGTCCACAGGCCGATGGCCTGGCGCTTGGGCAGCATGTCGCGTCGCTGACCTTTTTTGGTAGCTACAGTCAGTATCTGTGCCTCCCCACGCAGGCGCTGGTCCCCGTACCGGAGGCTGTTGATCCCGCGGAGGCGGTGAGTCTGGTGTTCAATTATGCCGTCGCGTACCAGATGCTGCATCGCATAGCGCATGTCGCGCGCGGCCAGCGTGTCCTCATTCATGGGGCTGCTGGCGGGGTGGGATCGGCTCTGGTGGAACTGGGCCAACTGGCTGGGCTGGTGATGTATGGAACGGCGTCGAAGTCCAAGCACGAACTCGTGGCGCGTCTGGGCGCGACCCCAATAGATTACCGGACCGAGGACTTTGTGGCGCGGGTCGCCGCTTTGACTGGCGGGCGTGGCGTGGATGCCGCCTTTGATCCGATGGGCGCCGCACACCTCAGACAGTCTGCCCGGACAGTACGCGCAGGCGGAACGATCGTCGGATATGGTTACTATGCGACGGCGAACCGTGGCGGCTCCGCTGCGCTGGATGTGGTGTCGCAATATGTGTGGATGGCGCTCTGGTCGCTGCCGCCTAGCCGGAAACACGGCGTGTTCTATGACATTCGTCCGCTCATGAAGAAACATCCCGATTGGTACCGCGAGGATCTCAAGGCCCTGTTCGATCTGCTCGTTGGCGGCAAGCTCCACCCGGTCATCGCGGCGCGGTTGCCCCTGAGCGAAGCGCCTCGCGCCCATCAGCTCGTCGAGAGCGCGCAGGTCCAGGGCAAGATCACGCTCATTCCAAACGCCTAGAGGGGACTACATGGATCAGATGCGACCGATAGACGAACTGCGGTATCTGGCGCTGGCGGCGCAACGCGAAGGCAATCGGCTGCTCGCCGATGAGCTGCAGCCGCTGGGACTCACGCCGTCGCAGGCGGAAGCGTTACGGGTCCTCGAAGACTGGGAGCCGCTGGCCCTTGTCGAGTTGGGCGCCCTACTGGTCTGCGAACAGGGAAGCCCCAGCCGCCTGGTGGCGGGCCTGATCGCGGCGGGCTATGTCGAGCGCATGCCGTCGTCAGACGACAAGCGCAAGATCACACTGACACTGACGCCAGCCGGACGCGCTGCGGTCATGCGCGTGCACGCCGCCGAAGATGCGCTGCTCTCATTGATGGGGATGGCGATCAATGACGACGAGATCCAGACCATACTCCCGATTCTGTGGCGCGTCGTCGCGGGACGGCCCGCAGGCAACGCGCTGGCCCGGCGACTCGGGCGTTTGTCACTGCCCTCACGGGAGAATGGCTAGCCCTGCACGCCCTCGAACGCAGACAACACAGCCCCCTCCCACCGACACAGTGTCAGCGAAAGGGGACTGTTTGTGGGAGGCGCCTTAGCGCGCGGCAGCCAGCTTGAGCGACTTGGTGAAGTTGGAGGCCAGCGTATCGAAGTCGTCGCTGTTGTAGTCCTCCAGCTTGCCCGCGTCACAGAGCATCGCGATCTCGGGGTCGATGGCTAGTTGCGCCAGCAGCGGGGCGCCCGTCATCGCGACCAGCTCCGCGCCGTTGCTGGGGCCAAATAGCTCGTTGCGCGCGCCATCCGGCATGGTCAGGTAGGCCATGTTCTCGACCAGGCCAATGACCTTGCCCTTCATCGTCTGCACCATCTTGATGCACTTGACGACGATCTCGGTCGCCAGCATCTGTGGCGAGGAGACGATCACCACGCCATCCACTGGCAGCGACTGCATCACCGTCATCGCTTCGTCGGAGGTGCCTGGCGGCAGGTCCACCAGCAGGAAGTCGAGCTTGCCCCAGTCCACATCGCTATAGAACTGCTTGATCGCGCTGGAGATCATCGGGCCGCGCCAGACGACGGGGTCGGTCGAGTCGGGCAGGAACATATTCATCGAGACGATCTTGATCCCGCCGACCGAGCGCAGCGCATCGATGCCGCCCTCGCTCTTGGTCGGGGTCCCGCGCACGCCAAACTCCTTGGCGATGCTGGGGCCGGTGATGTCGCCATCGAGAATGCCGACCTTGAGCCCCTGCCGCTGGAGCGCGATGGCGATCAGGCCGGTGACCAGCGACTTGCCCACACCGCCCTTGCCGCTCATGATCGCGACAATGTTGCGGATGCCGCTGCCGGTCGCGCCCTGGCTCATCACATTCAGCGGGATGCCTCGCCCGACGGGCGCTTTCACCGCCGGCTTGATGCCCTCGGCCTCCTGCCCGTTCGCAACGCGGTTCAGGTCCGCGAGCAGCCCTTCGAGCGCGAGCCGGTGCGTGCGGGCGCCGCCAGCCACGCTCTCTCGCGCGCCAACCTGGCACGCGGTACAGGGCAGTCCGTGGCCCTGAAATACCTTAACCGTCTGCGGATACTTGCTCACCACATCGTGGATGACCATATCCGCTGTAATCTCAACCGCCATGTGTCTCTCCCAGCGGAGTCGCAGCGTACATCACAAGCCGGAGCCTAATCCCGACTAGCCAACTCAGATTATAGCACGCGCGCAGAGCCAGACGGGAGACATTTGTCACATACGGGCACGCGCATGAATTTGTGATCAATGGCAAGCGCGCGATTCAGATTCCGCCTTCCGGATCGCGCTGTATTCCCCCAAGTAGCGCGGCGCTCCTAATACTAGCGTGACATGTGCGGAGGGGCGAGGCACAGGCGGCGCCTCATGCCTAAACATCTTGCCGTGCGCCTGCTCCGTGACCTTGCGCAGTTTCCCGTCAGCCCCTGCTGGCCGCCGACCGGGCGCCGCATCAAGATCCCGCTCGACTACGAGTACGGCTCCGAAAAGACGTGGACCCAAGGCGCGGTGTGCGCCCGCGACGGGCAGGCGCTGACCCAGACCACCTCACATGCAACGTCCGGCCAGCTAATCAAGCGCTGAGATCATGCAATGAGATCACAGGGGCATCCCGGCGTCCAGGTACTCCAGGCACTCGTCCACGAGCGCGCGTAAGTCAGCATTGGGATCGTTTGCGCTGGCAAGGAATGTGGCAAGCAGCGCTCCGGTGACCGCTCCAACGAACATGCGTACAGGCGCCTCGTCCGCACGACGCCCCACGCGCGCAGCGACCATCTTCGCTAGATCTTGAGTTGTCACCATGAGGTCGTTCAGCATCCGCATGCGTAAGTCTGGAGCCGACAAGATCAGCATGCCACGTTGCCATAGCTCCGCTGCGTCTTCGGCGGACATCGCCGTAATCGTCGCATACATGGCTTCACGCATCGCCTGGAGGGGTGTCAGTTCGGCGGGCTGCGCTTCGAAGGCCGCGAGGAGCACTGGGTCAAATGGATCGTACAGCACGACATCTTCTTTGGTCGGGAAGTAGCGGAAGAACGTACTTGGCGAGACGTCAGCCGCAGCGGCGATCTGTTCTACCGTAGTCGCTTCATACCCTTGCTTCCGGAAAAGCCGAAGGGCGTGCCGCTGGATAGCGGCACGCGTCTTCGCTTTCTTACGCTCGCGCAATCCTTGCGCTGGTTGATTACCGTCCGACAACGCTGTCATGTACGACTTCTCCTCGCGACGCCTGTTTCCTCGTGAGCCGCCTCCGCAACCGATGCCTCGGCCATGGTAACTGTCGCCGCTTTCACTGCTTTCCTGTCGCGCGCCTTGTGTGTGACCTTCGCAGGCATGAACGCCAGGGCCAGCAGCATGCCCGCTACCGCGATGCCAGCGGCGACCACCAGCGAGACATCCATCCCCTTTACGAAGGCGTCGCGCACGATGCCTAGCAGCGCAGGCGAATGCAGTTTCGCGGCCTCCGCCAGTCCTCCAAAAAGGCTCTGGCGCACGAAACCTGCCACCGCCTCAGGTAGGCCAGTCAGATGAAGCTGACTGAGGTAGACTGAACTGAGCACGCTCCCCAGGATCGCCGTTCCGAGCGGCCCACCCATCTTCTGCAGCGCCTGCATCACCGCCGACGCCACTCCGCTGCGCTCTTCGGAAATCTCCGCAAGCGCCGCAGAGGCCGACGTAGCAAAGGTCATTCCGAGTCCCAGCCCAACGACGACCTCCCATATGATCACGAAATTGCCGTCGGACCCCACTACGGTAGTGGAGCCAATCATCATTCCGGCCGCTAGCAGCGCGAACCCAAGCGCGACTGTGATCTTCGCTCCGATCAGCTGCGCAACCCGATCCGCAGGCACAGCGCCCAGGACGATTCCCGCGATGAGCGGTACGAGTCGCACGCCAGACCCCATCGCGTCAGCGCCGAGAACGCCCTGGAAATACTGCGGGAGCGTAAACAGCACGCCAATCATGGCCATACCCGCTATGCCCGCCAGAATGACACCCCACGTGAAGGATGCCGAACGGAACAGCGTCAGATCAACCAGCGGCTGGCCGCCGAGACGCTTGCCGAGCAAGTACTCCCAGAGAAAGAAGCCAGCCAGGACAACTACGCCCGCGATCATGATCGTCAGCGCGGCGGTATCGGTCCAGCCATTGCGCCCTGCTTCGATTAGACCATATGTCACGCCTACCAGGCCAGCGGTTGACGTGAATATTCCCACCGGATCCAGCCCAGGGCGCTCGGGCGCGCGAGACTCTGGCACGAGCAGCAGAGCCGCCAGCAGTCCGATGAGGGCGACCGGCACGTTCATCAAGAACACCCAGCCCCACCAGTAGTTCGTCAGCAACCATCCGCCCAGAATCGGCCCAATCGGCAGTGACAGAAAGTTGGCGGCCGCCCAGATGCCGACCGCTCGAGGCCGCTCTTCCTTCGTAAACAGCACCGTCAACGCGGAGAGATTCATCACAACAATGCCAGCGCCGGCCAAGCCCAGCGCAAACCGCACGGCGATGAATGCGCCGGCCGTCGGCGCATAAGCGCAGGCCGCCGAGCCTATCCCAAACAGCAGCAAGGAGGCAAGCAAGATCTTCTTCCGGCCAAAACGGTCACCGAGCAGTCCCATCGGCAGCATCGCCGCGGCGAGCACGAGCAGGTATCCGGAGGAGAACCATTGGAGGTCCGACTCACTTGCGCGCAGCGCGCCAGCAAGTGTGGGCAGCGCTACACTGAGGACGGTCGAGTCGAGACCAACGGTGAGAGTAGCCAGCGCGAGCGCGCCGAGCGCCCACCATTTGCGCGTTCCAGCTGTTGTCATGGTAGCCTCCTGCAATTGAATGAGTCAATCTAATGAAAGCATATATCAAATTATAGCTACTGTCAATACATGAGGCGCCAGTGCGATCACTGTCGTCTAGGTCTTGGCATGGCAGGTCGGAGGGGATGGGAAGGTCATTGGCCTGCGGCGCTACCTGCGGCGCTATGGGCACGTCCTCGCCACGCGCCCGCAGTGGTGGGCCAAGGGACCATTCGCATGGTCAGCATTCTCGTCCGCGGCTCCGCGACTGCGCGACGCCCTGGCCGAGCGCTTCGACTGATTCCAGGGGAAACACCGGCGCCGCCGACTGGCCGACTGATAGAAGCGCTAACAGGCGATTCGCTCTTGACGTTCTGATCGCTTGTCGCTGAGAGCCAAACCCAGACGCTTACACCTGGCCGGACGCGTGCATGACACGCCATAGCGGCAAGCCAGGGCCGTCATGCCAGGATGAGGCGGGCGCGCTGGAAACGAGCCAGCGCGATGAACAGCAGCGCCACGTCCACCACCAGCAGCGCGCCCACGATGATGAAGAACACCTGCGTCGGATTGGCAGTGTTGAGCAGCGCAAGGAAGTTGCTCTGCGTCTCGCGTGGCAATAACTGGAGGAGAATGACCGGCGCGAAGACAAGCACGAGAAAGCCAAAGCTCAGATTGAGCTGCGCTTGCCGTGTGGTCGAGGCGCGCAGCGACACCAGGCAGCCGACGCTCGCGATCAACAGCGACATGAGCAACCCTAGCACGACGATAGCAATCGCCGAGCCTGCTGGATAGAAGGCAAGCGCCGCGCCAGGACGCGCATTCTTGTGAGAGAGGTTCGCCACCACCACCTGCACGAGCGCGGCGCTCAGCCCGACCGCCCAGCCGTATGTCACTGCCGCGCCAACCTTGCCAAAGAGAATGGCGCGATCACTCAAACGGCTCGCCAGCAGCGTCTCCAGCGTGTGCCGCTCGCGCTCGCCCGCGAAGCTGTCAGGGATGACGTTCAGGAGGATCATGGCAGGCAGATACACACCGTCCACGATCACCGGAGTTCCTGATGTGATCAGGGCGCGCCCCAGCAGCAGCGGCAAGAGGATGCTGATGATGCCCATAATCAGCAGCACGCCGATGACACCGCGCCCACGCCCGCTGCCACCGCTGGCGCTCGGCCCCGCGAAATACTCGCGCCACTCTTTCCACATCACTGTTCCGATGTCGCCGATCATTGCTCGACCTCCTTCGCGCGGTCCTCGTCCATCAGCGACAGAAAGACATCCTCCAGGCTTGCCTGGCCGCGCCGGACCTCTTCAATCTCGACGCCCGCGCCCACCAGCAGAGCGACCAGTGGCGCCGCCTTTGGCTGATTCGCGCCTGGCCCGGTCTGGAGGTCAATCAGCAGGTGGCCGTTCTCGATCGATGCGCCGACTACCTCTGGGCGCGCTCGCAGCTGCGCCAGCGCCTCATCACTGAAGCCCGCGCCGACCACCTCGACGCGCGGCGCTCCGCTGCGCATGCGCAACTGATCTGGGCTGCCAACCGCCAGCAGCTTCCCCTGCCGAATGACACCCACCTGTGAGCAGAGGCGCTCCGCCTCTGGAAGGTTATGCGTGGTCAGGAAGACGGTCACGCCCTCGCGCGCCGCCAGCGCCGCCAGATCGTCGCGCAGCGTGGCGGCCGCCACCGGATCCAGCCCGGCGGTAGGCTCATCCAGAAAGACCAGGCGCGGACGATGCAGCAAGGTTCGCGCGACGGCGAGCTTTTGCTTCATGCCGCGACTCCATGTGCCCACACGGTCGTCGCGGCGCTCCCAGAGGTCGAGATGCGTCAGCAGCTCCTGGGCGCGCGCCCGTCGCTCGCTCTGTGGCATATGCCAGACGCGCCCGTAGAAGTCCAGATTGTCCAGCGCCGTCAGCCGCTCATAGAGGCCAGTGAATTCGAGCAAGGCGCCTGATTGGCTGCGAATCTCCTGCCCATGCTGGCGCGTGTCCAGCCCAAGCGCCTCAGCCACGCCAGCCGTCGGCTCGATCAGGCCAAGCAGCAGGTTGATCGTCGTGGTTTTGCCTGCGCCGTTCGCGCCGAGAAAGCCGAACACAATGCCAGCCGGAACCTCCAGCGAAAGGTCGTCTAGCGCGCGCACCTGTCCGAAGTCGCGCGTCAGGTGTGTCACGCGTATGGCGATGTCTGTCATGACGGACGCTCGCTCTCTCCGCATTCCGAACGGCGCTGGCCCACGACAGCGACCCGCCCACGCCTCAAACAAGGCTGTCAATTAGTGTACGCGCGCGCATCACCATCATAACAAAAAGCAGGAGGCCTCCAGGGTGATGGGGTCTATGTAGGGAGGATGGCAGGCGTCCGGTCAAAGCGATGCGCGCGCCCACGACGCCATCGCGCAGCGCAAGACGTCGCACGGCCCTCGCGACAATGCGATATATCGTTTTGGCATTGCCCATGCGAGCATTGAGAATTAGATATATCGTTAACGCCTCGCAGACTGCTGGCGCGCAGGTCGCCAGCGCAATCGCGACAAGCGCGGCTGCACGGAGGAGGTCGGGATTGCTGGGCTTTCATCCCCTGACTGATGGGTCGCGGGCGCCCGTTGCGGCGCTAATCCTCGTGGTCACGCTGGCGTTGGTCGTCATTCGGCCGCGCAAGCTGAATGTCGCATGGTTCGCTGGTGGAGGGGCGCTGCTGGCTCTCGCGCTTGGTCTGCTCTCCGCGCATGCGCTGCTGACTATCGTTCACGATACCTGGGACGCCGCTGTGACGCTGATCGCGCTCTTCGTGCTCTCGGAGTCACTGGACGCCAATGGCTTCTTCAACTGGGCGGCGCTGCGGCTGGCCCGGGCGGCGAACGGCTCAGGCCCACGGCTCTACGGGCTGGCGCTGCTGCTGACCACCGCGACAGCGGCGCTGCTGGCGAATGACGGAGCCATACTGATGCTGACGCCAATTTTCGCGCGGCTACTCACGAAGATCTATCCTGAGCGCCGCCTGCAGCTACCGTACATCTTCGCGGTGGGCTTTCTTGCTGATGCGATGAGCGCGCTCTTTGTGCCGAGTAACCTCACCAATATCATCATCTCCGACGCCAATGGCCTGAGCTTCGCGCGTGTGGCGCTCTGGATGGCGCTGCCGATGCTGGCGGCGCTGGTCGTCGCGGGGACGGCGTTTGGCGTGCGCTTTCGCCACGCGCTGCGCAAACCCTATAACGTGACGGCGCTGGACGCGTCCGCCAGCGCCGTGCGCGACTGGCTGCTCTTCCGCATAGGCTGGGTGGCGCTGGGTGGGCTGGTCGTCGGCTATATCGTCGGCGGAGAGCTGGGCCTGCCCGTCGCGCTGATCGCGGGAGCCGTGGCGCTGGCGATGCTCGCGCTGACCCAGGCGCGTGGGGTGCGCTCGGTGAGCGAGTCACTGCGCGGCGCGCCGTGGAGCGTGCTGATCTACGCCATCGGCATGTTCGTCGTGATCACGGCCGCCTACGACGCGCGCACGCTCACCTTCCTGACGGAGCCACTGACGCGACTGGTCAGCCCGCCAGGCGGCGGCGGCGCCGCGGTGGCCGCTGGATCATTGCTGGCGCTGCTGGCGGCTGTCGTGAACAACCTGCCCGCCGCCCTGGTTGGTGTGCTGACGCTGCGAGCCGCGTCCCATGTCAACCACGTCGCCCTCTACGCCATCATCCTCGGCGTGGATATCGGCCCCAAGCTGACGCCGTTTGGCTCGCTGGCGACGCTGCTCTGGCTTGGCATTCTGGAACGCAACGGCATCCACATCTCCTGGGGGCGTTTCATCCGTGAGAACTGGTGGGTGACGCTGCTCACTCTAGCCGCCGCGTTCGGCGCGCTGGCGCTCGTGAGCCTGGCGCTGACATAGGGCATTGGGGGCGCGCCAATGAAGGCGCAACGCATGGTGAGCGGGATAGAGCATCGTCCTCGACTCAGAGCTGGCTGGCGGATGAAACCGCGCCTGGACGGACCCAGCGGGACGCGAAGTGCGCAGACCGCCATCCAGGCGCGACCTCGGTCGCCAGTCAACCTCTACGACATCGCTATCGCTGTCATCCAGCCATCCTATCGGCGGACGCTTGAGCGCTGTCAAAAGGCTGCGGGGACGGCGAATTCAGCGGCGATGGCGGCGCGTCCCGGTTCATCTGAGCGAGACGGCGAGCGAGACGGCGATGGTATACTGCTGACGGCAGCGCGCGTGCGCGCCTCATCACACAGCGCAGACAGACTCTCACCATATAACCCGGCATAACTCAGCGAGGAGCTTCGTATGGCCGATATCCGGCCCCTTCCCGGAATTCGCTACGCCCCAGGGAGCGACCTGGCGGCTGTTGTCACACCGCCCTATGATGTCATCTCGCCAGAGGCGCAGGCGCGCTACTACGAGCGCTCGCCAGAGAACATCATCCGGCTGGAGCTTGGCCGCGACGAGCCAGACGACGACGAGTTGGACAATCGCTACACCCGCGCCGCCACAACCTTCGCGGATTGGCGGCTGCGCGGCGTCCTCCAGCAGGACACTCCCGCGCTCTATCTGTATGAGCAGCAGTTCACCGCGCTTGGCGGCGAGCGGCGGCGCATGAGCCTGCTGGCGCGCGTGCGCGTCGAGCCGTGGGAGGCGGGCGTCGTGCTGCCGCATGAGCGCACGCTGAGCAAGCCCAAGAGCGACCGGCTCAAGCTGACACGCGCCACCGCCGCGACCCTCAGCCCCATCATGGCGCTCTATGACGACCCGCAGGGCGCACTGGCGCAAGCGCTGGCCGCGACCCTCGCGCGCGAGCCAGACCTTGCCTTCCGCGACGAGAGCGACGAAGCGCACCGCCTCTGGATCATCCGCGACGCCGAGCTGATCGAGCGCGTGGCGGCGTTCTTCCGCGACCGGCAGCTCTACATCGCTGACGGCCACCACCGCTATGAGACGGCGCTGGCCTATCGGGAGGAGCTGCGTGAGGCGCGCCATGAGCTGCCGCTGGAGGACGCCGTCAACTTCACGCTGATGGCGCTCTCGGCCATCGAGGACCCTGGCCTGGTCGTGCTGCCGACGCATCGCATCGTGCGGGGCGTGCCTGAGGAGCGTCTGGCCGAGTTTACTCGCGATCTGGCTGGCCTGTTCGAGAGCGAGCCTCTGATCGCGGGCGCCCTGAACGACCTCGAAGAGGTAGACGCGGGGGCGGTGACGCGGGCGCTGGCCGACGCGAGCGACGGCGGCGCGCGCACGGCATTCGCGCTGATCGCGCCTGATGGAGTGCGGCTCCTGCGCCAGACCGACGCCGGACGCGCGGCGATGGATGAGCGGACGGGCGAGGCGGCCCACGCCTCGGAGGCCTGGCGCGCGCTGGATGTCGCCGTGCTGCATGAGCTTGTGCTGGCGCGAGGGCTGAGTGTCAGCGAGCAGGCCATCCGCGCGGGCGAGCATGTCACCTATACCCGCGACGCCCAGGCGGCGCTCGACGCCGTGCGCAGCGGAGCCGATGGCGCGCAACTCGCCTTCCTGCTCAATCCCACGCCGCCCGCGGCCATTCGCGATGTCGCCCGTGCGGGCGACCGGATGCCGCAGAAGTCCACATATTTCTATCCCAAGCTGATCACCGGACTGCTCATCAATCCATTATGGTGACCAGTTCGGGCGCATCTCACGAGGTTACATGATGGCGAAGGGGAGGTTTGCCAGATGGAGGAGAACTCGACACCGCCGCCCGAACGCCGTTGCCCAGCGTGCGGGGCCACAATGCCGTCAGGAGCGCGCTTCTGCGGCGCCTGTGGGATGGAGTCGCTGCCCGTAGCGACAGTGGAGTCAGGCGAGGCGGCGGCGAGCGTGTCGCCCGCAGCGTCGCCTGTCTCAGCGCCCACCGCAGATGACGCCGCGCCTGTCGCATCAGCGCCAAGTGCGCCGAGCGCGCAGCCCGTGTCGACTTCGGCGGCGAAGGCGCGCAGGCTCCGCGATGACGCCGATGGGCGCGTCTGCCCATGGTGCGATGCGATCAATGCGCCTGACGCGGTGACCTGCGTGTCGTGCGGCGCTGTCTTCCCGACGCCAGCGGGCGATGAGGCGCTCGAACGCGCCGCGCAGGCGCGCATCCAGTCCATGGAGAGCGAGCTCAGGCAGCGGCGGTCTGGCTGGTGGCCGTTTCGTGCGCGCTAAGCTGGCGGCTGGAGCTGAGCCTCAAGTCGGTCTGTGGGCCAACGCCTAAACCGGCTGCGCAGGCTTAGGCTGGACTGACTCACAGGGGCCTGTAGCGGCGGGTGTATCCGCTGCGCTGTTGTCGTGTCTGAGAGGACGAGGTAGAGCATGATCCTGGTGGTGGGAGCCGGTCTGGCCGGCCTGACCTGCGCGAAGGCGCTCGTGGAGGCTGGGCACGAGGTCCGCGTGATCGAGGCGTCTGACCATGTTGGCGGGCGCGTGCGCACCGATCACAGTCCCGATGGCTTCCTGCTCGATCGTGGCTTCCTGGTGTTCTTCACCGCTTACCCTGCCGCGCTGCGCAACCTCGAC
>DASQSS010000207.1:0-10517 GCA_035642255.1 Ktedonobacterales bacterium | reverse complement strand
GTCTGGCTTGTCGTCGCGCCGATGGGGAACATGCTGCCCGAATCCGGTGTGCAGACCGGCGTCACCGCGCCATCCACCAGGTCATATGCGCTCGCCGAGTAGGTCACGGCGGCGCCGGTCGGCCCAGTCGCCTCTGCGGTGATGGCGCCTGGCAGCGTCACCACTGGCGCGGTGGTGTCCTTGACCTTCACGGTGAACGTCGTGGTGGCTGTGTTGCCAGCGCCATCGGTCGCCTTGCAGGTCACTGTCGTCGAGCCGAGCGGGAAGGTGCTGCCCGAGGTTGGCGCGCAGGTGACAGGGACCGAGCCAGAGACCAGGTCGGTGGCGGTAGGCGGCGTGTAGGTCACGGTGGCGCCAGATGGTCCCGTCGCCTCAACGGTAATATCAGTAGGGCCATTCGAGATCGTCGGCGCAGTGGTGTCCCGCACCGTGACGGTGAAGCTGCCAGTGGAAGTGTTGCCATCCGCATCTGTCGAGGAGCAATGAACGGTCGTCACGCCGAGCGGGAACGTAGCGCCCGAGCCTGGCGTGCAATTAACGGCGGGGCTGGCCGGGTTGTCGTCACTGGCAGTCGCCGAGTAGGTCACGGCGGCGCCAGAGGGGCCGGTCGCCTCTGCGGTGACGGCGCCTGGCAACGTCAACACAGGTGGCAGATTGTCGTCGCAGTTGACGACAGTCGCGGATACGGTGAGCTGAGCGGTCTTGGTGAGGGTCCCGCCAGCTACTGAGGTGCCAGTCGCGGAGTAATTAATCGTTCCACCTGTGAAGGATCCCGCCGCGCCTGCCACGAGTGTTACCTGCGAGGTGACGGTGGCGGTGTAGTTGTGGTTACTCATGGATGTCCAGCTCGGGGGCGTGGTAATCGTCCCAATGGTCCTGGGGTACGGGTTTCCGCCATCCTCACTCAAACCAGAGCCGGTCGGCTGCATCGCCTGGACAGTCACTACTGCGTTATTGGCGTACACATTACTCGCGCTGCCATTGCCATTCCCATGTCCGGTGGCGTCGATCGCGAGGACGATCGACTTGGTCGTCGTCGAGTTCGCGCACACATTTCCAAAAGCCAACACAGTGACGCTCGGGGGAACCAGGCTATCCCCGGCGACGAGGCCGTCGGCAAACGCATTCCGTGGAAGCACTAACGCCAATATGATGGCCAGCGTAGTCAGCGCTCCGATGCCCGTTCCGATAGCGGCGAAGATCTTAGATCTTCGCCTTGCCCTCAAGAGTCTTGACAACATCGCTCTCAACTCCTCCCAAACATCCACGTCGACACATATGTTGCGGTCCTATCCCGTCAAACGCCAATTCTTCTTCTCCCGCTTGGAGGCTGCGTATTGACGGTTGCGTACCGCGTCATGAACAGCCTCATGAACAGCGGCTCATAGATGCGCTGGCCTCCCGTCGCCTCTGTGCGCGCCGGGCCAGGTCGTTCGCCGCGTCTGTCGTCACGCGTGCAAAGCCACCGCTTCCACCCACATCATCGTCGCTCATCACCGATTGCGAGCCAGTCTATTCTGATCTATCGGATGCCTGCGACAACTCGCTGTTCTCGTTCTATTGATAGTAGGATGATAATAGGACCCATATTGCGTGTGACGAGTGCGCGTAAACCGAGTAACGCCCAGCAGGCGCGCATAATGTCACGCTCTGAGGTATTTCGCTGCCGGGTCAGATGCTGTGTATTTGACCGAAGACTCCGCGTACTTAGCGTTCACGAAGGAATCAGCCGCGCTCAGGCATTTTGACCCTTGACTGGAGCGCCCCTCTCGAAGAGATAGTCTCTGATATGACAGCGTCGTCCATTACTGTACCATTACTGTACCATTACTGTACCATTACTGTATAAGTACATAGAACATCTGGGATCCTGCGAGAAGGGGGCCAGTGTAGCGCCTCGGCGGCGGTGTGCGCGAGTGGCGCCGCGCCTTCGCATATACCGCGAGCCTGAACACACATGCGTTGGTGTTCAGGCTCGTCTGTGGTTTGGTTAACGCTGAGTAGGCTTAGTGTTTGCCACCCAGACGTTTGTCAAGCTCATATGCGGCGAATCCGCTGAGGGCTGCTGTGATGACAGGGTGCTTGAGCACATCGCCCAGGATGCCGGGATGATTCTGTGCGGCGTACTGGTGCATCTCCGCTAGTTGCCCCGGTGTGGCCGCATTCGGATCCATCTTCGCGTATTGCTGCGCGCGGGGGTCGTTCGTCCCGGCGAAGCGCTGCATGAATGCCTGAGCGATCTGCGATTTTTGTCCTTGATCCAGCTGGCTGTATGCGCTCGCTGGGTCTTGCCCCTGCTGCGCGTTGGGGTCAAACATCTGTCTGCTCTCCTCCCGTGAACTTACGCGACGCCACTGTGCGCCACGCGCGGATAGTGTGCAAGTCCCATACCGCTTCACGATTCCCAGGCCACACAGATGAAGCGCGGAAGCATCAGACGGTCTCTCTCACTGCGCAAAACGGGACGGTAGGAGAGCTCCCACCGTCCCGCACTCTTTACGTGTCTCTTGCGCATTTTGGCGCGCCCGAAGGCGACTACATGGCTAGCTGATCTTCTCGGAGACTGCCTTGGCCTGCGTGAAGAGCAGCAGATAGTCACGTCCGCCAGCCTTCGAGTCAGTGCCAGACATGTTGAAGCCGCCGAATGGATGGCCTCCGACCATCGCGCCGGTGCTCTTGCGGTTGAGGTACAGGTTGCCGACATGGAACTCGCGCCGCGCGCGTGCGATGCGCTCGCGGTCACGCGAAAAGAGTGAGCCAGTCAGGCCATACTCCGTGCCGTTGGCGATGTCGAGCGCCTCATCGAAATCCTTGGCGCGGATGCACGCCAGCACTGGGCCAAAGATCTCTTCTTGCGCCAGGCGCGCGTTCGGCGCGATGTCGCCAAAGATCGTCGGCTCGATGAAGTACCCTTCGCGCTCCAGCTGGTTCCCGCCGAGCAGCAGCTTGCCTTCCTGCTTGCCGACCGTGATGTAGTCGAGAATCTTGCGGAAGGCGTTAGCGTCCACCACTGGCCCCATGTAGGTCGTGCGCTGGGAGGGATCGCCGATGGAGAGGTTACGAGCGCGCTCGACGACCTTGCCGATGACCTCATCGTAGACGCTATCCACGACGATGGCGCGCGACGCCGCCGAGCACTTCTGTCCCTGGAAGCCAAACGCCGAGACGACAATAGCGGTCGCCGCCGCATCCAGATCAGCGGTCTCATCCACGACAATCGCATCTTTGCCGCCCATCTCCAATATGGCGCGCTTGACCCAGATCTGGCCGGGTTGCGGCTTGGCGGCCATCTCGTTGATACGCAGACCCACTTCACGCGAGCCAGTGAACGAGATGAAGCGGGTCAGCGGATGCAACGTCAGCGCATCACCCATCGCTTCACCAGAGCCAGGGACAAAACTCACGACGCCCGCCGGCAACCCAACCTCTTCGAGCAGCTCGACAAAGGTGGCGGCGATCCACGGCGAGGCGCTGGCGGGCTTGAGCACGACCGTGTTGCCCGCGACGAGGGCCGATGAGGTCAGACCAACCATGATGGCGCCGGGAAAGTTCCACGGCGGGATGATCGCGCCGACACCCAGAGGAATGTAGATCAGCTCGTTCGCTTCACCGGGAATCGGCGTGATGGGCTGCGTCTCCGCCAGCCGCAGCGCCTCGCGGGCATAGAACTCCAGGAAGTCGATCGCCTCAGCGACATCCGCGTCGGCCTCGACCCAGCTCTTGCCCACCTCGTAGACCTCGATGGCATTGAACTCAAATCGGCGCTCGCGCATCTTCTTCGCGGCGGCGAATAGATAGCTCGCGCGCTCTTCAGCGGGCGTGTACTGCCAGGTCTTGAAATGCTTGTGCGCCGCCTCGACCGCATCGTTCGCATCCTTGGCGCTGGCCTTGGCGAAGATCGCGAGCGTCTGGCTCGGGTTCGCGGGATTGGTCGAGGCGAAGGTCGCATCGGTCTTGCGGCGCTCGCCCGCGATGATGAGCGGATACGTCTTGCCGAATTCGCTGGCTACTTTGCGCAGGGCGTCCTCCTGCGCGCGGATATTTTTCTCGTTCGTGAAATCTGTCAGTGGCTCATTGTTAAAGGGGGTCGCCTGACTGGTCGCGACCTCTCCGGCTGTTGTCGCCATGGTGATGGGTATCTCCTTTCGGGCGCTGCGCCGCGTCAGCCCTCAGTGTACCCCAAAAGGCGGCCCGCCTTCCTGCCATGCCGCGCTCACACGAACGAAGCGCCGCAATGACGAGGGCGTCCGCCAGCAGCGCGTTGCCGAGATGAAAGGCTGGCAAGCCTGATTTGTCGCTGCCCATGATACTAGCGGGTTGCGCCTGGGTCGTGGCCGTCAAATGGCAGCCCAGACACCAGCGGTAAACATGAGCGTGAAGACGGCGAGCAACATCAGGCTTGGCAGCAGCGCTACGCGGTCGCGCAGCTCAAGTGAAACCACGCTGGCTGGCTCGCTGACGACTTCACCCGACGGCGCGCAGCGCTGCTTCAGGCTCCACGCCGCTAGCGCAATGAAGAAGGCGAAGAGTGATCCAACGTGGCGAGCAAGTGAGTGGGTGTGGCTACCATCGGTCGAGAGCGGTAGCAGCACACCGAGCAGAATTGACAGGCCATAGGCGGGTGGCAGCCGACGGAACGCCGCGACACTGAGCGCAAGCGCGACGACCGCGACGACGATGTTGAGCAGGCGGAAGTCGAAGTCAAACGTGGAGCCGATGCCGGGATGCAGCAGAAACCCGATGAAGGGATAGATCGGCGGCGAGAGCCGATGTCCCCAGGCGAGGTTCTGTGAGGTCGAGAACGCCAGCCAGTAGCCCGTGTGGGCGTGGCTGTAGAGCGCATAGACGCCGAGCGCAGCCAATGGCGGGCCGAGCAGCCAGCTGAGCTTGAGCATCCGCCACTGGAGCCAGCCACCTGAGTTCCAATAGTAGGCCAGAAACTCCCATGTGAGCGGAACGAGCGCAATCGCGCCCTCGGTATGGGTCACAACCGCGACAGCCGCGAGCAGTCCGGCGATGAGCCACTGGCGGCGACGCGCGTGGTAGAACGCGCCGACCGTCGCGAGCATCAGCAGCGCCTCGGGATAGACCGCCGAGAGGAAGAGTGATGTTGGAAATACCAGCAGGTAAGTCACGGCGCGGCGCGCGGCGACGCGATCGAGTTCTCCGGCGGTCAGGCGATACAGATAGACGGTCGCGCCAACGAGCGCGGCATACGACACGAGGACGCCCGCGATGACATCCACTGGCCCGTGGATGTGCAGGACGCCGAGCGCCAGAGCGACAATGTGCAAAGCGATGGGGTAACCGGGAAGGAAGCCCCAGGTACGCAGTGGCTCCGAGTTTCCAGGAATCAAGGCGGGGTAGCCGTGCGAGATGCCGATGTACCATCCGCTGTCAAAGTGGTCGAAGAGGGCAGGCCAGCGGTTGAGCGTCCGCCATGTGATTGGCTGCATCACCCACATTTGACGCGGGCCTAGCGCGGGAAACATCGCCGTACCGATCAGCCCGACGACGATGATCAGCAGGCGACTCAGCGCCAAGATGGATAGAATGTAGCCCCAGTCGCCGCGCGTCATGCGGATGGGTTGCAGGGCGCGCGTGCGCAGCGACCAGCGCCACGCTCGCGCTACAGCGCCGTTCGTACGTCGTCGCGCTGGCCCTACTGTGACCTCTCCCTGGCCAAACATGCGCCCAACCTCGACACCCCAGATACGCTGACATACGAACCGCTGACTCGCTACTTCCTGTGACGATTCTGTGGACCTCGAATAACGAGAATAGAGCCACTCGTCTTCAGCGAAATTTCAGCGAAGGGCGCTCATCCTTTCAACTTCGCGCAGTACTGTGCTTCTGTGGGAGGCTGGCGCTACCCTTCAGGCCGATACGCTGACAGTGTCCTCCCAATGAGTCAGCGCCACATACGCACAGAGGAGTCAGAATGGACGAGCATGAGATGGGGTTTCCGGAGAATCAGCCGCCTGAGACCCAGCAATGGTACGCGGCGCCATACATGCAGCCGCCGAATATGCCAGGACGCGGCCCGCGCCCGCGCACGATGCGACGTTGGCTGATGATTCGAACGGTTCTACCGAGCGGACCCGGCCCGCGCGGTCCCAGGAGCACGCGGGCGGCAGCGGCCTTGGATTGGCTATCGCGCGGAGCCTGGTGGAGGCGCAGGGCGGCGCGATGAGCCTCACCAGCGCTGTTGGCGCCGGTACGACTGTCACCGTGCGCTTACCCCTCTGGCGCAAGAGTCAGCCAGACTCAGCCACGCAAGGCTGAGGGACAATCACGCCTTGCCGCGCGCGCTGGCGACGATCTGGGCGAGAATGGCGAGCGCGATCTCATCGGGCGTGCGCGCGCCGATGTCGAGGCCAATGGGACCGTGGATGCGTGCGATGAGATCCTCGCCGACGCCTGCAGCGCGCAGCGCCTCGTCGCGCTTGGCGCGGGTGCCACGGCTGCCAACCATCCCCACGTAGCCAGCGCCCTTGCGCAGGGCCACGACCAGCGACGGCGTATCGAACTTTTCGTCATGAGTGAGGATGGTCACCGCGGTCGCAGCGTTGATCGGCAACCGCTCTAGCGCCTCATCGGGCCAGTCGAGCAGCAGTTCGTCGGCATCGGGCAGTCGCTCGCGTGTGTTGAATGCCTCACGAGGGTCCACCACCGTGACGTGGTAGCCCATCACTTTCGCCAGCTGTGTGAGTGGGATGGAGATGTGGCCCGCTCCGACGATCACCAGCGCTCGAGGTGGGGTCAACGTCTGGTAAAAGACCTCTACCTCACTCTCTGGCTCCGGCGCGACTGTCAGGGGCATCTGCTCGGCCACTGGGCTCAGCGCGCCGAGCAGCTCGCGCGCCCGAGCCGCGACGGCGCCGCCCAATGGTGAGATGAACAGCGCGCCCGCTGGTTCCGCGCCGTCCACCAGCGTCAGCGTCTCGCCCAGCGCCACAGAACACTCCGCAGGCGCCGCGATCACCATCGCGCGAACAGCAGGGCGACCTTCGCCATGCGCTGCCTCCAGCGCGTCCAACTCTGGACTCCCCTCGATCCGCTCGATGAAGACACGAATCTCGCCGCCGCACGAGAGGCCAATGCGCTCGTAGTTCTGCTCCTCGCTGACACCGTAGGTCAGCAGACGCGGCTTGCCTGAGCGCATGACCCGCTGGGCCTGCTCCACCACATCTGGCTCGACACAGCCATTGCTGACTGAGCCAGCGATGTCGCCCGCGTCGCTCACCACCAGTGTCGCGCCAGCGCGACGCGGTGCGGAGCCAACCAGCGATACCACCGTCGCCTGCGCCACACGCTTGCCCTCAGCCAGCCATCGAGCGATGTCATCCAGCGTCTCACGCATGGTCGGTCTCCTCTCGTCAGGGATAATGGACGCGCGGGCGTGTCACCTCGCCTCGGCGTCCGCTGTGGCCGCGCCCGCATTCTTCTGGTAGGCCGCGCGCAGGTCCGCCAGCATCTGCTCACGCTGCGTGTAGAGCTCGCGCCGCTTGCGCGGCTGCGCTCGTGTGATAGCATAGGCGGCCAGCAGCGGGAACGCCAGCGTCGTATCAGCATAGACCACCACCGAGTCGCTCAGCAGTTCCGGCTTGATCTTGCCCCACGAGACGGCCTCGGATGGTGTCGCGCCGGAGAGTCCGCCCCAGTGCGGCGCGTCCTGGGTGATCTGGATAAAGTAGTCGTGGCCGCCCTTGTTGATGCCCAACACCTCCCAGAGCTGCGGCTGCGTCTGGAGGTAGAAGTTCTTCGGCGAACCTCCGCCGAGAATGATGACGCCATTGCGCGTCGCCGCCTGCACGATCGCGGTCGTCTCATGGACGTCATAGAGGGGGTCAATCGTCAGCGCGTAGCCGTCGAGCTGATGCCGGGCCAGATTCATGCCGATGGAGGAATCGCCGGGTGAGGAGGTGTAGATTGGCACGTTCCACTGCGCCGCCATCGCCAATACCGACTGCTCCGGCTGCACGCCCAGCTCCAGCAGCTTCTCGCCGATCAGATGATGCAGCTCGGCGGTGGACATCGGGCGCTGTGGGAACGTCTTGAAGATCTCGCGCAGAAAGCTATCCGTGTCGAGTAGCACCTCGTCGCGGAACAGCACGTCATAGATGCGAATGACGCCCGCCTCGTGCAACTCCGGGTCGTCGAGCTTGAAGCTGCCACGATGCAGCGCGAAGTTCAGCGCGTGGTGGATGTCGTGGTACAGGTTTGCGCCCGTGCTGACCATGAAGTCAATCGCGCCACGCTCCATCAGCGAGATGATGCCGCCGCCCACACCTGCTGGCGTCATCGCGCCCGCGATGGTCAGGCAGATCGTCACATCTTGCTCGGGGTCAAGCATTCGATCAGCGTAAAGACGCGCCGCCTCATTGAGACGTCCGGCGTTGTACGCCTGGAAGGAGCTGTCAATCAGGTCAGCGGCGCTGATCCCCGGGGTGATGCGGTTGGCGTGAATGCGTTCGCCGCCAAGATACTCCTCGGCGCTGTGGCTCCCATCGCCAGCGTCGTGCTGCTCGGCATGCTGTGAATGGTCCTCGCGCTCCGGCTTGTGCGGTCCCCCGTGTGGTCGATGTGGCACAGTGTCTATCCTCGCTCTCGCATTGGTTGTGACGGTTGAACTGCTGTCGTGATACCTGTGATGAATGAGCGCCGGCGAGGCGCCGCGCGGACGGTTGGCTCGGGCAACTCCGACGACGCGGACGACTCCGATCGCTCAGGTGGCAGTGTATCCCATGCGCGGAGGATGGCGCCGGACGACTACGACGCCGTGAGCGTCAGGTGATGGGTGATCTGGACCGCCTTGCCCAGCATCGCGCTGACCCCACAATAGCGTGTCTCGGCCAGACTCAGGGCGCGCTCGATGGCCACGCGGTCGAGTCCGTCGCCAGCGATAACATGCTCGACAGAGATCGCCTCAAAGACGCGCGGGAGCCGCTCGCTCAGGACACCACGGACGTGAATCTCATAGCGCGCGAACTGCTGGCGCGTCTTGCGTAGAATCGGCGTGACGCTCATGCCGAGGCAGCCGCCCAGCGCCACGAGCAGCGCTTCCATCGGGCTCACAGCGCCGGTCGGCGCCATGTCGCTCGCTGGCTCCAGCAGCGTTTGCCCACCAGAGCCAGTCGTGGCGGTGAAGCGATCGCCCGCCACGAGCGCTACGGTGGTCGTCAGATCGTGCGCCATCATCGATGCTCCCTGTCGCCGCGCCTCTTCTTCCTGCCCCGCGCGCCAATACCTCCAAGCGCGCCCACGCTGCCGATGCTGAGGATTGAGCCTACGCTGCCGATACTCAGGATGCTTCCTGTGCTGCCGATGCTGAGGATTGAACCTGCGCTGCCGATACTCAGGATGCTGGCGCCGCTCAACAGGCTCAACACGCTCAACACGCTCCCAACGCTCCTGAAACTGACCCGGCTCGTGATCGTCAACGGCGGACAGCTATCCCCTCGCTTCGCCAGTTTCTCAGCGTCATTGCCTCGCAATCGTCTCACATCTCGCATGCCGCTACCCCTCAGGCGCTGCCGATGGTGGCCATCACACATCGGAAGTCCTCTGTAGCATACCGCTGATACGGCGCACGCGATGCGCTGGCGCGCCAGCAATCCACCGCTGATCAGAACAGGATGGAGATGAGTCCTGAGGGCGCGCCAACACCGTGATCGTAGACGAGCGCGCCGCCGAGGTAGCCTGTCAGGCCAAGCAGTCCCACTGCGACAACGCTCAGTGCGAGATAGAGCGCGATCGCGGAGCGCGGCAGCGCGGGCGCGTAGAGCTTCGGGGCGATCATTCGCAGCGCGCCGTCAGCCGAGGCGACAACAGGCTGCAGCGCCGTCACTCGCTTGAAGAGCGCGAAGCCGCGCGGAGCCAACCACACGAGCCGCACAAAGAGCAACAAGCTGAAGAGACAGGTCGTCAGCACGGCGACTACTTTATGCAGGTGCAGGATGTCGCCCGCGGCGCCGACGGTGACGTAATGCTCGCTCACCCAGCCAGAGAGCAGCGCCACACCCGCGCTCGGCGTGCCGAAGACGAGCATCCAGGTAGCCGCTTCCGTCAGCCCCCAGCGGCGCAGAAAGACGCCAAGGAAGTCGAATATGACACTGAGGATGAGAAGCGCGATAGGAAAATGCACAATGAGGGGGTGGAATTCGACCGGGTGAATCGCGGGCATGCTCTGTGTGTCCTTTATTTGACGGTCTTTTGTCGCACATCGCGCACAGGTCAACCTATAGCTAGCGAGCTAGCGCCTCGTCAGGAGCCAGGCGCGCCTTCCCTCTAGTTCAACGTAATCGTCCCGCTCGACTGATCAACGTTCACACTGACGGGGGTGAGTGGCGTTGACGCGGGCCCCTGCACGACCGCCGCGCTCTGGGCGGGATCGAACGCCGCGCCGTGGCAAGGGCAGAGCAAAAGCTGGCTCGACGGATCGTACGAAACGGGGCAGCCTTGATGTGTGCAGGTCGCGTCGAAGGCGACAAACTTCCCACTCTGCAAATGCACCA
>DASQSS010000206.1:0-14650 GCA_035642255.1 Ktedonobacterales bacterium | reverse complement strand
TACTGGCCGGGGCGACCCAACAGATTGTTTGGATCGTTTTCAGCAGTGTATGTGAAGGTATCCCCAATTGGAAGTCCCTCACCCTTCAAACCTGCCAGAATCTGATCTCCGGATTTCCCAAGGTGCGGAACTGACGGAGTTGACGTTGCTGTTGGTTGTGCGGAAGCGCCCGTCGACGACGTTGTACTCGCTGGTGCGCCAGAGCCACACGCAGTCAAGAGGAGAAGCGCCGAGAAGAGGACTGCGTTTCTCACGGTTCGCATTGGTTTCACACTGGTTTCCCTTCTGGATTCTAAAAGCAGCCGGACATATCAAAAGCAAACTCGATTATATGCCAGCTTGCACTGTAGAGCAATGATCGTTGACAGCCAATACGTCATAACAGATCCCTGTCAATGGTTAGAATACGGCGCATAGCGCAACCAACCGGGCGTGTTATCACATGAGTGCGGTGAAGAGTTGCTAGCACGCTTAGCGCGCAGCACATCCGCGAGAAGGCAAAGGGAAGTTAGATCGGAGGGGAGAGCATCATTGTGTCCTGCCAATCCAGCTATACAGTCGCCTGGTGCGGGCGCGTCGTAAGCCAACGCCGTGCGCTTGTCTATCGTCAATGTGACTCTCATGAGTATCGTCTTCGCAGGAATCGGCCCTCGCACATCCACCATTCAGAGAGAGGTTGTGGTATCGACGCTCACCGTTACCGCCATGCTTTCCGCCGCCACAGTCCTCGCGCTAACGCTCGCCAAAAGACGGTGGAGTAGAACGTGGTACTGGCTTTCGCCATCGTCCGGCCAAGCTGCAAAACTGCCTATGTCCGATGTTTGACCCACCAGCGACACCCCTGGCAGGCTCGGTAGGTGGCGCGCCTGCCCCTCAGGTAGTCTCCCTATAGCGGCGTCTCGTGCATGGCGCATACAATACGAGTCTAGAATGATATGTCGAATCTCACCGCGCAGATTGCGGATAAGCGGTCGCCTACGGCGTGCGCGAGATTGAAAGCGAAGCCCTTGCAGATGATTCCCGCCACCCTTGCGACCATTGCGACCATTGCGACCCTCACGCGGGCAGCGCATCAGATAGCGCACCTGGAAGCGATGGGTAATCTGTGGCTCCAGTGGACATTCGATCCCATATTGCTGATGGGTCTGGCGCTGATCCTGGGCGCCTACCTCTATGCCATTGGCCCAGGTCGGCGGCGCTGGCGTCCAGCGGAACAGGTCAGCCGCGCGCAGATCACGTATTTCATCGTGGGGTGGGTCACGCTGGCGCTCTCGCTCATCTCGCCACTCGACACCCTTGGCGACGAGTACCTCTTCAGCGCGCATATGATTCAGCATATGCTGATCGCTGTCGTCGCGCCGCCGCTGCTGCTGCTCGGCATCCCACGCTGGCTGGCGGAGATACCCCTGCGCAATCAGGGCGTGCGAACGGTCATGCGCTGGCTGGCGCATCCCATCGTCGCATTTGGCGTCTTCCAGGCCGATATCTGGCTCTGGCATGCGCCAACACTCTATGACCTGACGCTGACCAACGATACCGTTCATATCGTCGAGCATCTGACCTTCCTGGTCTTCGGCATCCTCTACTGGCTGCCGGTTCTCAGCCCAACGCCGCTGATTCCGCGCATCTCGCGCGGCTTCGCGGTGCTCTACCTCTTTGTTGGCTGCCAGCCGATGGTCGCGCTTGGGGCGCTGATCACCTTTGCATCGACGCCACTCTACACGCCCTATGTCAGTGCGCCGCGCGTCTGGGGGCTCTCGCCGCTGGGCGATCAACAGCTAGGCGGACTCATCATGTGGCTGCCCACCAACATTCCCTATTTGATCGGCCTGAGCGCGGCGTTCTTCCTCTGGATACGCGATCAAGATCACGCGGAGCGCAAGGCCGCGGGCGAGTTCGAGCAAGACGCGGAAGAGATTGACATAGGCGCGGACAATGGAGCTATGCCATGGATAGCGGCGCAGTCAGCACAGGCGGCGCAGGCGGCGTCTGACACGGCGACCGGAGCGAGCGGCTCCATCGCGCCATGAATAACTCCAACGACGGAGTGACGCGACGACATCATCAACGCTCGCTCATAGATGTTCACACATGCGCGCACACGAGCGCGGCATAGCCCTTTGGTGAAGGGGCAACGCCAGCAACCTGGAGGAGACTGAGCCGACCATGGCGAAAGCGAAGCGCCCACAGCAGCGACCGCAACAACGCCCGCGACCGCAGAACCAGCGACCTGCGCAGGGGAGCGCGAACGACGCGCCGCAGCCTAAAGTCCTCGCGAAACCGGGGGCCTCAGCAGCCGCCACAGCGCGAGCGGGCGGCTCGTCGCGGCTGGCCTCGATGCGCGAGCGCACCGGCGGCGCAGGGGCGGCGCATGCGACCCGCAGCCGCTACGGTCGGGCGCCGTGGTGGCGGCGCAACCTGGGAACACTGCTCACGGTCGGCGCCGTGGTGGTTCTGATCGCGGCGTTCATCATCTTCGCGCAGATTCAGAATCAGAAAACCTCAGTGGGCATTGGCGACCCAGCTCCGGCGAGTGTGCTGAAGGACGTCACAACCGTCCCGCAGTCGGTCACAACGACCGTGGGGGCGGGAACAGCGCTGAAGGCCTTTCAGGCGACGCCAAAGGGAACCGCGCCACTAACGGCGAATGGCAAGCCAGGGGTCGTCTATATCGGCGCGGACTGGTGTCCCTACTGCGCCGCGACCCGCTGGTCAACAGTGGTAGCGCTGAGTCGCTTCGGCTCCTTCCGCGGGCTGACGCTGATGCGGTCATCTACTTCGGATGTGTTTCCCAGCACGGCGACGTTCTCATTCCAGCATGTGACCTATACGAGCCAGTACATCACCTTCACTGCGACTGAGGACGCTGACCGCAACGGAAAAGCGCTCGCCACGCCAGGGCCATCCGCCGCGCGCGCGCTCGCCACCTATGACATTGCGCCCTATACCACACAGCCGGGTGGTGTCCCGTTCATGAGCTATGGCAACCAGTATGTGACGACGAGTGGACTCTTCGCGCCGACGATGCTCCAGGGGCTGACATGGCAGCAGATCGCCGCGCAGCTGAACAATCCCACTAGTGATGTGACCAAAGCGATTGTCGGCGGCGCGAACGAGCAGACCGCCGCCATCTGCAAGCTAACGAACAACCAGCCTGGCAGCGCCTGCGATCTGCCCGTGATTCAGCAGCTCGAAGCGGCGCTGCCCCAGCCGAAGTAACGGCATGTCGCCAGCGCGCGGACAGCAGCGGACAGCAGCCCAAAGACCAGTCAGAGATCAGTGAGGAGGCGAGCGTGACGATGGGAAGCATAGCGCCACAAGGTGATGAGCAGACCGAGACGCCGATGAGCCGTCTGCTGGCGTTCGTGCGCGAGCAGCCTGGATTGTCGGCGCTGCTCGTGATGGCGGTGGTCGGGCTGGGCGTCTCGATCTACCTCACCATCGTCCACTATGACAGCGCTGTGCCGCTTGTCTGCAACACAGGTGGGCTGGTGAGCTGCCAGTCGGTGACGACCAGCGCCTACTCCGTCGTTCCCGGCACGACGATCCCCATCACCATCCCTGGCATGCTCTGGTTCATCGCGCTGGGCGGCCTTGCTGGCCTGGGACTGCGCTGGGCAGCGCGCGACGAGGCCGAAGATCCACGACTTCGAGTCACGACCCTGCTGCTGACCCTCGTTGGGCTGGCGTTCGTCATGTACCTCGTCTATTGCGAGATCGTGCTGGTGCAGCGCATCTGTGAATGGTGCACCGTCGTGCATCTTCTGACGCTGGCGTCGTTCATCATCGCGCTGACCCGCTGGCAGCGCCGCAATGAGCCAGTCATGGCGCCGAAGTCTCGCCAGGCGTCCTCTCAACACGCTACGCGGACCCATCGCGCCACAACCACCGCGTCTACCACGTCCGTCATCACCTCGGGCGCACACGGTCGAGCTGCTTCGCCCGCGCTCTCACGCCGCACTCGCCGCTCACTCGATCGTCGCCCGCCATCCAGCCGCTAGCGCCGTTTGACAGCCTCGGCGCGCGCTGTCTACAGTGATGGGGCAGGATAGCGGCATGCCGTCCACAGCATCGTGCGACAAACCACCACAGGCGACGGAGGATCGAGAGCGACACATGGCAACCACGGACGAGGATCTGATCGAGACGGAGCCGATCGAGACGGAGCCGATCGAGACGGAGCGACGCGCTGTTGGACGCGCGGCGCGCGGCGCCCTGCGTGTCCCACCACAGGCCTTCGAGAGCAGGCTAACGGTGCGCAGCTATGAGGCGAGCCGTGGTGACGTGATCTCGCCGGGGACCGTCTTACGCTATCTGGAGCATCTGGCGACTCGCGCCTCCGCCGCGCTGGGCTTCGACAACCGCTGGTATCGCGACCACAACACCGCATGGGTCGTGCGCGAGATGTCGCTGCTGCTGGGCGATCTGCCAGGCATTGACGATGAGCTGCGGCTCTTCACCTGGGTCGCGGACTTCCGGCGCGTGCAGGCCACACGCGACTACCTGATCATCCACGCTGATACAGGTCGCCTCGTCGCTCGCGCCTCCGCGCGCTGGGCCTATATTGACCGCGTGAGACTGACACCCGCGCGCATCCCGGACGAGATCACCACGCGCATGGGACCGTGGGGCCATGCGATGCGAGCGCGCCAGCCCGAGCCGCTGCTCAGCGACGCGCCAATCATCAGCGAGATGAGCCTGATCGCGCGCGACTATGAAGCCGACACTCAGCAACACATCAACAACTGCGTCTACCTCGACTGGTTTCACGAGGCCGCCGCTCAGACCGCCGCGCAGGGCGCGCTGACCGGGACGCCTGTTCGGCCGCGTCCACGCTTCTATCGCCTCGAATACATCCGCGCGACACAGCCAGGCGATGCGCTATCCGTCGCAACGACGGCGCCGCTGCGTGAGCGTTCGCGAGCGCTGGGCTTCTGGCAGACGATCACCGCGCCCGGTGGCGTGGCCGCTCGCGCCTGGACGGAGAGCCTGCTCGTAGGCTCCTGACAACCCGAAAGCTGGCGGGCGGCTGAAACCGCCAGCTCGCCTCCCAGCCACCCCGATTTTGGCGCAACCGACGACGGCAGCATGACTTGTTTAACCTCCTACCGCGTGATATACTCTCCTGAGATATCCTTTAAGATCAGTCCTGCGAGGCTGAGAAGGAGTGGAGAAATGACCCTGCGCGCCATGCTGCGCGAAAACCAGCGACAGTCCAATCAGAGCTACTCGACGCATTCGACGCGAAACGTCGGGCGGGATCGATACTCTCACCTTCACCTCATCCGGCGCGATGGGCGTGGAGGTCTTTTTTTGCCCTGCGACGCCCGCGTCGTGGAGCCGATGACGACCTCGCCGACGAGGCCCGTGAGTCAGATCAGTCAGAAAGGAGGCGCCGCATGAGTGGGGCGACAGGCAAAGGAAACGACGACGTCGAGAAGGTCATCTTCAACGATGTCGAGATGCGCCGCGCCATCTCGCGGATCGCACATGAGATCGTCGAGCGCAATGGCGGCGCGAGCGACCTGACACTACTAGGGCTGCGCAGGCGTGGCGCGCCAATCGCCAGGCGGCTGGCCGAGCGCATCCGCGAACTGGAGGGCGTCGAGCCGCCGGTGGCCGAGTTGGATGTCACCGACTACCGCGACGATCTGCCCGACCGCAGCGCTCGCACCGTGGAGCGCGCCGCGCGCCATCAGCCGCTGCCCGTCGAGGTCGCCGGGCGTGTGATCGTGCTGGTGGATGACGTGCTCTTCACCGGGCGCACCGCGCGTGCAGGTCTGGAAGCCGTGCTCGACCACGGACGCCCCCGACGCATCCAGCTCGCTGTGATGGTCGATCGCGGCCATCGTGAGCTGCCCATCCGCGCGGACTACGTGGGCAAGAACGTGCCTACCGCGATGAGCGAGCGCATCGCCGTGCGGTTGATCGAGACAGATGATACCGACGCTGTCGTGCTGATTCGGCGGCCAGGGCAGGGCGAGTGAGCCGCGAGGGAAGTGACGAGACGACGACACAGACGTTAAAGCGTTGCCTCGCGCCCGCCGAGACCGCCGACGCTCTGCCGCGCAGGCGTGAACTGATCGATCTGGACGGCTGGACACCCGACGAGCTACAAGCCGTCGTCAACCGCGCCGCCTACATGCGCGAGGCGCTGGCCGAGCCAACCCGGCGCTTCGATGCCCTGCGCGGCCTGCTGCTGGTGACGCTCTTCTATGAGAACAGCACGCGCACACGCGTCTCCTTCGAGCTAGCGGCGCGGCGCATGGGCGCGGATGTCGCCAGCGTCTCCGCGTCATCGAGCAGCGTCACCAAGGGTGAGTCGCTGCGCGACACCGTTGAGACATTGCAGGCGCTCGGCGCGAACATCATCGTCGTGCGCTCGTCGCAGTCGGGCGCGCCTGATGTCATCGCGCGGCACATTCGCGGCGCGGTGGTCAACGCTGGCGACGGCTGGCGCGGGCATCCGACGCAGGCGCTACTCGACCTCGTCACGATGCAGCGCCATCTTGGCGCGCTGGCGGGTCGGCGGGTCGTCATCCTGGGCGACATCCTGCATAGCCGGGTCGCCCGGTCGAACCTCTGGTCGCTGACGGCGATGGGAGCCGAGGTCGTCCTCTGCGCGCCGCCAACGCTGATGGCCACGGACATCGCGACTGCCTACACCACGCGCCCCGTGCCGGGAACCGGCGAGCGGCGCAAGGTCAGCGTCGAGCCGCGCATCGAGGCCGCGCTGGAGGGCGCCGATGTGGTGATGGCCCTGCGCTTGCAGCGTGAGCGCCAGCAGGCGGGCTTGCTGCCTTCGCTGCGCGAGTACACCCGGCGCTACGGACTAACGACGGAGCGGCTGGCGCTGGCAAACCCCGGCGCGCTGGTGATGCATCCCGGCCCGATGAATGAGGGTGTCGAGATCGATCCAGACGTGGCGCATGGCGCGACGTCACTGGTCGAAGAGCAGGTGAGCAACGGTGTCGCGACCCGCATGGCCGCGCTGGAGATGATCGGGCGCGCGCTGACGGAGCGCCCTCAGCCATAAGGCGCAGCCTCGGCCACGCATGGCCGCGAGAACTCGCGACAGAGCACAGCCAGACTGAGAACAGCGAGAGAAGAAGATCGACATGGCGGATATGGCGGATATGGCGGATAGAGACAGTGGTCAGCGCGGCGCGGCCGTCCTGCTGCGGGGAGCGCGCATGATCGATCCCGCGCGGGCGATGGATGGGCCGGGCGCGGTGGTCATCAGCGATGGGCGCATCGTGGCGTGTGGGCTGGCGAGCGGCTCCGGCGAGAGCGCGCTGTTGGGGCCAGATGTAACCCGCGCGCTGGGCCGGATGGAGGCCGAGGGACGTCGCGTTCGCGTGATCGACCTGCCCGCTGGCTGGGTGGTCGCGCCGGGCTTCGTGGACCTGCACGCGCACCTGCGCGAGCCGGGCTTCGAGGCGAAAGAGACGATTTTGACGGGCGCCCGCGCAGCCGCGCATGGCGGCTTCACGACGATCTGCGCCATGCCCAACACGAATCCAGTGATCGACACCCGCGCTGGCGTCGAGTTTGTTCAGCGGGCGGCGGCTGAGGCTGACGCGCATGTGCGCGTCATCGCGGCCATCAGCAAGGGCGAGCAGGGGGCCGAGCTGAGCGAGATGGGCGAACTGGCCGAGGCGGGCGCGGTCGCCTTCTCTGACGATGGCCGGCCCGTCAGCAGCGGCAAGGTCATGCGCCACGCGCTCGAATACGCCGCGCCGCTGGGCCTGCCGATTGTTGAGCATTGCCAGGATGAGGAGCTGGTCGGCGCGGGCGTGATGCACGAAGGCGCCGCCGCGACACGACTCGGCCTGAAGGGCTGGCCGGCCGCTGGCGAGGTAGTGATGCTGGCGCGCGATCTGGAGCTGGTGCGCGCGACAGGCGCCCGCTACCACGCCGCGCACTTGAGCGTGGCGGGCGCGGTTGACCTGGTGCGCGCGGCGAAGCTGGCGGGACTGGCCGTCAGCGCCGAGGTCACGCCGCATCACCTGCTGCTGACGGACGACTGGGTGGCGGGCGAGCGCACTGGACCACTGGCGGAGGCGCTGACGGCGCTGACGGGCGAGGCGCTGCCCGAGGGCCCGCGCTACGACGCCAACGCCAAGGTCAATCCGCCGCTGCGCACGGCCGAAGACTGCGCGGCGCTGCTGGCGGGACTGCTCGATGGCACGATTGACGCCATCGCAACCGACCACGCGCCGCATACACAGGTTGACAAAGATGGCGAGTTTGGCGAGGCGGCGTTTGGCATCTCGGGCTTCGAGACGGCGCTGGCGGCGCTGCTGACGCTCGTTCACACGGGCCAGCTACCGTTGACGACGCTGATCGCCGCGCTGACCGTGCGCCCCGCGCAGGCCTGGGGGCTCGATGCTGGCACGCTGGAGCCGGGCGCGCTGGCCGACCTGGTGATCTTCGATCCAGCGGAGGAGTGGACGATGGACCCGGCGCGCTTCGCCTCGCTGGGCAAGAACACACCGCTGGCGGGCGTACGGCTGCGCGGGCGCGTGCGCCAGACCTGGCTCGGCGGGCGCATGGTCTACGACGCCGCGGACGAGCCAGCCGCGACACTGCGCGACACTGAATGACTAACCGCGAGCGATCGCTGAGGAGGACGATTGTGGAGCATGAGATGAGCGATTTGGTCGCTGCGCTGGCCCTTGAAGATGGAACGATCTTCTACGGAAAGCCATTCGGTTCGCTGGAGGCGCTGGAAAGCGGGCGGCGTGGCGAGGTCGTCTTCGTGACGGCGATGACGGGCTACCAGGAGATTTGCACCGATCCGTCCTATCGCGGACAGATGGTGACGATGACCTATCCGCTGATCGGCAACTATGGCATCGCCGATGAGGATGTGGAGTCACGCCGTCCGTGGATCTCCGCGCTGATCGTGCGCGAGTGGTGCGACGAGTATAGCAACTGGCGCGGCGGCCAGAGCATCGACGATTACCTGCGCCGCAACGGCATCCCCGGCATCTACGATCTCGACACCCGCGCGCTGACGCGCCACCTGCGCGAGGCTGGCTCGCTGCGCGCCGTCATTCGCCTCTACCATGAGGGTGAGCAGCCGGACGTCGCGGCGCTGGTGGCGGCTGCGAAGCGTGTGCTCTCCGTCTCGGAGCTGGATGTCGTCGGCGAGGTTTCGACTGAGACGCTGGCGCCCTGGGAGACAAAGCCTGTCGTCGCCATCACCGCGAAGAAGGCCAAGGGCGCCAAGGGCGTGACAGGCGCGAAAGACGCGAAGCCACCGCGTGTGCTGCTGATCGATACCGGCTTCAAGCGCAACATCGCCCGCCAGCTCGTCTCGCATGGAATGGAGGTCATCGTCGCGCCGCACCGGGTGGACCTGGCGACGGTCAAAGAGATCGCGCCCGACGGCGTGCTGCTCTCGAATGGCCCAGGTGACCCAGAGAGTGTCGCGGCGCTGGTAGCGCTGACGAAAACGCTAATCTACGACGAGCGCATGCCCGTGATGGGCATCTGCCTGGGTCACCAGATCATCGGGCTGGCGGCAGGCGCGCATACCGGGCGGCTGCTCTTCGGCCACCACGGCGCGAATCATCCTGTGCGCGAGGTACGAACCGGGCGTGTCACAGTGACGTCGCAGAACCACAACTTTCAGGTGCTCGCTGACACGCTGCCATCTGAGAGCGGCTTCTACGTCAGCCACATCAACCTCTCCGACAACAGTGTGGAGGGGCTGGCGCATGAGGAGCTGCCCGTCTTCTCGGTGCAATATCATCCGGAGGCGTCGCCGGGTCCAGAGGACAATCACTACCTCTTCGACCGCTTCGCCCAGATGATCGAGCGCGAGCGCGGGCGGCTCACGGCGACGGCAGGGTGAGCGCGACGGACGAGGCGTCGCTGGCCATCCCTTCCGACCCACGCGGGCGCTACCACCTGACGCGGGCCGCGGAGGCGGACGCTGCCACGCTGGTCGCGCTCTACGATGAGGCGGCGGCCTGGCTGACAGCGGGTGGGTTGCGCCAGTGGGCGCCGGGACAGTTCACGCCAGTGATGGTCGTGGAAGAGCTCCGCGTGGGGCATGCGGTCTATCTGCTGCGGCGCGACGACGAGCCCGTAGGCAAGCTCACGCTTCAGTGGGACGACCCGGAGATGTGGGGCGAGCGGTCGCCCGATGCGGGCTATGTCCATGGGCTATGTGTGCGACGCGCGGTCGCGGGTCTGGGCGTGGGCGCGGCGCTGCTCGACTGGGCGGGCCAGCGGGTTCGCACGAGTGGTCGCCGCTGGCTGCGGCTCGACTGCATGGCGGCCAATCCCGCTCTGCGCGCGTACTACGAACGGCTCGGCTTCACCTATCGCGGCGAGGCCGAGGAAGGTTGGGCCGCGCTCTACGAGCGCCCGGCCTGACGAGATAACGAACATCCGAGTAACATTGAACGTCTGTTTTTGAGGAGCGAGCGTCATGACGCGCGACGATATACAGAGTGTGCTGGTCATCGGGTCTGGCCCGATCATCATCGGGCAGGCCGCCGAGTTCGACTACGCGGGAGCGCAGGCCTGCCGGGCGCTGCGTGAGGAGGGCAAGCGCGTCATCCTGGTCAACTCGAACCCAGCGACGATCATGACCGATGAAGGGTTGGCAGACGCCACCTACATCGAGCCACTGACCGTCGAATCGGTGCGGCGCGTGATCGCGCGCGAGCGGCCGGATGGGCTGCTGGCCACGCTTGGCGGGCAGACGGGTCTGAACCTGGCGGTCGCGCTGTCTGAGGCGGGCGTGCTGGAAGAGTTCAACGTCCAGCTGCTTGGCACGCCGCTCGACACGATCAAGAAGGCCGAGGACCGCGAGCTCTTCAAGCAGTTGCTGGTTGGCCTCGGGCTGGCCGTGCCGCCCAGCAAGACCGTCTCGACGCTGGAAGACGCGCTGGCCTTCTCCGATGAGGCTATTGGCGTGCCAGCGGTCATCCGTCCGGCTTTCACTCTCGGCGGCACCGGCGGCGGCATCGCCCGCACCCGCGAGGAGCTGGCCCGCATCGCGCGGCGCGGCCTCGACGCCAGCCCGATCCATCAGATTCTCGTCGAGCAGTACCTCGGCGGCTGGAAAGAGATCGAGTACGAGGTCATCCGCGATGCGGCGGGCGCCTGCATTACCGTCTGCAACATGGAAAACTTCGATCCGCTGGGCGTTCACACCGGAGACAGCATCGTCGTCGCGCCCAGCCAGACGCTCTCCGACAAAGAGTACCAGATGCTGCGAACAGCGGCGGTACGCATCATCACGGCGCTGGGTGTCGAGGGCGGCTGCAACATCCAGTTCGCGCTCGACCCCTACAGCTTCCGCTACTACGTCATCGAGGTGAATCCGCGCGTCAGCCGCAGCTCGGCGCTTGCCTCCAAGGCGACCGGCTATCCCATCGCGCGCGTCGCCACCAAGATCGCCATCGGCAAGCGGCTCGACGAGATCACCAACGAGGTCACGGGCAAGACGGTCGCCGCCTTCGAGCCAGCGCTCGACTATGTGGTCGTCAAGATTCCCCGCTGGCCCTTCGACAAGTTCCCGCTGGCCGACCGTGGCCTCGGCACGCAGATGAAGGCGACCGGCGAAGTGATGGCGATCGACCGCACCTTCGAGGCGGCGCTGCAGAAAGCCATGCGCGCCCTTGAAGTGCGGGCTGACACTCTGAACACCGTGCCCAGCGACGTGGATGACCTGGGCGAGTTCCCGCCGAACGATGTGCGGCTGTGGCGCCTGCTCGACTCGCTGCGCGTGGACACCGCCGACGGCGCGATTGACGCGCTGCACAGCGAGACGGGCATCGACCGCTGGTTCCTCGCCAAGCTGCGACGCATCGTGCGGATGGAGCAGCGGCTCGCGAAGCAGGAGCTGACCCCCACGCTGCTGCGCGAGGCCAAGCGCATGGGCTTCGCGGACCAGCAGATCGCGGCGGCTCAGGCCGAGCGCATCGCCCCCGACGCGACAGCGCAGAGTGTCGCGGAGCAGCGGCGCGCGTGGGGCATCCGCCCGACGTTCAAGATGGTGGACACCTGCGCGGGTGAGTTCGAGGCGCTCACTCCGTACTTCTACTCGACCTACGAACAGGAGAACGAGGCGCCCGCGCTCTCCGGCGCGAAAGCTGTCGTGCTGGGGTCCGGTCCGATCCGCATCGGCCAGGGCATCGAGTTCGACTACTGCTCAGTGCGCGCCTCGCAGGCGCTGCGTGCGGCGGGCGTGCGCAGCATCATGATCAACTCCAATCCCGAGACGGTCAGCACCGACTTCGACATGTCCGACCGGCTCTACTTCGAGCCGCTCGACGCCGAGAGCGTCATCGCCATCCTGCAAAATGAGGCGGGCGATGATGGCGCGCTGCCGCCCGTCGTGACGCAGTTCGGCGGGCAGACGGCGATTGGCCTGGCGGCTCCGCTGGCGGCGGCTGGCGCGCCCATCCTCGGCACATCGGTGGATAGCATCGACCTGGCCGAGGACCGCCGCCGCTTCGACGCGCTGATGGAGCGGCTCGGTGTGCCACGACCGAAGGGCGCCGCCGTCACGACCGTCGAGGATGCGCAACGTGTGGCCGAGGAGATCGGCTATCCCGTGCTGGTACGCCCCAGCTACGTGCTAGGCGGCCGCGCGATGGAGATCATCCGCTCGACCGACGCGCTGACCCACTATGTCACGCGCATCATCGGGCAGTTCGGCGAGCATCCCATCCTGATCGACCGCTACCTGACCGGACGCGAGATCGAGGTGGACGCCATCAGCGACGGCAAAGACGTGCTCATCCCCGGCGTGATGGAGCACATCGAGCGCGCGGGCGTCCACTCTGGCGACAGCTTCGCCGTCTACCCCACGCGCACGCTCTCGCCGGACGAGATTCGCACGGTCGCGCGCTACACGACCGAGATTGCCCGCGCCTTGAACGTGCGCGGCCTGATGAACATCCAGTTTGTCGTGACCGAGCCGAACGGCGAGCCAGGCGCGAACGTCTGGATTCTGGAGGTGAACCCGCGCGCCTCCCGCACGGTGCCATTCCTGAGCAAGGTAACGGGCGTGCCGATGGCGCCGGTGGCGACACAGGTGGCGCTGGGCGAGCCGCTGGCCAGCATCGAGAACGGGCGCTACGTCGGGCATCCCGACAACCTCTGGCCCGTGCAGCCGCTCTTCGCGGTGAAGGGTCCGGTCTTCTCGATGTCGAAGCTGGCGGGCGCGGAGATGGCGCTCGGCCCGGAGATGAAGAGCACCGGCGAGGTAATGGGCATCGACAAGACCTATCCCGCCGCGCTGCGCAAGGCGCTGATCGCCGCGCAAGTGACCGCGCCCGACCACAACGGCAAGGCGTTCGTCAGCGTGGCCGACCGCGACAAGGCCGAGGCGCTGGTCATCCTCAAAGAGCTGGGCGAAGCAGGCTACGAGTTCTACGCGACGGCTGGTACCGCGCAGATGCTGACCGAGCAGGGACTCAAAGCGACGGCGGTGAACCGCATCAGCGACGACGACCAGACGATCATCGAGCTCATCCGCTCGCACGAGGTGCAGTTGGTGATCAACACGATCACGGGTGGCGGCGGACGCATGCGCGAGGGCATCGAGATTCTCGACGGCTTCAAGATTCGCCGCGCCGCCGTCGAAGCGAACATTCCCTGTCTGACCTCGCTCGACACCGCACGCGCCCTGGTCGAAGCGATGCGCGCGGGCGGCGAGACGCTGACGCTGCCCTTCCCGGAGTATCGGCAGGCGTAGGAGGAAGTAGGATTACTTATGAACGCCAACGCATTAGCGTCGCCGTACGAGTGTCTGTGACGGCTCCACAATGACCAGCGTGTTCTCCAGTGGCTGCCCGACCAGGTTTCGGATCGCCGCGAGGATGCGCCGCAATTTGTGTTCGCGTGGCCAATCTTGCGGCAGTTCGATCAGGATGACGCCAGGGTGCGGAGGTGGGAACTGGCCGGTGTCGCGTTCGAGGTCGTGGTCTTGGGTGATGAGTGTTGCGCCTGAAGCTCGCGCATACGCGAACACATCGGCATCAGGGCGAGTTCGCAACCCGACATCGTAGGCGTGTTCCGCCTCATATCCTTCGCTGCGGAGATAGCCAATGAGTCGCGCTGGTAGATTTTCATCCACGAGGAAGCGCCACTGCGGTGCGCCGCTAGCTGGCGGCATAGACAGCCGTGGAGCCGAGCAGGTGTGCGGCATATGCCAATGCGGCGCGCACCTGTTCGTCCGTCAGGTGATAGTCCTGAATGATGTCATCGAAAGATGAGCCACCCGCAAGCTCGCCGACAATGACTTCCACGGGAACGCGCGTGTCTGTGATGACGGGTCGCCCATGCACGATCTGCGGGTCAATCGTGATGCCCGGAAAGACTTCTTTCGCCATTCCTGCCTCCCTATGCATACCCATCCAGCGAGAGTCATGGCTCAACCTGAGCACATTCTACCCCATGCGTCTTTCCCGCGCGCTGGTCGAAGCGCTGCGCGCAGGCGATGAGACGCTGACGCTGACCTTCCCGGAGTATCGGCGGTAGTGCGGGAGTGGAGAGACGCCATACAACCGTCGATTCGCCTTGATCCACGACACAGCGGGTAGTATCGTCACGCGGGACAGGGCGACGGCGAGGGCGTCTGGCGCGGGTATTACCTCATCTGAATTGCGTAGGCTTAGCG
>DASQSS010000205.1:0-6458 GCA_035642255.1 Ktedonobacterales bacterium | reverse complement strand
AAGGTGTGGCAGCACGCACTCATGCAGCGAGATTCCGCCGTGCTCATAGGGTTCCGCAGCCACGAGTGTGCGCACGCCACGCGGGAAACCCAGTACGGGGCCATGCGGATCCAATGGGCACGGAAGGCGAAATAATTCATCCACTGGCGCATCTGGCTTGAGCGCCGCCCAGCGAGATTCGCGCCGCTCGGCCTGCCGCACCGGCAGATCAGGCCGCCCGAGAGCGTCTACCTCCCCTGGCGGGAGCAGCAGAAAGCCGTGGTCTGTCACGACGTGCACGTCACTCACGCCAGCATCGTGCAATCGTTCAATCGTCCGTGCGACATTGGCCGCGAGCTCGAGCGCCAGACGCGGAAACTGGTCGCCGCCCTTATGACCCTGTTGATCGATGTCGTTGTCGAAGACGACCACGAGTGGCGTCTGTGGAATGTCCGCGCCCGCGAGCACCTGGTCCATGTCCGCGAACCGCACAGCTGATTCGCCCCGTGGTCCACGCACGATTGCCTCGAGGAGCGCTTTGCGGCCATCACGGGTGGAGAGCGTCCGGCCCGCGCCGTCTTTGATGGCGGATTTCGTCTCATAGTTCACGCTTAGTGTCGCCTCTTCGGGTGGAAGTCGCTCCAATGGCAGCAGCGCAGCCATGCCGAACGGGGTAATGCTTGGAGCCGTCGAGAGCACCGGCTCGACCTCCACAGTCCGACTATGATTGGCGGCCATCATACGCGTCCGTTGCGCCAGATCCCAGCGGAAGGCGTCGCTGATGATGACGGCGCGTCGCTGATGGGGCTCGAGCTTCCACATCGCCGCATGGACCGTGTCGACAGAGGAGAGGGTAGATAAAGGCCAACGTGCGCCGCGCTCGACGATCTCGCTGAACGCATCACTCGCAGCGTTGACATACTCGAAGAGCGCGAGGTCAGCGATCTGGCGCACACGCTCCAGCCCTGGCGTACCCGTAGCGGCAGCCAGGATTTCCAGATGGGCCGCATCTAACTGCCACCAGTCCTGCGTATAGGATTGGATGAGCGTGGCTGCGTCGCGGCAGCCGTCCGCCATTTGATGCGCTGCCTCGGCCCCGGCGCAGAGACTCGCGAGCTGGGCCAGGATGCTCCAGCGCGCGACGTTGGCGCCATCCCAAGGGCCGGCCGCGCCACTTGTCAGCGATGTCTCGTGCTCCGTCAACCAGGCGCGCACGGCGCGAAGCCCGCCAGCCGCCGCACGGTCGAATTCGGAGAGCGCCACCTGCCACCGTTGGCGCGCCAGCACGGGCAGGGCCGCTGGCTCACCGGTTCGCCCTGCAGCCCAGGGCGCCAGTGGATACGCATGTTCGATCTGTTCCATGCGCGCCTGCATGAGTGGCCCGAGCCGCGTGTGCGACATGATATCGTTGCGCACGAAATCCACCTGGCGCGCGCGCTGGTCGGCGGTCCTTGGCAAGCGCTCGCGGTATGGAAAGTCGTCGGGGCGGCCGAAGGCGTCCCAGGCTTCGGCCAGCGCGAGCTGCAACGCGAGTTCGTCGGCCAAGGCATGGCCGTTCAGCTTTCCGTAAGCATCCACGGGGAGTGGCGAGGGCACAGACAGCCCGAACTCATCCGCCAGACGGCCCAGCGTCAGCGTAGGGTCAGTCCAGGCATGGGCGGTAGGACCGGGCGCGGCGAAGAGTTCGCGCAGTGTGTCACGCGGATCACCCGCCAGGTCAGCGCGCACGTCGTCAGCGCGCAGTGGGCGAGGCCACACTGCGGGAGTGGTCTCGCGGTGCTTCTCCGCGTAGCGCGCCAGCAGGCTCTCGGCGCCACCCTCGGTCAGCTCGCGGGTGGTTCGTCCGCGGTCCTCAGTGATCTCTAGCCCGTGCGCACGCAGCCACTCATATAGGCGCAGTGGCTTGGGTAGCGCTCCCGGCTCCCATTTGCTGCCACGCCCCCAGATACAGCCCGTGTAGCGATACTCATAGAGCGCCCAGAGCCCTGGGTACCCGCCATCTGGCTGTGGCTCAAGCGCATCCTTATCGTATCCCGGCAAGTAGACGATGCATAAGCCCTCATCCGAACTCAGCAGTCTAAGCTTGAGCGCGAGTTGCCCGACTCCATCATTCGGCGCCCGAATCAGCAACTGCGCTCCATCTCGTTCCAGCACTGTGCCGAGATAAGAAACGAGTCGCCCAAACTCGCGATGCGGATCAAGCCAGAGTAGGACGCTCCGATGCACGCCATCTGGCTGCTGCCGTGACCAGAGACGAAGATCATTGCTGAGCAAGTTAAGAAGAGTGGGCATGAGAGATGAATATCCTTGCTATATGTGATGGGCGAGTTCTCGTGTATCCATTCTATGCCATCACGACCATAGGTAGGTACCTGCCTGTATTGACAGCGGTACACGTTCCTATTCATTGCCGATATGCCATGGACCGCTATGGCACATCCATAAGTCAAGGGTGGCAAATGGGAAGGCGCCTCAGCACATCCTTTCCTTGGTATCTCTTATCCCGTTCATGGTCATCGATGTCACGTATGTCGGAACCTGTTCTCACTCCGCGCCGCCAGGCAATGACTTCGGACCTGGACGCGTGAGAACATCCGTATAAATGACCTGAACGCTCTCTCATTCCTTGCTGTCTACGCTCCACTCCTGGAGCGTTAGAATCGCACGCATAGGCCATTTTTGATAGGCAGGCGCATTGCTGGAGCCCAAGGCGTCAAGCGCAAGCTCATAACAGGTCGTTGCCTGACCTAGTTCGCTCAAGCCTACATGCGCATCTCCATGCAAGGTAAGCGCTTGCGCGAGTAAGGGGTAGTCGCGCAACTGGAACGCCAGATCTTCGACCTCAAGGATGCGGGCTATCGCCTCCTGATGCGCGCCACTAGCGCACAGGTAGCGCGCGTGAGACAGCATGGCCAAGCCTTCACCTGCGCTGTCACCTTCGGCATGGGTTATCGCCAGCGCGCGCAGGAGATGTGGTCCGGTGCGATCGAGCGCTGCGTTACGCTCACCATCTGCCACGACACGTGTGATATGCGGCCCGCCGAGTGGCGCCACTACGTCAAGGTATAAGTCGGCAATGGCGACGTGAAGGCGCCCAATCTCGATGGCGCGTCCGCCACTTTCATAGAGCGCAAGCGCGGCGATCGCTTCCTGCTGGGCGAGACTCCAGTCGCCTTTCCAGCGCGCCACATAGGCGTTCATCCACCGCATCCGACCCTCTAACTTATTTTGCTGCGGGCTTGCAGAAGGCAGTATCCGCAGTAGCCGGTGTGCGTGTCGGAGACACTGTTGCGCTTGTTCATAGTCCGCGAGAAGGAATGCTTCAATTCCGATGCTGGTGAAGAGACTACATTCACTGGATATCGCGAATGTCTCATCCAGGTTAGCCGAGGGGACTTCAGCACGCGTTGACTGCAGCGCATCCAACGCAATGCCGTAATAGTCAGCGGCGAGATCGAACCGCTGCCAATCGTGGGCCGCTATTGCGCCAATCGAACCAAGATCATAGTATGCCATGAGATCATTTGTGCGAGTCGCAAGGTCCATCGCCTCACTAATATAATTGACCGATGCTTCGAAGCGGCCTTCCGCATGTGCGCAGACGCTCAGGACGCGGAGTACACGCAGGCGTTGGGCCACGGACATCTCTACATGCAGCACAGGAGCGAGAAGCTGGCCAGCCGCCATATACGCTTGTTGTCGCAGATCGGCGTACGCCCGAATCAAATGCATAGCGACCCAAGGTGAATACCCAGGGTCGCTATGGTCGTCGCTGTGATCGGGGACCACCAGATGAGAATACATGACGCTTTCCCACCTTCGTCGAATAGGCTTCTGTGCCCGCATGCCCGCCCGGATTCTCGCGCGCCGACGGCGCTAGGTTCGCTGGAGCCCCTCAACAACTCTGACCACTCTCAGAAACTAACTCACACAACATGTTTGCAGTGTAACACGGCGACTGGTGGAACGTCGACTGAAACTAACACTCAGTTGATGCCCCCCTGGATGACGTCGGCTGCGCGATTCTTGCGATTCGAGCAACCGGCGTCAAGATCAGCCGGGGCTGGTTCAGCAGGGTACGCCTACACCGCCACCACACACGCCGGCAACTGGCGCGCTGTGCGCGTGATAGACGCTGATCACCAGGCTTGCGGCGTCTCGCATCAGGGGATGATATCCGATGAACCCGCCCGCTGTGAGGCAAAGGACTGCGAGAAGCACGAACCACCAAATAGAACGGCCGAGCATGGCGTTCGGGACAGGGTAGCGCGAAGTGGCCCCTTGTCCCGCAAGTGTGTCGTTAGGTATAGTGGACACGAAGTGTCCTCCTCTCATGTGCAATCGGATTTGTGAGTACGCATGCCCAACTTCGGTTGGGTCGCGAGTGTGGATGCCTCCGACTTGACCTGAGGTGTTCCAGGTGGCTCTGGGTCGCCTCAGGTCTTGTTATGCTCCTGCGGAGCGAGAGCATGTATTGCGAAGCGCCGCAGCGCGTGTGTCATATGGTGGCGCGCTGACATGCTCTGCTCGGAGGCGCAGGAGGACCCCGAGCCCCGAGCGCTAATGCTTGCCAGCCGGACATGTGAATGCTCCCCTCAGTCTGCTGCTTGGGCTTGAATTCGACCGTTGCGCGTGGTCTCAGTAACCATGCGCTCGCTATCATTGATCGACAGATCGCTCATTTGGCGCTTGATTACGTGGCGAGGTTTCGACGCTCAGCACGAGCATCCGCCAACTCGGTCACTGTGGGCGGCTGATCCCACCTTTCCAAGGCAATCGGCTCATTGGCAAGCTGGCGCAGAGCGACGCAGGTGAGAAGACCACAGGCGATTGTGTAGTTGAGTTCCGCCAGCACCGCCAGGACCGGGGCAGGGCGCACCAGTTCTCCCTCTTTGTCGAGTGTCGCCTGCGCTAGCTTTTTTCGCCCCTGCTTGGCTGCCTGTTCAAGCTGCTTGGCGACACGAAGCAGCAACCGGCGCATCGTTTTCACCCGCTCATGCTCTGAGTGGAATGGCCCCTCTGGAATCTCTATGAGGTAGTCGGTAGAGCGGATGAACGGCTGGCGAGCTGAGGTGGCTATTGCGCCGAGGCGAACACGCGCATCGCGCAGACGAAGTATCTCCACTGTGCCACGATTAGCGGCGCGGCTAGCAGCGTCTAACAAGTTTTCCAGGAAGATCACTTGCCGCTCAATCTCATGCAGAGGGACACGAACCTTCAGAGGCGGACGGAAGGGGACAGGCAGGGAGATGAAGCGGCGATCAGTTGCCCAGTCGCGTAGCGCACGAACGCCGTCGTCCAGTGCGTCGAAAGCTTGCCGAGCGTGATGCGCTGGCTTGGCAGCCTCACATGGGCTTAGCTGCGCGTCATCAAGCTGGTTCTGCATCTGGTCTTTGCCGAACTGAAGAGCTACGGCGACCCATTGCGCGGTAATAGGTGATATGCCGAACGCTACCAATGCGCTCACTAGCTTACCGAGGATGTCAGAAAGTACCTCCGCTTTCGCGCCAGCCCGCAGTGCACTCTGGTACTCTCCATAGAGGCGGATGATCAGTCCGCCGAGTCCGTTGGGCTCATTACTACCGAACATGTGTTACCTCACTCGTGCTCCAACATGCCTCCCCGAGGCAGAGACGTTTGGAGTGGTGCGGACGCCGCCACACTCCACCTGCAAGTGGTACAATCGTCAGGGTGCAGCTTACTAGTCGATCGTGCGCATAGTTGAGCCGATGACCCGCAATAGCCCCGGGAATCAAGCTGGTAATGCTGTCTGAGCACGCCTCCTGTGCTGCGCATGTTCGCTCGGCCATACACTATCCGATTCGCGCTCAGTCGCAATCCTATGGATTGCTTCTTCAATTTAATCCGAATTTCTTTTCGGCTGATACTATCTATATCATTAAATTACAACTACCGCAAGGGGCGCGTAACGTGCATGATCGGTCGAGCGGGCTGAGGTTGTCCAGCGAGTCGCTCAAACGGTGCGTCGACCAACCGCTCCTCGGACATCGACCGTATATAATCTTGTCTTGGCGCATACTCATATCTTGTCCTGGCGCGTACTCATATCTCGACATTTCCGGCCGTCTGTTCGTCGTTCATAATTGACAGGTGAGGCATGATAGGCATAAAGTGGAGGCCACGCACACGAAATAGAGGTGTATGTCGTTGTTAGTGCTAACCAGATGCTGTGCTGAGGCGCTACTTGCCAACGTGGAGAGATTCTTGCTTGTAAACGCGTAGTTCTTAGTGACCTATCCTGGGAACATACCCGCTTATCTCGTGAGGGCGTATAGTTGGGGCTTTCCGGGAGATCGCTCATTACCGCGGGATGCCCGTCCGGCTATCGTGAGTTTGCCATTCCGTTCGTGCTGTGATGGAAGTGACGTAGGTGTATTGCATCGGTAGCGCGCGGTGGAACGCGGTAACACCTGTGGCCAATTGCTGGCCATAGTGTCCGGTCAATAGCGCGTGTCTCT
>DASQSS010000204.1:0-25346 GCA_035642255.1 Ktedonobacterales bacterium | reverse complement strand
ATCGTAGCGGCGCGCGCGGCATGCGCTCCGCGGAGCCTGCTGGAGCCGGGATCAGCCTCGGGTCAGCGCTGGCTGCCAGTCAGTGGGCGTGGGCGTCAGATCCCACGCGAGCGACGCCCACCACCGCCCAGGCGTCGGCGGCGCCACGGGCTGTGCGTGCGAGCAGCGGAGCATGTCTGCGCGCGCCCGTTGACCTCCTGACCCAGATGTCTGACGTTGCGCGCGCGCTGGGCCGCAGCGAGAGTGAGGTGTGGGTCGAAGCCGCGCGAGAATATCTGCGGCGACGCGACGGCGAGTCGGGCGCGCCGCCGGTTACTCCGGCGCAGAGCGCTGGTCCGGTGAGCCGGTCGCGCCGCGCGACCCGCATGTGGGACGACATCGACGCGCTGCTGACCGAGCTGCGCGCTCCCTCGGCGTCGGAACGTGAAGGCGCGCCCGCCGCGTGATCGGGTCCGGTTCGACACGCTCGCGCACAACAGGCCCAGCTCCCTGGACTATGTCCGGGCGTTGGGCCTGTATTCTCATGTCAATGGAGTGACGCTCGCCTATTCCCGCAGACCCAGCGCCGACGCCTCCAGTGGGCCGTACGCCATGATGGTCTGGTTTGCGGTGGCGGGGAAGCGATCGAGTGTGCGGCGCACATCGTCCAGCGTGACCTGCTCGATGCGGTCCATCTCATCCTGAATGCTGCGCACGGTCCCCTCCGCGACCCAGGTGTAGGCGAGGTCTTGCATGCGACTGAAGGCGGAGTCGCCATCGAGCACCGTGCGGCTGATGAGCTTGTCCTTGGCGCGCTGTAGCTCCTGCTCCTGCACGCCATCCGCCTGCAGCCCCTTCAGCTCCGCCTGCGCCAGCTCCAACACGGCGGGCGCGTGGTCCGGCGTCGTGCTGAGGAAGGTAAGCAGCATGCCCGTGCTGTCGAAGGGCGACAGCGAGGCCGACGCGGATTCCGCCAACCCCTTCTGATAGATGTTCCAGTAGAGCCGAGAGCCGGCGCCGTCACCCAGAATCATCGCGGCTAGCTGTGCGGCATAGAGGTCGTCGTCCTGGATGCTCACAGAGGGACTGCCGACGAGGATGAGCTGCTGCTTGAGCTGTGGCTTCACAACCACGTTGCTTTGCGCCTGATCTGGCGCATGGGTCTTCGCCTGGCGGCCCGCCTCGCCATCGCTCCAGCCGCCGCACGCCCGTTCGACCAGGTCTACGACGTTGTTCCATTCGAAGTTGCCCGCGATGGAGAAGATCAGGTTGTTGGCGCCATAGCGACGCGCATGGTACGCGCGCATCTGCTCGACCGACAGGTCGCGGATGCTGTCCTTTGTGCCCAGCACATCATGTCCAAGCGGGCTGTTCGCGAAGAATGTCTGCATCAGGCGGCGGTAGGCCTGGCCCGTCGGCACGTCCTCGGAGCGCGCAATCTCCTCCAGAATGACGTTGCGCTCCATGCTGAAGTCGTTGGCGTCGAGTCGTGGGCGCATCATGTCACTGAGCAGGTCAACGGCCTTGGGCAAATACTCGTTGAGGATGCGCGCATAGTAGACGGTCTGTTCGACCGATGTGAACGCGTTGAACTCAGCGCCCATCAAATTGAAATCGAGCGTGATCTGTTCTGTGTCGCGCCGCGCCGTTCCCTTGAAAACCATGTGTTCGAGGAAGTGCGACACGCCGTAGATCGCCGGATCGTGCTCGTCGCGAGCGCCGGTGCGCGCATAGAAGCACAGCGAGACCGATTCCAGATCGGGCATGCGCTGGCCGAGGAGCTGCAATCCGTTGGGGAGTCGATGCGTGAAGAACTGGTCCGCGCGGGACGGGGAGACCTGTGGAGCCGCCATTGCTGTCACCTTTTCGTTCGCGGTCTTGACACGCCTTTCCCTGAGGCGCGCGTTTCGTTAGAGGGTCATTGGGATGATAGCCCGCGCTGTTTCAGAGTGTCAACGCGACGCATGCGTCGGTACGCCGTTTGCGTGGTACCCTTGTGGTAGAAGGAGGCCCAGAGTATGAGCGCACAGCAGTCGCAAGACCCAACGCAGCCCCAGACGCCTCGCAGCGAGCGGCGCCTGCCCGGATACGAGCAGACGCCGAAACCGCAAGCTGAGCCAGGCGCGATGCGGCAGATCAGCGCGGATGAGCTTGAAACCGTCACCCTTCGGCTCATGGAGCTTGACTATGGTGAGGATGGGCTGACACGCGACCAGATTCGCAAGCGCTATCGAGATTTGCCCGAAGCCATCTATCTGCGCATGCCGTCGAGCCGCCACTATCTCAACGCCGAGGAAGCGCTGCGCGACGCCACCGATGCGCGCAGCCGCGCCGAGGGTGACTTCCTCGGCGCCCAGCCAGACATTCCTGAGGAGGCGTCTGTCGGCGATGGTGGACCGCCCGCCTGGGGCGGCGATCCGCTGTTCACGCGCGACGGGATCGAAGATGGTGGCAGCGCCGAAGACACCGAGGGCCTCACGCAGTCCGACGCGAATGACGCGGGACAGGTCGAGGGCAGCATAACCGACCGCGACCGCTAGCCCACCGTCAGATCGCGTTTGCGCGGGACGACTGTCCAGGATGACACACGAAGCCGCCCCAGGTGGACGCCATAATCATGGCGCGCCTGAGGCGGCTCCGGCGAGAACATCCGGCAAATTCTCGTGAGCGTCTTGAAGAGGTCTACTCTTCCGGTGGCTCGAGCTGGTCGGCTTTGCGCTGCGCCGCGTCGGCCTCGTTCGTGCGCCCCAGCGCGCGCAGCGAATGCGCTTTGCCCTGCCACGCCCATGCGAAGGCGGGATCGAGGCTGATCGCCTTCTCATACGCGGCGAGCGCTTCCTGGGCGCGGTCCATCAGCGAGAGCGTATTCCCTCTGAAGAGCCAGAGCAGCGCATTCTGGTCGTCGAAGCTGATAGCTTTATCGAACGCTTCCAACGACTCGGGGAAGCGCTCGACGCTGGTCAGCGCGGCGGCGCGGCCCGCCCAGGCGCGCGGGTTTTCGGCCTCCATCGCGAGCGCCTTGTCGTACGCGGCGAGCGCTTCCTCGTAGCGCTCCATGCTGGCCAGCGCGTCACCGCGCCCGCTCTGAGCATCGGCGTTACGTGGTTCGAGCGCCAAAGCGCGCTCGTAGGACTCCAGCGCCGCCAGCGGGTCATCCAGGTCATCGAGCGCGTCGCCGCGTCCGATCCAGGCGTCTACGTTGTCCCCATCGAGGTCGAGCGCACGGTCATAGGATGCCACCGCTTCCTCGGATCGCTCCAGGTCAGCGAGCGCCTCACCCTTGCTCACCCACGCCTCGGCTTCGGTCGGGTCGAGCGACGTGGCCCGCTCAAAGGCCTGGAGCGCGGGCATCGTCTGGCCCAGATCAAAGAGCGCGATGCCCTTCAATAGCCAGCCGACAGCTTGTGTTGGATCGAGCGTGATCGCGCGCTCATAGGCCTCGACTGCCTCTGTGCGACGTTCAAGCGCCGTCAGGGCGTTCCCTTTGCCGATCCAGGTGTCACTCTCGTTTGGGTCGAGAGTGAGCGCGCGCTCGAACGCCGCCAGCGACTCATCGTAGCGCTCAAGTGAGAAGAGCGCTTCGCCTTTGAGATACCAGGCTTCGCTGTGCCCGGGATCCTGTGTCACGGCCTGCTCATAGATGGCCAGCGCATCGCCGTAGCGCTCCTGCTCCTCGAATTCATAGCCGCGTTCCAGCAGGCTCTCCATGTCCGTGTCGCTCATGTCGGGGTTCCCTTTCAGCGTCGCCTCACAGAGCCGCCGCGCTGACGCGAGGCTCGTCAGCACAGTCTGACGTGAAGCGGCCCGCACCGCCTGAAACGCAAGCCCAGGACGTGCGGGCCGGGGGAACGTTCGACTCGCTTCATTGCCGCCCACGCGAGCCTTCCGGGCGGTCAATCGGGCGAGCCAGACGCTCATCTATCGGTTGCGGAAATAATCCGCATTGATCTTGGTGTACTCCTGCCACTGCTCTGGCACGGCGCTCTCCTCAAAGATGGCCGTCACCGGGCAGGCAGGCTCGCAGGCGCCGCAGTCGATGCATTCATCCGGGTTGATGAAGAGCTGATCGACGCCGTCATACCCAGGCTCGCCCTCGGCTGGATGGATGCAGTCCACGGGGCAGACATCCACACAGCTGCCGTCTTTAACGCCCACACACGGCTGCGTAATTACGTAGGTCATCGGACACGGACTCCTTCAGACAAAGGTGATTGACCTCACACCACACGAGGCGCGCTTGTGCGCTGGCGTCGCCAAAAGACTCGTGGATGTTGAACGTTGAATCAGGGCCGCCACAGGGCGAACGGCGCAGCGGGCAAGCGCAGCGTCACTTCAGCGGAACCGCCCTCACGTCATGGCTTCGATCATTATACAATCGTCGATGGCTCCTCGTATACCGTTGCGTGACATGCGCCATATCGCGCGCGTACGTTGGATCATGACAGTGAGCGACTGCGCGCTCAGATAAGCTATTCAGCCCCGACGCCGAGGGTAGCAAGTGGCAGCGCTGTTAGACCTGATATAACGCTATACGTCGCGAACTGGCGCGATTCAACGCGTGTCGCAACATGACACGCGGCACGCGATGAGGCACGCGATGAGGCACGGTTGAATTGACGCGCCGTAGTGGCGAGGCGTACATTCTTGGTGGCTCGCACGCGCGGGTCACATGGGCATGGCGAACGGGGAGAGGATGCGTTTCACTGGAGCCTTGCGCGCGGCAGGTACGCGCCAATCACGAATTGGAGCGCTCGTTCTAGCGAGCCTCTGCATTGTGATGCTGCTGACAAGCTGCGGCGCGGCTGCAAGTGCGGCGCAGCCCGCGGGCAAAGCGGCGTCCCTGGGCATCTCGGGGGCAAGCACAGCGAAGGTGTTCGACCCCGCTGAAGGCGCGCCTCTGCCCAATGATCGCATCGTCGCGGCTTACGGTATCGTGGGCGGTGGACAGTACAACGGTCCCGCCTCGACGATTCAGATGCTCGATGCCTTCTTGCCGCAGCTGCAGCAGCTTGGGCAGCAATATGCCGCGCTCGACCCGACGCATCCGGTGCAACTGGCGCTCGATCTGGTCGTCAATGTGATTCAGCCGTGCAGCCAGTTCCCGAAGTGGTGCGCCTCATTCGCCGACGACGCGACCATCCAGACCTATGTGGACTACTGCCAGCAACACCATCTGCTGCTCTTCTTCGATCTGCAGCTTGGTGTTGAGCCAGTCGCCAATGCAGTCGTAAACCAACTACAGCCCTATTTGCAGAAGTATCCGTTCACCGAACTTGCGCTCGACACTGAGTTCCACTTTCCCAACAACTCACAGGGCTACGCGGAAGCGGCTGGCTATCCCTGTTGCCTGGGATGGATGGACGCAAGTGAGATCAACTGGGCGATCAACTACCTGGCGCAGACCTCGCTTCAGAATCAGCTGCCACGTAAGGTGTTGGTCGTTCACCAGTGGGACCCGTCTGTCATTCGCAACAAAGGGCAAATCAAGCTCAACCCGGATGTATCGGTGGTGCTGCAATCCGATGGTTGGGGCGGAGCGGGCAACAAGATCGGCGACTATCAGGCGTTTGTGCAGCAGACGCTCGTGGAATATGGCGGCTATAAGCTCTTCTTCCCCTACCCCGGCGACAACCAGTTCGACTCACCCTTCCAGTCGCCACAGGATGTGATGCAACTCTTCCCGCAGCCACTATTCGTGTCGTATCAGTGAAAGCGCTGTGTGCCTGATGAGATGCTCGCTCCTTCCACAATCGTTACGCGGTCGACTTCGTTCGAGGATTTCGCGGCGGGTCGCCGTCCGGGTGTGGGCGCCTGCGCTCCTGTGGTTGTCGCTGAGTAGCCTGGTCGCTGGCTGTGGCATCGGTGGACCGACGAACCACAAAGTGACGTTGCTGGCGATCTTTCCCACGACTGGCGCGAGCGGCGCGATGGGGCAGTCAATGTCTCAGGCGGTTGATCTGGCTGTCAAGCAGAACGCAACACTTGGTGACGGCTATACCCTCGCGGTAGCGCATGTGAACGAGGCGAGTGTCACGGTCGGACCAGATACCGCACAGGCCGTAACACATGCCGATGTGCTTGGCGCCGTCGGGCCAATGTCCAGCCAGGCGGCGATCGCTATCCTCCCTGCCCTGGCGCAAGCAGGCGTCGTGACGATCAGTCCGACAGCGATGCTGCCGGGCCTGACGAAGGCGGACCAGGCGGCAGCGGAGGGGGTGTCCTTTGGCCAGTCGCATCCGCAGGGCAAGCCCATCGCGTTCTTCCGGATGACGTCCGATGATAACGCCGCCGCCACCGCGGCAGCCGATCTGGCGCTCGCCTCACCAAAGGCGCATGGCCTCGGCTCACACGCGGTATTCGTGGTGGACGATGGCACTGCATCAGGCAAGGCGCAGAGCGCGACCTTCCAGGCTGAGGTGAAGGCCCAGCATGGCGAGATCGCTGGCACACATAGCGTGACCCAGGGTGATGTGATCAGTGTCCAGATGGCGGTATCCGCGATTATCGGCGCGGAGCCGGACAGTGTCTTTTTCGCGGGTGAGCCGGGGATGGCGGCGGAGCTGCGCCGCACGCTGACCCAGACCGGCGCGCCGAGCGTCACGGTTCTGGTCGCGGGCGCCGCCGCTGACGACCCATCATGGAGTGATATGGTGGGCGGCGCGGTGCTGTCGGGCTTCACGACAGGTCTGCTCCCCGCGCAGGACCCGTCAAAGCTCGCCAGCGCTCAGGGGTTCGTGACAGCCTATCAGCGCGCCTATCCAGGCGGCGCCGTGACGCCAGAGAGCCTCCTCGCATACGACGCGGCGATGGATGAGATCAGCGCGATCAAGTCACTGTTGGCCGCGAAGAAGACGCCCACACGCGCCGCGACGCTGGCCACAGTCGCCGCGGCGAGGTACCCCGGCGTCACGGGTAAGATCGCCTTCGACAAGAATGGCGATCCAGTGGCGCCACCTGGCTTCGCTGTCTACACCTGCGACTCGAAGGGCGCCTGGACGTACCAGACCAGCCTCGGCGGAGCGGCGGCAGGCTGAGCGCCGCCCATCACACTCCACGGCGGGCAGGCAGTCATAGCGCGGGAGGCTGGCGACTAGTCATTGACGGCGTTGGTGGCTGGCGTGGCGGCCAGCGGCGCTCTGGCGCGCGGCACAGCCTCAACGATCTGGCTGCCGGAGCGAAGGTGACCGGTCTGTGATGACTCAACGGTCGCAAGCACCTGACGCACCGCGAGCAGGAGATGATCTATCGCGAATGGCTTGTAGACGATGCCGATACCCTCAGAGCGCAGGTGTTCTTCCTGCTCGCGCGCCTCGCGCACGGCGGCGGTGCAGATGATAATGGGGAGCGACGCAGTAGGTCGATAAAGGCGCAATTTCTGCATCATCTTCCAGCCTTCTATCCGCGTGCCAAACTTGAGGTCGAGCATCACCAGATCCGGACGAAGCATCTCGACCGCGGCAGGATGCTCAAAGGCCAGTTTTGACGTGATAACGTCGTACCCTTCCTCTTTCAGCAGGTCCTCGTAAAGCGCGAGAATATCCTGATCGTCGTTAATTACCATAATGCGAATCGGCATGCGCACATTCTCCGAACGAAACATGGCGCGCAACTGCGAATCTCTATTTTCTACATGCCTACCGCAAGCCCGGCCATGCTCTTAACGTGACAACGGTTCTCTCTTGCACATAAACAAAAACCGTACCAAATCTACGGCATGGTTGGTTGAAAGGCGCCTACTTCAGGTCGCGGCGTGACATGGGTGGTCAATTCGCGTGGGTGATCGAGCGCCGCTGAGGGTATGTCAACACTCGCTGTCACTCGCACTGGTGTCTTCCGCTTCGATCTCCGCGAGTAGTATGAGATCTGTCTTGCTCAGTTCTAGCGATGCGAACAGGTCCGGGCGCAGAGCGCGCGTGCGCCTGAGCGATTCTTTGCGTCGCCAGCGCGCGATGGCCGCGTGGTTGCCACTGAGCAGAACAGCGGGCACGGTCCAGCCGCGAAACTCTGGCGGGCGGGTGTAGTGGGGATATTCGAGCAGCCCAGCCGTGTGCGACTCCTCTTCCGTTGAGCCAGCCGCCAACACGCCCGGAAGCAGGCGAGTGACAGCATCCACAATGACCATCGCCGCCAACTCGCCGCCAGTCAGCACGAAGTCGCCCAGCGAAAGCTCGTCGGTGCAGAGATGTTCACGAACGCGCTCGTCTATGCCCTCATAGTGACCGCAGATCAGGGTGACTCGCGGCTCCTGCGCCAGCTCGCGCGCAATGGCCTGTGTGAAGACGCGCCCCTGTGGCGACATCAGGATAATCGGACCACTTTCGTAGACGCGCTCGACAGCGGTGAAGATCGGCTCAGGCTTCATCACCATCCCCGCGCCACCGCCATAGGGATAGTCATCTACGACATGGTGACGGTCGGTCGTCACGTCGCGTGGATTCCATGCGTTTATCTCGACCAGGCCACGCTCGCGCGCGCGCGCGATGATGCTCTCATCGAGCGGGCTGCGCAGCATCTCTGGGAACAGTGTAAAGATGTCAAATCGCATCGCGTGGGCCTCATCGTCTTCTCGCGCGTCGCGCCATGTCGCCGTGACCGTATTGGCTGTCAGGGAAGTCTTGGAAGTCGCTAATCTGTCTGGCAGGATACTGTACGCCAATACTCGGCGTCTCGTCTACAGTCCACCAGTGGCTCCATGTGGCCGGAGACGCCGATAGCGCGTGTCGGCCCGGCGCCTCGTCCACCGAACTCTCCAGATGGTACTTGATAGAGAAAGCCCTTCTCCTTGCCGGAGAAGGGCTGACTGCGCGAGACGCTGACAGGAGCCACATTAGCGGCCCGCGAGGCCGGAGGTCGACAGCCCCTGCATGAAGTAGCGCTGGAAGAAGAAGAAGATCACAACCAGCGGCGCGATATTGATCGCGGCGCCCGCCAGGAGCAGGCCGTACTCTGTATAGTGAACACCCTTGAAGAACGTCAGGCCGACGGTTAGTGTGTAGTTGTACTTGCTCGACATCACCAGCAGTGGCCAGATGAAGTCGTTCCACGCGCCCTGAAACTGGATGATCGCGACGGTGATCATGGCCGGGCGAATCAGTGGCAGAATGATGCGCCAGAAGACGCCGAATCGAGAGCAGCCGTCGATGAAGGCCGATTCCTCCAACTCTTTCGGGAGCGTCTTGAGGAACTGCGTCATCAAAAAGACCGAGACTGCGCTGGCCGCGTTTGGGATGATCAATCCCAAATAGTTGTTGGTCAGGTGGAGATAGTCTACGACCAGGAACTTCGGCACCATGATGAGATTGCCTGGGATCATCAACACGGCCAGGGTTGTCCCAAAGAGCAGGCTCTTGCCAGGAAACTCCATGCGGGCGAATGCGTAGCCAGCCATCGCGCCGAATAGGACATTGAGCGCCGCTGTGCTCGCCGCATAGAGCAGCGAACCGAAGATGTAGTTGGGAAACGGAAAGTCAGTGCCCGAAAAGATCGCGTGGTAATTGTTCCCTGTCCACGGGTTCGGCAGGAGCGCGGGAGGAAATTGCAGAACCTGCGATTCAGTCTTGAATGATGAGAGAAACGCAAACAGGAATGGTCCCAGCGAGAACAGGCTGTAGGCGATGAGCACCGCGTACAGCACGATCTTCCCAGCGTTGAGACGCGGCGCGCGGCTCGTCTCATCCTGGACAGCAGCGGAAAACGGCGTTGGACGCGCCGCCTCGGTGTTGGCAGTCGTTGCCATACCAGCATCACCCAGCCTTCCGTGACTGCGCGGCCCTGTGACGGGCTCGCAGCGTATGTCAATTAGAACTGCACGTCGGTGTCGATGAATCGTCGTTCGAGGTACGTAAACGCGAAGACGACGATGAACAGGATGAACGCTTCGGCGCACGCCAGTCCCATCAGCGAGTTCTGGAAGGCCGTGTTGTAAATTTCGAGCACTGGTGTGATCGTCGAGAGGAGTGGCCCGCCAGACGGCCCTTGCATGACGTACACCTGATCGAAAGCCTGGAAGGCGCCAATCGTGCCGAGGGCGACCACGAGAAATGTGGTCGGGCGCAGCAACGGCACCGTGATGTACCGAATCAGTTGCCAGGTGTTGGCTCCATCGATGCGCGCCGCCTCGTAGAGCGTCTCTGGAATGTCCTGCAAGCCCGCCAGATAGATCAACATCATGCTCGGCGCGCTCGTCCAGATGACCAGCAGCATGATCGAGGGAAGCGCTGTGGTGGGGTCGTTCAGCCAGGCATGCGCCGGGATGCCGACCAGTGACAGCAGATAGTTGATCGCTCCCTGCTGGTTATAGAGCCAGAGGAAGATGATGGAGATGGCGACAGATGACGTCAGCGATGGCAGGTAGAATGCCGTGCGGAAGAAGCCGATGCCACGCACACGCTGGTTGATGAGCAGGGCAAGCGCAAGCGCCACGATCGTTTGCAGCGTCACGACGCCGATCGTGTACTTGAAGATGTTGATGATGCTGATCAGGAATGCGCCCTGGTGTGTGAAGTCGTACCAGATGACACGGTAATTGTGCAGTCCCGCGAAGACTGGCTGCGTGAAGCCGAAGTCTACGTAGAAGAAGCTGTAGCCAAAAGCCGTGAGCGCGGTGATCAGAATGAACACTGTCATGATAATGAGATACGGCGACAGGAAGGCATACGCAGTCAGCGCTTCACGCCAGTGTATGGCGGGCCTCTGTTTCCGTGTCCGCCTCCCCCACGGGAGATTGCGGGTGATCCCGTCAACGGAGATGGGTCGCTGCATTGCGGTTCACTCCCTTCGGTGTCTCGGTTCGCGCTCGCGCCTGTTCTGGGCTCTGGCTGCTCGCCGGAGCGACCAGGTGTATGTCAGCCATACTCCATTTCGCGGGTCAGGCGTCGTCGACGCCCATCCCCGCGATTATGGCGCGCGTGGCCAGCCAACTCTCGCAGGGCTGACCACACGCGATAGTCTCAGCAGTGGCGCGATGCCGTTCAGCGCTTCAGATGAAGCTACGGTTGCGCGTTTTGCTGTATATAGGTGTTGACCTTCGTGGCCGCCGAGTTCAGCGCGGATGTCACATCAGATTTGCCCAGCATCACCGATTGCAGCGCGTTGCTGACGTCAGTGTGGGTCTCCGTGTCAGCCTTGCCGTAGAAGTCGGCGACACCGTCCTGAGAGCCATCTTGCAGTACTTTGACATCTGGATGGCTGGCGAAGTACGGGTCGTTTGCCAGTGACTTGATTGTCGGCAAGGCGAACCCATCCTCTAGCACCTGCTTCTGGTAGTCCGCTCCGGTCATGTACTGGATCAACTTCCACGCCGCATCAGGGTGCTTTGTACCTGAGTACGCGCCCCACGCGTTCGTGTAGAGCAGATTGCCACGCTTGCCGGTCGAAGACTTTGGCATCGGAGCGACAGCGTACTGCACCGAGCCGTAGGTCTGCGCCATGAACGGGATCATCCAGCCGCCTTCGAAAGTCATCGCAACCTGCTGCTTGCCAAACGCTTCACCGTCCCAGCCGGCGCCGATGTCCGACGGCATGACGCCAGTATGATTGGCCTCAAATGAGGTGTAGAACTTGGCTGAGTCAACACCCTGTTGGCTATTGAAGACTGCCTTGGAGCCGTCTGTGCTGAGCATTTGACCACCATCCCCATAGAGGAAGGCGCCCCAGCGCGAGGCGTCGGCGGGCAAGGAGATGCCCTTGACGCTGCCAGTCGTCAGTTTCTGGGCGGCGTTTTGCAGGTCACTCCACGACCAGTTCGAAGGATCGCTGAGGCCAGCCTGCTGGAACATCGTCTTGTTGTAGAACAGGCCGAGCGAGTTCCAGTCCTTCGGAATGCCATAGACCGAGCCGTTGGCGCAGTCGAATGGCGTCATCAGGTTCGCGTAGTAGCTGTCGGGCGACACATTGTCGCGCGCCATGTATGGGCTGAGGTCGAGCAGCTTGCCCGCGGGCGTGTATTCCTGAGCCATCGCCGGTGTGACGTAGAAGACGTCAGCGACGTTGCCGCTCGCGACGTTCGCGCGCATCTTGACGTCATAAGCGTCGGGGATCGGCGACCAGTTCACGGTGATGTTCGGATACTTCTTGTGGAAGTTGTCGAAACCCTGCTGCACCAGCTTATCTTCGGCTGGCGTCGAGGAGAATCCGCTCACGTTGAGCGTGATGTTGCCCGACTCGGCAGCCGCTGCGCTGGTACTGCCGCCCTGGGGACACTGAGCAAGCTGGTTCTTGGGACCCAGAGCGCCAGAGCTGCCATTGCCCGACCCTCCATTGCCACTGGAGCCACATGCTGATACGAGTACGACGAGACTGAGGGCAGCCATTGCCCCCGAGAGTTTTTGGATCGTTCCGAACGAGGACCGGTGCATTCGTTACTCCTTAGAACTCCCAACGCCTGCGAGGACCAGAGATGCGGCGCAGCTCCCATGCGATCACGAACCTACAGATGTGTTCGGGTCAGCGTGCTTTCGTCATCCCGTGGACCTGAAGCTGGCGGTATGCCCCACGACGTGCGTCATCGCCGTCGTTTGGACAAGTTCATTTCGACCGAGCGCCGCAGATCATCATGATGATGCCTTGCCTGGCAGTAGCCGCGCGGGAGATACACGTCTGGCGCTAGTGAAGCATGATCTCCCAACGGTGCAGTCCTTTCTTTCGACGCCTCCTTCCTGGATTACATCGAGCTCTGCGCGATGCAACCTGTGGTCACATCCACTTAGCAGAGAACTTGCCAGATCGTCCCCCACTGTGTGGCGCCAGTCAGACGCTGTCGTGGGAAGCTGTTCACCTACGCTCGCTAGCCTATGCGCTCGCCGTGTCAGCAGGCGCCGCATGGGCTGGCGGGACGTTCCACACGACCTCCAGGACATACTCCATCGCGCCGCTGACGAACGGAGCGAGCCATGTTGGCGGCTGATAGGCGACCGAGACGTCCGCTGGCTTCAGCGTGATCGGCGCGCCATTGAGCGTCGCACGCAGGACACTCACGCCAGCTGGCGCGACCGCTCCAAGGGCGATCCGCCAGCCGGGATCAGTCGTACGCAAGCGAACGATGATGCCCTGATCCGTCGTCGCTAACTCGCATGAGAACTCCGCGTCGCCGAGTGGAATCGCGTCGAGCCGTGCGCTCGGCCAGGCGCGTGGCGCATTTGGCGCGAAGGTCACCCGTTGGCGAGCGACATCGGGCCGTATGCCAAAGAGCCCATGCACAATGGACCAGACCACGCCGTAACTCGACCAGAATTGCAGAAAGCAACCATCAGCGGGGCTGAATTCGCTCATCGTGCCGGGACTCAGCTGGCCTGTCGTCGCCGCCAGTCGCTGGATGTACTCCAGCGCCGCGTCGGTGCGCCCGTAGCGCGCCTCGGCGAGCGCCATCGCGCCAGTGGGCAAGGTCATGACCCGCCGGTCGGTGAGGGCGTTGAGCACTATGCCATGAGGCGTTGTCCACTCGGATGTCTCCATGCGTGCGAGCAGACGTTCCGCCTGATTGCGCGTGGGCAAGCCTGCTTCGGCTGCCAGCGCGTGGATGTAATGCCCGAAGCGCCAGAGCTGTCGCTGGCTTGTTGGCATGGCGGACGCCTCCGGCGATGCGAGCGCTCCGCGTAGTCGCTGGATGCTCAGGCGCACAGACTCGTCGGGATTTGCGATTGCCTCGAAGCGCGCCAACAGCCCAGACAGCTCGTCAACTGAGGCGCGCAGCTCGCCAAAGAGTCCCTCGTTCGGGAGCCACCAGTCCGCGCGCATCGAGTCGCGCCTCTGCTCGGCACGCCTGAGGAGATCCTGCGCTAGCTCATGCCGTTCGAGGTCGTCAGCCAGAGCGCTCATGAGCTCCAGCGCTTCGATCAGGTAGGCGCCGACGTCGAGCGCTTGCAGTCCGCCGTGCGCTTCGGGTGTCTCCGCCATGCTGCGCCCTTGCGGGACGCGCTCGCCGGGTTCTCGCTCAGCGTCCAGAGCGTACCCAAGCACACCCTCGAGACAGAATGGAAAAACACGCTCAAGCAGACTGCGATCCCCAGTCCAGCGGTAGGTGTGGTAGAGCGCACGAGCAAGGAGCGGAACCTCCACGAGGTTGCCTGGCTCGATAACGACGCCGTTACTCACCATCTCATGCAAGACACGTCCGGAGCCGTGTCGCTTCCAGCTCAGGTCGGCCCATGTGCGCAGCGACGCGGCGGCTTCATCGCCCTGGCCAAAGGGCAGCAGCGCCAGGACGCCGAATGCTGTATCACAGCCGAACCACCAGGGGAAGTCAGCCAGCCCGGCCATTGGCCCGCGCCCAAGCTCTGGTATTTCGAGCATCATCCAGCTTGCCGTGGCCTTTGCCCAGCCGAACGCCTCGTCGAGCGCGGTGTCTGCGGTTCGCAGCGCGCACCGGCGCAGTGGCTGGCGGAAGCGCTCCATGAATGCGTGGCGCGCTTCATCGAGGTCGGCGCTTTCAGGCGAGATGAGATCGGTTGAACTCGCATGCCCTGGTCGCCTAAGCGCATACCGCGCAAACAGGTCGGAGGCCGGTCGTCCATCGCGCGCAGGGCCAGCGACAAGGAGCCGCAGAGACACATCTGACGCGGTGGCGGGCGTGACCTCGCAGCGGTACCATAGCAGCGCTCCAACTCCGCGGCCAGTCGTGCGCTCTGGACCCCACACGTCCTGCCCAATCTGATGCGCCAGTGGCGTGGCGAGCGCGCCGACGCACACAGACCATTCCGGATGCAGGGTATCCCACATCATGACGGCCCGCAGCTTCTCAGAGAAGTTGGCGCTATCGTCGCCGTCATCCCAACCAAGCTGCTCCTCCGAGCGCCAGGCGCCTTGCAAGTCGCTGCGTGCGATGAAGGCGACATCTAGTGGCTCTAGCTCCTGGCCCTCGGTCTGCGCGAGCGAGGTGAGTGTGAGGTCGATGACCAGGACGCTCTCATCGGGCACGATCCAGACGCGTCGCGTCACCCGCGTACCCAGCGCATCGACCGCATACGAGAAGGTGGCGCCGTCGTCGCCGAGCTCCCAGCGCTCGGGCGTGTCGAGCCAGTAAAGCTCGCCTCCGGGACGGCGCAGGCCAAGCCAGTAGCCATCGAGCAGCTTAATGGGCGGAGCCCAGATTCCTCCCATCTCACGCGGCTGATGCCAGCCCATGTCGGGGAAGGTTCCCGCCAACGTTTCGACACAGTACAACCGAGTCCCACAGAGCGCATACCAGCGACCACGGTCGGCGGGCGAGGCGAGGCGCGGCGTCGGCGCGACTGTCGAGCGCTCGCCGATTGGCGGCGCAGCCTGCGGTCGTTCAGACCCGTCTGGCCGGGCGCGCTGGTTGGGCTCCATGCGTAGACTCCATCGTCTGTGGGTCATCATGTCCAACTGATGATCCTTTCATCGCCACAACGTTGTGCGCCGCGTCTATCCGCCGCGGGTCGAGGCCCGCACGACGAGCTCTGGCTGGATGAGGACATGCTGTGGCTCACCCGCGCCGTTGAGCGTCTCGATCAACAGTTGCACGAGCAAGCGACCTACCTGGGCGACCGGTTGCCGTAGCGTGGTCAATGTCGGCGTGACGTAGGTTCCCAGGCCCAGGCCGTCGAAACCCATGATGGGAAACGCGCGTCCCACGTCAAGGCCAAAATCCCGAGCGGCCCGCATCGCGCCGCACGCGAGCACATCGCTAATGGCGAAGATGGCTGTCGGCGGCTGCCCCCGTTCGAGCAGTTGACGTGTCAGCCGGTAGCCGTCGTCTTGGGTAAAGCCGCTGGCCGTGACCAACGTGGGGTCTGCGCTGATTCCGGCGGCTTCGAGCGCGTCTCCATAGCCCGCGACCCGGTCGCGTTGCCAGTTGTAGACATCGTCGCCGCCCAGGAATGCGATGCGACTGTGCCCGAGGGCCAGCAGATGATCAACACCCAGGCGAGCGCCTGCGCGGTTATCAACTTCTACCCAGGGATAGCGATACTCATAGGCTTCCGCGAGATCAGCCGTGGAGCGTCCGAACAGCACATGCGGAAACGCCTGCTCACAGAGGTAATCCACGCGCGGGTCATTGACGCGCAGATCGGTCAAGATGAACCCATCCGCATGGCTGCCCTGCACGATCCGGCGATAGGCGCTCAGGTCGGCCACATCCGGCGCGGTTTGACAGAGCAAGACATCCTGCCCCAAGACGCTGGCCTCGCTCATGATGCTGGCGAGCAGTTCAACGAGGAATGGATCAGCCGCATCCCCGCCACGTGTGAACGTCTGGGGAGCGAACGCCAGGACGTCGGTTCGATCGCGATTGAGGCGCTGCGCGTTGGCGTTGGGCGCATAGTTGAGCGCGACGGCAAGCTGCTGGATTCGTTCACGGGTCTGTACGCCGATCGTCGAGTCACCACGTAACGCACGTGACACCGTGGACTTATTCACACCAGCCTCGCGCGCCACCTCAGCCAGCGTCGAACGTGTTGGCCGCCTATTCCGTTGGCGCTGCCGCTCAGAAGACTTCACCATGCCACACGCTCCCTGGCTGTCAGTCGCTCGCGTCTGGTCGCGCCGAGCCCGCATGCGTGCATCTTTCGCAACCGGTTGCGCTGCGTGGCGCGTTCGACGCGCCGCAGAGGCCGCACATGCGCTGGTGGATGCCTGGCGCACACGGTCGCTAGATACACACACGCTGCCGACGGGCAGCGCGATCGCGCCTCAGTGCGCGCTGCCGTAGCTATACAGACGCCCACTGCGCCAAGCTTCCAGTGAAGTGGTACAATCACACTGCCGCGCAACCGGTTGCGTAAACATGTACCATGCCACACACGTCTTGTCAATCAGGCTGAATGGCTTTAATCGCCAGCGATACCGCGACCGGCCAGGTCCGCACGGTCGTGCGGTTCTGCGCGACTGTGGCTGAGCGTCTTCATGTCTCAAGCCCTTGGCCCTGCGGCGATGATAGTTGAACTCCTATACCCGAGCGGAGCGTGAAATGCCCATCACAATTAGTGGCCACAAGACGTTTCTGATTTGCGACGATCTGGGCAATATTCGTGAGGGGACAGTGCAGGGCCTCTACCATGAAGATTCACGCTTTCTCTCCACGTTTGACCTCCGGTTCGATGGCCAACCGCCGATCGTTCTGACCGCACGCCAGGTCAACGCATCCGCCTCGGCGCATTTTCTGACCAATCCGGCGCTCGCGGATGTGCCAAGTGGGCAGATCAGCCTGACTCGCCAACGGGTGGTCGGCGACGGCATGCGCGAGGAGATCGAGGCGCAGAACTATGGCGGCCATGAGGTTCGTTTCGACCTGTCGCTGCGACTGGATACTGATTTCCGTCATGTGTTCGACGCCAAAGATGAGCCTCAGGTCAACGGCGAAGCAGTCCGGCATGAAGAGTCGCGCCTGCGCAGCGAGGACGATGGAGGGCGAACCCTCCGCCTGCGGATTGAGAGCGTGTCACGCCTGCGCGAAACGGTTGTGCGCTTTTCACAGGCGCCAACACGAGTCGATGGTGATGTCTATCACTTCGCGCTGACGCTCGCGCCCCAGAACTCGTGGCGCCTGATGATCGAGGTGCTGACGCTCAAGAATGATAACGTTGGCATGCCTCTGCCGCCGCTGTCCCCGGCGACGCTGGTTGGAGAGGCGTCGGCCCAGGGAGTCGTACGGGCGCCCGCACAGCGCGATTACCGTGTCCGCCAAAGTCTCAGTCAGGGCGAGGAGTGGTCCCGGCGGCTGATAGCGAGAGCGCCGCGACTGGAGACGGACTCGCTAGTTTTGCGGCGAGCCTATGAGCAGAGCGTTGCGGACTTTGCGGCGCTGCACATCTCGGGGCGTGACGCAGGCATCGACGACGAGGTGATCGCCGCGGGCATTCCCTGGTTCAAGACACTCTTTGGGCGCGACGCCTTGATCACGTCTTATCAGGCGCTGCCGTTTTTCGCGGACTCCGCCCGCGGCACGCTTCGCGCCCTGGCTCGCTTACAAGGCTCTGGGCGCGATGTCGTTCGTGGTGAGGAGCCGGGCAAAATCCTGCATGAATGGCGCTCGCCAACCTTCGTTGGCACACAGGGCAGCCCGTCGGTGTTCCCATATTATGGGACCATTGACGCGACTCCCTTGTTCTTGATCGTCCTCGCCAGTCACTATGAGGTCACCCGCGACATCGCGTTCCAGGAGGAGATGTGCGAGCCGGCGCTGCGTGCGCTGAAGTGGATGGAGCAATACGGCGATCGCGACGGCGACGGCTATCTGGAGTACCAGAGAGAATCAGACACGACATGGGGTTTGGATAACCAGGGCTGGAAAGACTCTGGCGACGCGGTGCGCTTCGCCAACGGTACCCTCGCTGAAGCGCCAATCGCCTTGTGCGAGGTTCAGGGCTATGCCTATGCGGCCTGGCAGGGTATGGCGCGCGTGTTCGAGGCGCTCGGCGATGACGTCCGCGCGTCGTCCCTGCGTGAGCGCGCCGCCCAGCTGAAAGAGCGCTTCAACGTGGATTTCTGGCTGCCAGAGCGCGAGTTCTACGCATTTGCGCTGGACGGCAAGAAGCGCCAGGTGGACTCGCTTGTCTCAAATCCAGGACACCTGCTCTGGTCTGGTATCGTAGACGAGCGCAGAGCGCCTGAGGTGGCGCGGCGACTACTGAGCAAGGACATGTTCGCTGGCTGGGGCATTCGCACGATGGGCCAGAGCGAAGGCGGCTATAATCCGATGTCATACCACTGTGGCTCCATCTGGCCACATGATAACAGCCTGATCGTAGCAGGGCTGGCGCGTTATGGTTTTGTGCGGGAAGCCGAGCGTGTCATAGCGGGACTCCTGCGGGCGCTAGAGTTCTCACCCGACTACCGCCTGCCAGAGCTATTCGCTGGCTATGGCATGGATGAGACTCCATTTCCCGTCGAGTATCCGACGGCATGCCGCCCGCAAGCATGGGCCGCTGGAGCGGTCTTTTTGCTGATCTCGACCTTGATGCGGGTGGACCTCGCCGCGAGCGCGAGGAGCGCCTCGCCGCTTCTGGTTCCGGGAGTGAACTGGCTCCGTCTGAGCGGCGTGTGGCTCGATGGTCATCGAGCGGACGTGGAGCTTGACGCTCGTATCGACGAGGCTGTGGGCTGAACGCCGCGCCGAGGCGGATACCTGCTACTGCGTCCACCTCGGCGCGCATGCCGCCTGTGTTATCGAGCGGTTGAGCGAGCTATCATCGCTACTTGATTGGCGTGGGCTGCTTGCTCGCCGCGCGGACGAATTCGGAATACCATCGTCCGCTGTCTTTCACGATGCGGCGCTGGGTCGGGTAGTCGACATAGACGATGCCGAACCGCTTTGAATAGCCTTGTGTCCATTCAAAGTTGTCTAGCAGCGACCAGACGAAATATCCCTGCAGAGGGACCCCCTGTTGGCAGGCCTCAGCGGCCTCGCCAATGTGGCCCTCGAGGTAGGCCTGGCGCTGAGGGTCAGAGATGGTGTCCCCGCCGGACCACTCGTCGGCGAATGCGGCCCCGTTCTCTGTCACCAGCAAGGAAGCCGGATGGTAATCGCGTGTGACTCGGAGCAAGAGGTCTTTCAGCCCCTGTGGATAGACTTCCCAGCCCATCTCTGTATAGGTTGCGTCTGTTCTGTGGCCGACAAAATTGACAACTTCTCCGCTGGCTGTCTGCGGCGTGGAGCTTCGCACGCGCGCCGGCTGATAGTAGTTGACTCCCAGGAAGTCAATTGTCGCGGAGATCACATCCATGTCGCCATCGTGAATCGGCGGCGTGGGTGTGCCGAGGTCCTGGAACAGGCGTGTTGGGTAGCGACCAAGGTAGATCGGATCGAGGAACCAGCGATTCATCAGCATGTCAGCGGCGTCAACGGCGTCTTGACTGTGTGGGTCCTCGTCGGCGCCATAGACTGATGCAAGATTCAGCGTGATACCCACCTGTGACGTCGGACGTGAATGAGCCCGGATGCGCGGCACAGCCAGCCCATGTGACAACAGCAGGTGGTGCGCGGCGACGATTGCGGAGCGCATATCACGCATGCCAGGCGCGTGCTCGCCCCGGCCGTACGCCAGGTACGATGCGCACCACGGCTCATTATGGGTGATCCAGCGCTCGACCCGATCGCCCAGGCGACGCGCCACGACCTCAGCATAGTCTGCGAAGGCCTCCGCGGTATCGCGGTTCAGCCAGCCCCCACGGTCATGTAGCGCGATGGGGAGGTCCCAATGGAAGAGCGTGAGCAGCGGGGCGATGTCGTGAGCGAGCAGCGTATCGACGAGCCGCTCGTAAAAGTCCAGGCCGCGCTCGTTGACCTGGCCGACGCCGTCTGGCAGGATGCGTGGCCAGGCGATGGAGAAGCGGTAGGCGTTTAACCCAAGCTCGGCCATGAGCGCGACGTCTTGCTCCATCCGATGATAATGGTCGTCCGCTATCGCGCCAGTATCACCGTTGTGGGTGACCCCCGGCGTCGCGGCGAAGGTATCCCAGATCGACAGCCCACGGCCATCTTCGGCGACCGCGCCCTCGACCTGATAGGAGGAGGTGGCGGTTCCCCACAGGAAGTTGGGCGGGAATGCGGAGGCGAGTCTCTCGATATCTGCCGAACGCGACTGTGCGGCTTCATCAGGCTGTGGATTCATGTGTGCGCTACCTCTTTTCAGGCGCGGCGTCGCTCTGGCGCCGCAGTCAGACCCAGGAATCAGGCTCACCGTCAAGCTCCGTTCAGAGCCGACGGATGTGATTGGGCGCTAGGCGGGCGTCCGCGCAAGCGGCTCACGGTTGTCTGATAAGCTATGCAGCCAGCAATGCGCAAAATGTCCGCCCCCCAACTCAGCGCGCGGGGGGAACTGCCGTCGACAGATCTCCATCGCTTGCGGGCAGCGCGGATGGAAGCGGCATCCGCTCGGCGGGGTGATCAGACTCGGTATCTCACCGCGCGCGGGCAATTGGCGTCTCCGCTCACGCAGGTTGCCCGGACCGAAGCGCTCGGGATCGGGCGCGGCGGACAGCAGCAGTTGGCTGTAAGGGTGCGCTGGCCGTTCGGTCACCTCATCGCTCGGGCCACCTTCCACCAGCTGCCCGGCGTACATCACCAGCGTCTCATCGGCGAAGTAGCGGGCGCTCGCGATGTCGTGCGTGATGTAGAGCAGCGCCAGATGATCTTCGTCTTTGAGACGTCGCAGCAGATTGAGGATGTCGAGGCGGATCGAGACATCGAGCATCGAGATAGGCTCATCCGCCAGCAACACCTTAGGTTGAGCGGCTAGCGCGCGTGCGATGGCGATACGCTGGCGTTGGCCGCCACTCAATTCGTGTGGAAACTTCTGCATGGTCTGCTCTGGTGGGGTCAGATTGACCCGCTGCAGTAGGGAAATGATTTCGGCGGTTTCTTCCTCCCGTGATTGGACGCGCCCGTGGATGCGCAGCGGACGTCGTAAGTGATAGGCGATTTTGTGAGCGGGGTTTAGCGACGAGAACGGATCTTGAAAGATGAGTTGGACGTCGCGACAATAGCGTCGAAAAGCGCGTCCACGATAGGCTGTCATTCGCTTGCCGCGCAGCCGAATCTCGCCAGAGGTCGGCATATACATGTGCGCCAGCAGACGCGCAACGGTCGTCTTCCCGCTTCCGCTCTCGCCGACGAGCGCGGTGACACGTCCTGGATAGAGCGCGAGTGAGACATTCTCGACGGCGTGAACAGCGGAAGGTGATCCACCAAGGCGTAGTGCGCGCACCCGAAAATGCTTGGTGAGATGCGCAGCCTCAAGGACAGGCGCGTCCAGTGACTCAGACGCGCCTGGGCTTGACGAGGACTGAGCCAGCGAGTCTTCTGATGGGCGCGGTGGAATTGGTGAGCCGCTATCGGCGCTCGTGGAAAAGAAATTCGCCGTCAGGCGACTCCACAGCAATGTCATAGAGCGCCTCCCTCGTTTCCACCGGGCAGCGGCGCGACCGGACGCAGCGCTGCGGGCAGCTCATGGGGATGAACCTTCCGATCATAGAGCAGGCATGCCGCTCGCTGCTCAGGCGCTGCGGAATCAGGCATGATCAGCGATGGCAATGTGCGCGGACACGCTTCGAACGCATACCCGCAGCGAGGGTGGAACGCGCATCCGGCGGGCATCGCGCGCAAGTCTGGAGGCGAGCCTGGGATGCCGTGCAGTGTGGCTTTCGGGCCATGTAGCGATGGAAACGAATGCAGCAACCCATAGGTGTAGGGATGACGCGGCTGATGATAGACCTGGGCGGCTGTGCCGATCTCGACCACGCGGCCCGCATACATGATGGCGATCGTATCGCTCATTTCGAGCAGCAGTGACAGGTCGTGCGTGATAAAGATGACGGAGAAGCCAAACTGCTCGCGCAGCTCCATGATCTCCATCAGGATCTCGCGCTGCACCACGACGTCGAGCGCCGTCGTCGGCTCGTCCATCAATATCACTTCTGGGTTGAGGGCGAGCGCGATCGCGATCATGACCCGCTGGCGCATGCCACCGCTCAATTCGTGCGGAAAGCTGCGAAGGCGATCAGGAGCGATGCCGACAGTGCGCAAGAGCTCGATTGCTCGGTCACGCCTCGCGTGGGGACTCAACTCCGGCGAGTGAACCGCCAGGACATCCGTAATCTGCGTGGCGACATTCAGCACGGGGTTGAGCGCATTCATGGCGCTCTGGAAGACGATCGCCAGCTCTCGCCAGCGTAGTCGTCGCAGCTCGGCGGGCGGGAGGCTCAGCAGTTCTACGGGTTCCCCGTCGCGATCCTCATGATGTGCAGCGGCCTTCCGCTGGCCGGGATAGTAGAGGATTTCACCAGCCACAACACCGGCGGGCGGTCGAAGCAGTTGTGTGATGGCGTGCGCCAGGGTCGATTTGCCGCTGCCACTCTCTCCCGCGAGCCCAAGAATCTCGCCACGGCGTAACGACAGGCTGACATCGTTGACCGCGTGCACGGCCTGGGGGCCGCCGCCATAGTCCACCGAGACATGTCGAATATCTAACACGAGATCCGTCGCGCGTCGCGTCTCAACAGCGCTCATAGTTTCGTCCCTTCGATAGCGGGTTCGATAGCGGGTTCGATGTCAGTTCGACTCAGCGTCCCGCATGGCTACGAGTGGTGAGCGGAGCGCAGAGCCATCAACCGAGGGTTCCGCCGCCAGAGATCCGCGACGTCGGGTTGGTCCGCGAGAGGTTCCGCTGCGCAGGCGCGGGTTCATGATCTCATCGATGCCAAAGTTGATCAGGGCGAGACCAGCGCCGACCAGAGCGATACAGAGGCCAGGAGGGACGAACCACCACCATGCGCCCACGAGCAGCGCGTTGTTATTCTCCGCCCAGTAGAGCATCGTTCCCCAACTGGTCATCGTGACATCGCTCAAGCCCAGGAAGGCCAGCGACGCCTCGGTGATGATGGCGTAGATGACCGTGCCGATGAAGCTGGACGCCACGATAGCCACCTCATTGGGCAGGATCTCGACGAAGATGATGCGCAGGGTGCTCTCGCCACTTGCGCGGGCCGCCTCGACGAAATCGCGCTTGCGCATCGACAGCGTTTGCGCCCGTAAGACGCGCGCCCCCCACGCCCAGCCCGTCACGCTGATGACCAGGCCGATGGTGAGCGGTCCTTTGACGGTCAAGTAGGATGCGAGCACGATCAGAAGCGGCAGCGCGGGAATCACCAGGAAGATGTTCGCCACCATCGAGATGCCTTCATCGGCGGCGCCGCCGAGATACCCTGATGTGACGCCGAAGATGACTGACAGGATGGTTGCGATGGAGCCGGCCAGGAAGCCAACCAACAAGGATGTGCGGGCGCCGTTGAGTAGCTGTGCGAGCACGTCTTGCCCGGTCTGGGTGGTCCCGAGCCAATGCGCCGCCGATGGAGCCTCCAGGATGGCAGAGGTCATCCCTTGCGGGTCAGCGCGCACCAGGAGAGGTCCAAAGATCGCCATCAGCGCGAAGCACGCGAAGATCGCGAGTCCGATACGCATACGCAGCGAGCGGAACAGCGTGGCTGCCAGCGCGCTCGATCGAGCGGTCTCCTGGAAAGCGTTGAGATCGACTCCCGCAGGGGTCGTGGGCGGCACATCGCCACCTGGTTGAATGCGCGTGTCTTCAGGGATTGGTTGCGCGCCGCGAGCTGGAATCGCCATCTCGATCGCCTACCCTTCCTGCCGAATGCGCGGATCGAGCACGACGTAGAACGTGTCCGCGATGAAATTGGCGACCAGCACCGAGAGCGTAATGATCAGGAAGATGCCCTGCATCAATGGGTAGTCATTGTTCTGCACAGCCTGGAGCAACTCATAGCCGATGCCAGGATACGAGAAGACAATCTCCGTTAGCAGGGAGCCGCTAACGATGAAGCCCAGTGAGAGCGCGAAGCCCGTGATGTTTGGCAGAATGGCATTGCGCGCGGCATAGGCGAACATGATGCGGCGCGTCGAGAGCCCCTTCGCCTCAGCCAGGATGATGTAGTCCTCAGAGAGCGTCGTCACCATCATATTGCGCATGCCCAGCAGCCATCCGGCCATCGAGCTCAACACGATCGTCAACGCTGGAAGAATCGCATGGTAGGCGGCGCTCGCAAAGAAGTCCAGCGTGGTGGCGGGAGTAACATCCAGGCCAAACGCGCCACTCAATGGGAACCACTTCAGGCCGACTCCAAGCAAGAACAGCAAAATCAGCGCGAGCCAGAAGTAGGGCACGGCATAGAAGAAGGTCGCAATGGGCGCGAGCAAATTGTCGAGCGTCGAGTTCCTCTTCCACGCGGAGAAGATGCCCAGGATGGTCCCAAGCGCGAAGCTGAGGATCGTCGCGACACCGACGAGCACGACCGTCCAGGGAAGGCTGGCTGAGATGATCGTGGTGACGGGCGAGGGAAAGTAGGTCACGGAGCGCCCCAGATTCCCCTGAAAGAGATCGCCGATATACTGCACGTATTGGTCCCACAGGCTCGCATGACTGACCCCAAGCGCCAGCTCAAGAGAGTGAATCGCCTGAGGCGCCAGCTTGCCTTGCAGCCGCGCGGCAAGGATTTCCACAGGATCACCGGGCATCATGCGCGGTATCAGGAAGTTGATCGTGATGGCTGCCCAGGCCGTCACGATGTAGATGCCGATTCGTCGCAGCAAGTACCGCATGGGTATGCTCCTGACGGATGGAAGGAGGGGGGATGGAGAGCGCGAGCCAGCGCCTGGAGTGGTGTGGTGGCGCTCTTCCATCCGTTGGGAGGGCGGCCCGGTGCGGACGCCCTCCCTGTGAGGAATCAGATGACCCCTCACCCCATGGAACAACTTGCTACTTATGCAGGTTCATGGCGACAACCGCGACATCCGGGTATTGCCAGGGCGCCGGACCCGCGTACGGGTTCGTCGCGTCGGGGAAGCCCGTGAATCGCGACGTGTTGTATTCGTACCACGTAGCGCCATAGACGAGCGG
>DASQSS010000203.1:0-3920 GCA_035642255.1 Ktedonobacterales bacterium | reverse complement strand
TATGAAGTCGTCGCGCGGGCCGCGATTGATGCGCTCGAGCGCCGCGCTGATCTCGACGCGAGCCGCATTGGCATGCTGGGCGTGAGCCTGGGCGGATACTACGCCCCACGCGCAGCCGCCTTCGAGTCTCGTATTCGCGCGGTGATCGCCGTCGCTGGACCCTATGCAGTTCCTGACGCATTCGATCAGATGCCCAGTCTCACACAAGAGGCGTTCATCCATCGCAGTGGGGCCACCTCACACGCAGACGCCATCGAGCGTCTGCGGTCATTCACGCTTGAAGGCGTGCTCTCGCGTGTCACCGCTCCCTCCCTGGTCATCATGGGACGCCAGGATCGTGTGGTTCCTCCACATGACGCGGAGCGCGTAGCGCGGGAGCTTGGCGGCCCGGTGGACTTGTGGATGTTTGATGACGGCAACCATGTCTGCAACAACATCCCCTACAAGCATCGCCCACAGATGGCTGACTGGATGCGGCAGCACTTGAGCGTACCTAACGAGGCGTAGTGATATGTCCACGGCGGAGCGCTACGTCGCACGCCAGAATGTCCCGAACGTCCCAAACGACCCAGACCTGGACGGTATCAGGGATGCCCTGGCGCGAAGAATGGCAATGGGCCACGCACACCTCTGAGCGCGCACATCATGCGTGCGACGCTCAGCGCGCCTTTGGCCCTCTTCTGTATGACAGACGAGTTACAGCGATGTAGCTCAGGGAGCAGAGCCATGACTGGACGATACTCCACGCGCATTTATCGGGTCTTCGGTGTCTTTGGCATCCTCGCGTGTCTCGCGATGACGCTGGCGGCTTGTAGCGTCGGTGGCGGCGTCAGCAGCGGCACGTCGGCGCCAATCAAAATCGGCATTAGCCTCTCGCTCTCCGGCGACTTCTCCGCGGACGGCAAAGCCTTCCAGCAGGGGTATCAGCTCTGGGCTGACGACGTCAACGCGCACGGCGGTCTACTCGGTCGCAAAGTGCAGTTGATCTTCCTCTCTGACGCCAGCAGCCCGCAGCAGGTGGCCACGAACTACCAGACACTCATCGCACAGGATAAAGTAGATCTGGTCTTTGGTCCGTTCTCCACGCTGCTGACAAAGCCCGCTTCTGTCATCGCGAATCGCTATGGCTATGCGATGGTTGAGGGCGCTGGTGGCGGCCCATCGGTCTTCACGCAGGGTCTGCATAACGTCTTCGATGTGTCTTTGCCTGTCGCCAATAACCTGGTGACCTATGCGAATTACATCGCGGCGATACCAGCCAGCTCTCGCCCCACAACCGCCGCGTATGCGACTGAGGACGATCCCTTCACGCAGCCACAGGTAGATGCGGCGCGCGCGGTCCTTGAGGGCGCCGGTGTCAAGACCGTCTACTACAAGGTCTATCCCGCGGAGACGACGGACTTCACGCCAATCGCCGCTGGCATGGTCAATGCGAAGGCCCAGATCGTCGTGACAGGCACCCTGCTGCCCGATGTCTCGGCGTTTGTCCAGGCGTTCCACCAGCAGCGCTACAATCCCCAGTCGTTCATCGCGACCGCCGGCCCAGACCAGGGCACGCAGTTCCTCCAGGCGATCGGCGGAGCGTCAGTCGCTGAGGGCATCATGGTGCCAAATGGCTGGTGGCCTGACCTGAACGCGCCGGGAAACACGCAGATGGTGCAAGAATATATCGCCAAGTACGGCGGCACCAAATCTGACATTAGCTCAGATGTTCCTGAGGCATACTCTGTCGGCCAGGTGGTCGCCCAGGCGGTCACGCAGAACAACAGCCTGGATCAGTCCAAGCTGATCGCTACGCTGCACTCTGGCACCTTCCAGAGCGTGCAGGGGCAGGTCAAGTTCGACAGCACAGGCCAGAACACACTGGCGCAGGGCTATCTGTTCCAGTGGCAGAGTGGCCAGCTTATCCCGGTCTATCCCGCTAATGTCGCGTCGGCCAGCCCGCAGTTCCCGAAGGCGAACTGGCCGAGCTAGACGTACTCGATGGGAGTAGTAGGCGTCAGGGGATAGCGACGCGACACCCTGGCGCCGCCTTGAACCCTTGAACCCTTGAACCCTTGAACCCTTGAAGCGCTTTCGTGTACTCCTGTCGTCGTGTAGTCGTTCGCTTCACGCGACGTTCGTGTGGCGGGTGTGAGAATCGCTCGCCACACATTCACCCGCTGGAGAGGTCTGTCCCCCTCCTCCAGCGTCACGCTCGATACACGCTCGATACACGCTCGATACGCACCCGATGGAAGCTCGAGAGAAGCCCGATACATCTCCGCCAGACGCTCAATCGGCTTTCGATTCACATATGAGTTCCAGCGAACCCGCTCCAGACCTGCATCGCATCGCTCGACACGCTCGCAAGGAGACAAAACCATGGCGCTCATCCTACAGGCTGTTGTGTCAGGTATTCTGACAGGTGGGGTTTATGCCCTCATGGCGGCTGGCCTGACACTGGTCTTTGGCGTGATGGACATCATCAACGTCGCGCAAGGCGCGTTTGTGGTGCTGGGCGCCTATCTGAGCTACTGGCTCGCGCTAACCTTCCATCTCGACCTGTTCCTCGGCCTCTTCATCACCATCCCCGTGATGTTCGTGCTGGGGGTCGTGCTGGAATGGCTGCTGATTCGCCCACTCAAGCGCGACCGCACCCAGCTCTCGATTCTCGTAACGTATGCCATCGCCATCATTCTCGAAGGCGTGCTGGGCTACATCTTCAGCACCGACAATGTGAAGCTGTTCGCCTGGTATACGACAGCCTCCATTCCTTTCGCGGGATTCTACCTGCCGGTCATCTACCTGCTCGCCTTTGGCCTGAGCGCGCTGCTGCTGGCGGCGCTCTATCTTCTGCTCTACCGCACGAAGTTCGGGCGCGCTGTGCGCGCGACGACGCAGAACCGCGCGGCGGCGCTCCTGATCGGCATTGATGTCGAGCGCGTGGCGGCGCTAACGTTTGGCGTCGGCGTCGCGCTGACTGCGGCGGGCGGCATGGCGTTTGGCGCGACGACCAGCTTCAACCCCGGCAGTCACTATGACCTCATCTCACGGCTCCTCGTCATTATCATCCTTGGCGGCATGGGGAGCCTTGGCGGCGCGCTGGTCGCCTCCGTCGGCATGCTCGTCATCGAGGATGTCACTGCGGTCGTCTGGTCGCCTGTATGGGCCAGCACCGTATTCTTCGCGCTCCTCGTCATCTTGCTGCTCGTCCGTCCACAGGGCCTGTTTGGCAAGTTCGCGACACGCAATCAGTAAGGCGACACGACAACCCGCGTGGAGACAGTGAACGGACGCAACGAGAAGAAAGAGCAGCCCACGATTATGGCAACAGTAGCGCAATCCCAGTCAACCTCAGGGCGATCACCCGCTCGACTCTGGCGGCCAGTCCAGGCTCTCCTCTTGCTGGCCTGCCTGGCGTGCGTGGTCGCATTTCCCCTCGTGTTTTCCGATCCGGCCGTGACAACCATCGCGTTCTTTACACTGGTGTTCGCGGCGGCGGGCACGGCATGGAACATCTTCAGCGGCTATACCGGCTATATCGCCCTGGGACACGCCGTGTTCTTCGGCCTCGGCTGCTACACGCTGGCGCTGGTCTGCAAGTGGTGGAGCATTCCAGGCGGCTGGATGCCCTTCGCCTTCGTGCCGTTGGCGGGCGTTGTCGCCGCCATCGCCGCCGTGCCCGTGGGCATCGTCGCGCTCCGCACGCGGCGCCACACCTTCGTGGTCATCACGATCGCGATCTTCTTTATCTTTCAGCTGCTGGCGTATAACCTGCGCGGGCTGACCGCTGGCTCCTCGGGTCTGGAGCTGCCGATTCCTCCGTGGAGTGGCTACGTCTTCAATCTGCCGTTTTACTATGTGATCCTGGCGGTGCTCTTGCTGGCTACGCTAACCTCCTGGTTCGTCCGCCACTCGAAGTACGGGCTGGAGCTGCT
>DASQSS010000202.1:0-9204 GCA_035642255.1 Ktedonobacterales bacterium | reverse complement strand
GCTGCCGCGTCACCACGATCTACGATGTTGGCGTGGCGGGCATCCATCGGCTCTTTGGCCCGTTGAGCGACCTGCTCGCGAGCGATGTCGCGGCGATCGTCGTCTGCGCGGGCATGGATGGCGCGCTGCCAAGTGTGGTCGCTGGCCTGGCGCATACGCCAGTGATTGGCTGCCCTACGAGCATTGGCTATGGCGCGGGTGGCAAAGGACGCGCCGCGCTGCTGGCGATGCTCCAGACCTGCGCGCCAGGCATGACTGTCGTCAACATCGACAACGGTGTTGGGGCTGGTTCGACGGCGGCGCTGATCGCCAATCAGCTCGCCGCGCGAACGCTCCATAAACCTGAATAGCGCCTCACATTCTTCAATAGAGAGTGTAACCTTCTTGCCGGTCAAGCGTAGTAGTCAATAGCTGGCATGCGAGGTGCTGTGAAACACAGCGCCGATGCTTATCGGCTGTGTCCAAGGCGCCTGGAAGGAATCCCGCCTGCGCCATATCCGGCGAAACGCCGGAAGCAGGTCGGGCACAACTCCGGAGCGGGACGCAAGCGGCGTGTTTCGTCTGCGTTGGGCAGTCGCGAACATGCCTGTTGACGGATTCCGCAGTGGAACCGCTCGACAGATCACTCGGTATGAAGAGAGAGGTGCGATCAATGGCTGCTAGCAAACGTGGACCAGAGCCAGGTTCCGACAAAGCCAAGCATGGTGGGCAGGCTGTGCGCGAGAAGTACGGCCCAGAGTTCTACAGCAAGATCGGCAAGAAGGGCGGCGAGGCCGTCAAGTCCAAGCTGGGTTCATCGTTCTATGCCGAGATTGGCAAGAAGGGTGGCGAGTCCACCAAGCGCCAGCAGGGGCCTGAGTTCTACAGCCGCATCGGCAAGAAGGGCGGCGAGCGCGGCCGCGGCACACCCAAACAACAGAAGTCTTAAGCGCGGTCACCTGCGTGGCCATGTATGAGCAAGGGTTTCGCCCAGCTCGTCACTAGACGGGTAAGCGGGCATAACCAACGGCGACGGCACTGGAGGACTGATCTCCATGCCGTCGCGTATTTTTATGTCACATTCGCTGCCGATTCCGCGCCATGCATACTCCGCGCAAAAATACAACCCCTCCCGCCGCAACTATAATCAATACAAATACATAGCATAGAAAACATTCATTGGACTTTTACCACACCTGCGGGTATACTCCCCACATCGAATGAGTGACACGGGCTGTTTTCCGTAGTCATTCTCGATCGCGCGGCTGGGCTGTTTTTCCAGCCGCTCACGCAGACCACGGGCGGTTTTCCGTTGGGATGCGACCAGGTGGCCACAGGCTGATTTCTGTTGATTGCCACCGCATCTGCTCAGGCTGTTTTCTGAGCATGCTTCGCCCAATGCCGAGCGGCTTTCGGCAGATGTGCGAGATACCGGGATGAGTGGGCTGCTTCCTCTCACCTACGCAGGCGCCGATGAGCTGTTTTTCGGGCGCGCCGCGACACCAATCTGGGGCGGATGCGATCCGCCCCCTTTTTTTGTCTCCTCGCCTCTCACTCCCCCCGCATCGGCGAATCTTCATTCCCCACCCTGGGCGCACACGCTTGTTCCGCCTCGTTCGCATCTCCTATTCCCATGATGCGCGGTCTACGTGTGGCGCCAGCTCCAGACACGGTAGTCGTCCAGCCACGGCGCGTCCACGACCTCGAAGGTATGCTCGTCCCGATTACGCCACCGCAGCACGCCCATCACACCCGGCGGCAGGCGCCCCTCCGAGCCATGCTGCCAACTCAGGTCCGCCAGCCGGATCGAGCGCGTGACGCCGTTGCTATCCAGGCGCTCCTGAAACGGCTCTTCGGTGTGCCCGTAGAAGTGGTACACGGGCGTATAGGTGTCCAGCGCGAGCCGAATCTCTTCAAGTCCCAGGTGAGGTCGGCGAGCGTGCAGTGGCTCATCATGTGTGAGCAGCACATCGAGCGTCAATGCCCCGAGGTCATAGAGCCGCTCCCGCTCGTAGTCCTGCAGGTATTTCGGCTTCGTGACATCCTTCGTCCCAGCTGGCGCGCCCACCCGCCCGATGCCGAGCACGACGAGTGATTCATCCAGTGATTCATCCAGTGATTCGTCCCCGGAACGCAGCGTATATGGCTGGCCGGTTTTCAGGCAATACACGCGCTGATAGACATCAACGGGAAACAGCGCGTCGTCCGCTTGGCGTTCGAGGGCATCGAGCCATGCATGGTCTTCATGGTTGCCGCGGACGAAGATCAGGGGGCATGCTGTGCGCTCAAGCGCGCGGGCCACGTCGTCCTGAGAGGTCGCGAAGTCCGTGGAGAAGCCAAACTCGGTGGCGTCGCGCTGGCCGTGCCGCAGCGTCGCGCGGTCCATCCCGGTCTCGCTGGGGTACGCTCCCAGATCACCCGCCTGGAGAATGGCGTCTATGCGTTCGCCCGTCTCCTCCATCCAGCGGGCGCAGAGCAGGAAGCACAGGAGGATGCGCCCGTGCACATCTGAGAAGACCGCGACATTCACCGCAACGCACCCTTTCAACGATCGCGGCCTCCGGTCCGAGCGACGCATCCGAAAGCAGAATCTACCGCTTTCCACGCACGCGCCCTGCGCCGCACCAGGACGCCAGAGCCAATCCCTAACGTCAGGACAACATCGGTCGGCCAACCCGATGCTGCGCCTCAGCGCGCCTCAGCGCGCAGGACCCGCTTGAGAATCTTGCCAGTCGCGCTCTTGGGCAGCTCGCTCACGATGACCACGGATTCGGGAACCTTGTAGGTCGCCAGATGCTCGTGGCAGTAGGCGATGACGGCCTCAGGCTGTGCGGCGTCCGGAGCCGTCGGCACGATGTAGGCCCGCGCAAGCTCGCCCTTATAGGCGTCAGCGATGCCTACCACCGCGCACTCCTTGACGCCGGGATGGCGATATAACACCTCCTCGACCTCACGCGGCCAAATCTTGAATCCAGCGGAGTTGATCATGTCTTTGACGCGATCTACCAGATAGAAGTAGCCGTCGTCGTCCATATAGCCGATGTCGCCCGTGTGGAACCATCCGCCGCGCAGCGCCGTCGCCGACTCCTCCGGACGGTTCCAGTAGCCAAGCATGACATTGGGTCCCTTGATGACGATCTCGCCCCAGGTTCCAGCCGGAACCTCGTGGTCGTCGGGGTCGAACACCTTCATCTCCACATTTTCCAGCGGCGCGCCGACCGACCCGGGCCGATGCCGCCACTCATGGTTGTAGGAAGCGAAGGGCGATGTTTCCGTCAGGCCATAGCCCTCGTAGATGGCCGCGCCATACACGTCGCGCCAACGGTTGGCGACCTCGACAGGCATCGTGGCCGCCGCCGAGAAGTAGTAGCGTACCCCCGCCAGACGCTCGCGCGGAACGCCCGCATTGAGCAGCGCGATGTAGACCGTTGGCACCGCGGGGAAGATCGTCACCTCGTCACTCGCGAGCGCCGCCAGCACGGCGTCTGGGACAAAACGACGATGCAGCGAGATGGCGGCGGCGCTGTTGAATGCGGTGTTCACGATGAAGTTCTGGCCGAAGCAGTGGAAGAGCGGCAGGAAGAGCAGCATGCAATCGTTCGGCCGCACACGCAGCGCGTGACCCGTGGCGTACATATTCGAGACGACATTGCCGTGACTGAGCGTCGCGCCCTTCTGCTGGCCCGTCGTACCCGAGGTATAGAGGATCGCGGCGGGGGCGTCGCGGTCCATGTCGCGCATCGGAAATGGTTGGTCGCTGTTAGCGCCGAGTCTGGCGAGCGTCGGATGGCCTTCGACTTCGCCCTCACAGAGGATGACATGCGACGCGCGGATCAGCTCACCGATGAGTGGGTCGACGGCAGGCAGCAGGTCCGTCGTCGTGAAGAGCGCGCGCGCGCCCGCGTCGCTGAGCACATAGCGCAGCTCCTCAGTCGTCAGCATGCTATTGACCGAGACGGCGATGGCGCCGAGCTTGACGGTAGCCAGATAGGCGATGGCGAAGGCGGGGATGTTCGGCAGGAAGAGCGCCACCCGGTCACCCGGCGTCACACCCAGCGCCACCAGGCCATGCGCCGCGCGATCTACCGCGTCGGTCAGCGCGCGATAGGTGATCGTCCGCCCTTCGAAGGCGATAGCGGGCGCGTCGGGGAAGTGGCGTGTGGCTCGCTCGATATTCTGCGCGATGTTCACTATGGCTGCCCCCGATCCGGCGATGGATTGCCTGGCGCTGCTCGTCAATGGCCGCGCCACAGGTGGTATACATCTATGCCAGCGCATTGTACAGCATTGCGCATCAGCGGAGGTTTCGCATTATTGCGCACTGCCGCGCACTGCCGCGCACTGCCGCGCACTGCCGCACACTGCCGGGAATCGCCGCGATGATGGCTGGGTCGACGTTCTGGAGCGGCGGATGTGAGAGGGAGACGCGCGTGGGTGAGCATGTGACAGATGAGGGCGCCGCATCGGCGCCACTTGCGCCGACGGTGATCGTGCCAGCGCTATCGCTGGTCGTCGTCGCCAGCGGTGACGCCACCGTCGCGCAGGCGTTCGCGGCGCGCCACTTCAGTGCCGAAGAGGTCGTCGTTATCCAGCGGGAAGCCGGAGCCATCGAAGCGTTCGAGACTGCGCGCGCCCACATCGCCCGCCGGCTGGCGGATGGCAAGCTCTGCGTGGCCATCGTCGAGCGCGACAACGCCGCGCTCATCACCGATCTAGCTCGCATGGCGCACCACTTCAATGTCTCGCCCGTCGCGCTGGCGCTCGGGCGCTCGATCCCGCTCGCGCGCTTCCCCATCGGCCCGCATGGCTACTCGGCGGCGCATCCGCTGGCGACGCCCACGGAGTGGGAAGAGGCGAGTGTCGTGCGCGAGCCGTTGGCGTGCGACCTGCGAAGCGAGCGCGGACCATTCGACATCATCGGCGACATCCACGGCTGCGACGATGAGCTGCGCGCGCTGCTCACGCTGCTCGGCTACGAGGATGACGGCGCGGGCGGCATGCGCAATCCCGCAGGGCGGCGCGCGGTCTTCGTGGGCGATCTGGTCGATCGTGGCCCCGGCGTGACACAGGTGGCGCGGCTGGTCATGCGGATGGTGGCGGCGGGCGAGGCGTTCTGCGCCCCGGGCAACCACGATATCAAGCTGATGCGCGCGCTAGAGGGCCGCCGCGTCCACGTCGCCCACGGTCTGCAAGAGAGTCTCGACCAGATCAATGCGCTGCCGACTGAGGCCGAGCGTGAGCGCTTCACACGCGACTTCGTGGCGTTTGTCCGCCAGATTCCACCCTACCTGATGCTGGATGGCGGCGCACTTGTCGTCGCCCACGCCGGACTGCCTGAGCGCTACCACGGGCGCATCTCCGAGCGCGTGCGCTCGCTCGTGTTCTATGGCGAGACAACCGGCTGGGAGGACGAATACGGGCATCCTGAGCGGATTGACTGGGCGGCGGACTACCGCGGCGCGGTGTCGGTCGTCTACGGTCACACACCCCACCGCGCGACTGAATGGCGCAACAACACGATCAACGTGGACACTGGCTGTGTGCATGGTGGACACCTGACCGCTGTGCGCTGGCCCGAGCGCGACGTGGTAAGCGTCGCCGCGCGCCGCGAGTACGTCCACCGCACGGGCGGCCTGCGCTGACCTTCTGTGAATGCTCATGAGGGATGGTAAGGGATATGCTGGACGTTCGCCCCTTCAGGGACGATGCCTCGCGTGCGCGAGTGAGCATCGATATCCAGAAAATCGCAAGGGGCGCGACATACCCCTCAAGTGACGTGGCGCCGGATAGCTTATGCGGAACGCTGCGTGGGACTCGATAGCATGCATGCTCTCCTACGGCCATTTCGGCCGGGTCATCCGCTCAGTGGGCGCCTCGGACGCCAAGCAGAGGCACGCCCACCCAGACAGCTTTCCTCGACACTGTCTGGATGGGTGTCGTGTTTGGCGATGCTGAGCCGCGCTCACACGGCGCTCTCATGGCGCACGCCGGAGCGCGCTTCCTACGGGAAGACGCCCGCCTTGTAGTCGTTGAGGATCTCGTTGGCGGCGCGATTGCCCTCCTGAGCGCCACCTTCCATGAAACCCTGAAAGTTGATCGAGCAATGTTCACCAGCAAAGTGAACCTTGCCCTGCCGCGCAAGCTCATAGCCGCTAAACTGCGTGTACTGTCCGATGCGCCAGCAAGAATAGCTGCCGAGGAGATTGGGATCGTTCCAGGGCGTGCTCAGCGTCGCCGTGCCAGTGTAGTGGGCCGTAGCGCCGGGCCAGACCTCTTCGAGCTGCTTGACGAAGGCTTTGGCATACTGTTGGACCGGCGCCGAGGTCGCACTGGACAGATAAGGCGCATTGACGTTGTATGAGACGCCAATGGCGCCGCCGGTGTACGCGACGATAATGCCCGTGGCGCCCGGTTGCCCGCGTGTCACGTCCCACGTGTTCTGGAACCCGACATCGGTGTAGATGTTCCCGTCGGAGATACCGGGCCATGCCCCGGTCGTGTTCCAGTAGCGGGTATCAAACTGTAGCTGGAGCTTGGAGTTCGTGCCATAGCCTAGCTGCGTAATCGCAGTCTGTTTGAGGCTGTCGAAGCCTGCCGCGCTGTAGTCAAGCGTCCGCAGGACACTGAACGGTAGCGCCAGGATCACGCGGTCGAACTTCGCTTTCTGCGTTCCGCCAGAGGTGGAGAACGTCAGCGTCGCGGATCCGTCGCTATTGCGGGCGATCGCGGTCATGCGATATCCCGTCTTGACGCTGCCGTTGGGGAGATGGTTGGCGATGGCGGTCGGGAGTTGCTGATTGCCGCCGACGATATGGTAGCGCTCGTCGGAGGCGCCAAAGATGCTGAAATTGCCGGGATTGGCCTTGTAGCCCAGCAGATAGATGAGGTTGAGTGAGCTTTGGTCGGTCGTCTCGCGGCCATATTCCTCGTTGTAGGCGACATCCAGCAGCATGCCCATGTCAGACGCATGGCCGCCGGAGACGTACTGCTCGATCCAATCGTAGAGGCTCATATGGTCGAACTGGTAACCTGCCGCTGTGTACTGATTGTACAGCGTCGGATAACCTGTCGCCTGCACCTGTCCCTGGAGGGTGTTATGCACGGGTTGAAAGTCAATATCCGCCTGCTTCTGCGGGTAGTAGGCGCCGAAGAAGAAGTAGGTGTCCTCTGACCCATTGGGCTGCGCTTGCAAGAGGTCGGCAGTGGGCAACCCGAAGCGCTGCGTCAGCGCGAGGATCGTCTTGTGATTGGTGTCAATGAGCTCGCCACACCACTCACTGGTCTGGCCGTTCGCCCAGCCAGTCGTGTTCGAATGCATGCGACCGCCGAGACGAGATGACGCCTCATATACTGTCGACGAGTAGCCCGCGTCAAAGAGCGTCAGCGCCGCATTGAGCCCGGCGATCCCACCTCCAACAATGGCGATGCGGGGCGCGCCCGCGGCAAGCGCCTTATGCGCGGCGCCCACGAGCGGAGAGGCGAGCGCCGCGCCCGCGACCAGCGCGCCCGCTCCAGCGACGAGTTCGCGTCGGCTGAGTCTGGCCCGATGCTCATCACGTACCTGTTCAACCGCGATTCCCCGCTCCGACGCCTCGGCATGTTCGCTCGCCAATCGCCGGAGCGCGCGCATTAAGGGTGTCCGCGCCATATGCTACCCCTGCACTCTCGTCTCTGCCCGTGAAGTTGGCTGCCTCGTCGCAGCGACGAACGTCACGCATGGTGCAACAGTAGCCTCCCACTGCCTGCTTGTCACGGTCCACACTGGATGAAGTCATCTGGACATATTGACATATCGTCTGCCCTCCAGCGCTCGGTGCGCCACGCGAGGAATAGAGATCGAACGTGGACCACAGCCCAGAGTCGCGCGCGAGGTGGGCGCCGCGCTCGGCTACGCCTATCCGGAGACGCTCGACCAGCGCGTCTCTGCCTACCTCCGCGACGTCCAGCGGATGCCTCGCTAACAACAGCCTCGAACCACAACGCCCTCGTGGTAGACTTCGGCTCTAGGCCCTTGCGGGCAGACCAGACACTGGCACTGCGCACTAGCGTCGGAGTCGCGGCAGGTGGAGGTTCCCATGGAGATCAAGCTGCTGACAGCGCAGGATGTCCAGCGCCTGTTGGACGCAGGCGTCCTCTTGAACGCTTTACGTGAGGGCTTCAAGGCTCTCAGCGCAGGGCAGGTATCGGCCCCGCGACGCATCGCCGTCTCCGTTGGTACCGCTGGATCGTTGTTTGCCATGCCAGCCTATCAGCAAGACCGTGAAATCACAGTCAAGTTGGTTTCACTCTTTCCCAACAATGCGCGCCTCGGACTTCCGACGCATCAAGCTCTCATCTGCTTGTTCGATTCGGCGAATGGTACGCCGCTCGCGCTCATGGATGGGACCACTATTACCGCGCTGCGAACGGCTGGAGCATCCGCCCTCTCGGCGCAGCTGCTGGCTCGCTCCGACACGCGAGTGCTGGCGATCATCGGCGCCGGAGTGCAGGGGCGCTCGCATCTGCAATTGCTCTCGCGTGTGCGTCCGTTTGCCGAAATCCGTATCACCTCGCACCACCTGAGCCACGCTGAGGACCTTGCGGCCACAGATGCCCGCGCGCGGGCGGTAGCAAGCGCGGAGGAAGCGGTGCGTGGCGCGGATGTGGTGTGTCTCTGCACTAAAGCTACGGAACCGGTGATCCGACGCGATTGGATCGCACCAGGAGCGCACATTACCTCAGTAGGATATCCAGGCGGCGAACTGGACCCGCAACTGATCGCGGAGGGCCGTCTCTTCGTGGAGACGCGGCTAGCTTTCGAAGGGCCACCCGTGGGATGCGCAGAGCTGGCTGGCTTAGACCCGAGTATGGGTACGGAACTTGGCGAGGTTCTGCTCGGCTGGGGCCTGGGACGACAGTCCGACGAGGAGTTCACCGTCTATAAGGCAATGGGCCATGCTTGTGAGGATCTTGCCGCCGCAAGCGTGGTGTACCAACGGGCAAACCAGGAGGGGATTGGCCAGCTTGCGGAGCTCTAATCTGGCCGAACCATGCCTCACGATGCCGCTTGCGCCGTCCCTTCCCTGACGCGACATGCGGAACGGCTTCTCACGTTGGCGGCAGGCTGTCCGTGTCCGGCGGCCATGCAGCAGTCTGAGTGGAGAAACCTCCGGTGAATTGGCGCACAGTCATTCCCCGCCCGAGCGAGCGCTCATTACGCAGGCTGCGCGCTCAGCGAGGGGTTTT
>DASQSS010000201.1:0-2566 GCA_035642255.1 Ktedonobacterales bacterium | reverse complement strand
GAAGCCACCGACCGTATCGGGTCGTGCGCGTCGTACACGTCTGCGCATCATCGCCGTTGACCACGCTCGCCCGCGACCTCTATACTGGGCGTGGCGGTTAGCGCCTGCACGCTCTGATCAGCAGAGTCAGGTATCGCGCATAGGAGGACTTGCGGATATGACGACGACAGTGGCGCCCGCTGCGCCGCTCGCCACCGGGCAACCTCAGCCGGAGGTGATCTTGCGCACGCATGAGCTGACCAAGCGGTTCGGCGCCCGGTTGGCTGTGCAGAATCTCTCGCTAGAGGTACGGCGCGGCGATGTCTTTGCGCTGCTCGGCCCGAATGGCTCAGGCAAGACGACCACGCTGCGCATGCTGCTGGGCCTTGTCTGGCCCACTGACGGCGATATCGCCATCTTTGGGGAGAGCTTTGCCAGCGGGGCGCGACGCCAGGCGGCGCTACGGCGCATCGGCGCGGTGGTCGAGCAGCCGACGTTTTATCCCTACCTGAATGCGCGCGAGAACCTGCGCGGCATCGCCACATTCGCGGGCCTCAGCTACACGAACATCACGCGCGCGCGCATCGCCTGGGCGCTGGAGCAGGTTGGGCTGGCCAGCCGCGCGAACGACGCATACCGCAAGTATTCGCTGGGCATGAAGCAGCGACTCGGCATCGCGGCGGCCCTGCTGACCGATCCGGAGTTGGTGATTCTCGATGAGCCAACCAATGGCCTCGATCCCGCGGGCATTAGCGAGGTACGGGCGCTGATCGCGCGGCTAGCGCAGCGCGGCGTCACGGTACTGCTCTCAAGCCACCTGCTCCACGAGGTGCAACAGGTCTGCACGCGCGTCGCCATCATCCAGAGCGGGCGGCTGGTCGCACAGGGCGGCGTGCGTGAGCTCTTGCAGGCTAGCCGCGGCGTGTTGCTAACCTTCGATCAGGCTGACGGCGCCCTCCACGCGGCCCAGGCGCTGCACGAGGCGAATCTGCCCTGGGCGCCACAGGCCAGCTACATCCACACCGACCCAGCGGCCACCACCGCCTGGCAATTACTCGTCAGCGCGCCACACGAGCGCGCCGCTGACCTCAACACGCTGCTGGTCGGCGCCGGCGTCACTCCCGCTGAGGTGCGACGCCACGAGGCCAGCCTGGAGCACTACTTCCTCGCGTTGACGGGCGGCGCCGCGCTGACCAGCATGGCGCCCGCCTATAGCAACGCCACGATCAACGCGGATACGACGTCTCCGACGACGCCAACCAGCGCGAACGCCGACGCCGACGCGCAAGGAGGCCAGGCATGATCTTCCCCACGACGCCCATGACCGTCAGTGAGCCAGCCGCGCCACGGCCCGATGGCGGCGAAATCGCCCAGTTCGCGCGGCTCGTCCGCTGGGAGCTTTTCCTGGCGTGGCGACGACGCGCCATGATGATCACCCTCGCGAGCCTGCTGCTGGCCGGCTATCTGCTGTTCGTGCTAGCGCAGTACGGCATCTACTACAGCAATGCCTCGGCTTCTAACGCCACTGATGGACCGGCGCGCTCACTGACCTTTCCCGGCGCGCTTGGCGTCGGTGGCGGCTTCATCTCATATGCCGGGGTGCTGCTCTTTGTCGTGCTGGTGGGCGCGCTGATCGGCTCGGAGTACAGCTACAGCACGCTGCGGCTCTCGCTCGCGCGTGGCATGGGACGTGGGCGGCTGCTGGCGGCGCAGATCGTCGCGCTGGCGCTGCTGGCGTTGGCCCTAGCGGGGCTGGCGCTGGTGTTGAGCGCGCTGGTCGGCCTGCTCGGTGGGGCGCTCAGCCTGCCGTCTGGCGCCGCTCTCAGCGTCACGCTGGTCGGCGAAATCGGCGTCTATTGGCTCGCGCTGGCGTTCAACCTCTTCGCCTATGCGCTCATCTCCGTCTGGGTCGGGACCATAAGCCGCTCGGTCGCTGGCGCCATCGCGGGGCCGCTCGTCTTCATCGTCGTCGAAGTCGTCGCGACGAACCTGCTGATGGCGTTCGCTACCATTCGGACGGGAGGTCAGATGCTCATCGCCATCGGACGCCTCCCGGAGTACCTGCTGGGCGTGAACACGAGCGCGCTGATCACCTGGGCGGGCGACGGCCCGTACCAGTTCACATCTCCTGCAGCCTCAGTCGGCGTAGGGCACGCCCTGATCGTCTCGCTCGTCTATTGCGCGCTGTTCATCGGCATCAGCTACCTGGCGCTACGCAACCGCGATATTCTGGAATAGTCCCAACCTGCTACACACTGGACGCGCTATACAACGGTAGATGGCGCTCCGATGCGTTCCCACGCCGGGTATCCGATTACAGGGCGCCCGGGAGCGCGATCGGAAGCGTCGGACCCGTGATGATCTCGTCGAGCAGGTCGGGCGCCTGGCGCGCGAACCATTGCTGCACATCGAATGGCTGCTCACCCTTGGCGGGCTTGATACGCCTGTAGCTCCCGTCGGGCAGCAGGCGGCGCGCATTGGCGGTATCCCGCAGGTAGGCGGGCAGCGCGAACCGGCTCAGCTGCGCCCGCAATGCGGGATCGTCCACCGGGAAGAGCACCTCGACCCGATGATCGAGATTGCGCGG
>DASQSS010000200.1:0-9455 GCA_035642255.1 Ktedonobacterales bacterium | reverse complement strand
GCGTCAAGCTCGGGAAAGGGCGCAAGATCGCTATCGCCCGGCGAGAATCCATGTCCCACCAGCGCCTCCGCCAGAATGGATGGTGGAGGTGGCAGTGGTCGTACATCGTCCGGCAGCAAAAAGATGGTCGGAACGTGCGTATGCCCAACCAGGCAAAACTTCGTGTCAAACGCGCCAAAATTGGGAGTGGCCGAGACCGCTGAGGTGAGATACTCCCAAATGGGATTGAGTGGGCTGCCGTGGGTCAGCGTAAACTCGCCGGAATCGCTCACCTCTGGCAGATTGCGAAGGTAAATGCGATCCTGCGCGCTGAGCTGTGCGCTCGTCCACTCAGCGGAGTTCGCCGCCACGGGGGTAAATTCGTCAAGGTCAAGTTTGCCGATAGCTGCCCAGTCGTGATTGCCCGCAACGCAAAGCTCACAGATCTCGCGCACGCGCTGCACACACTCATGAGGCTCAGGTCCATAGCCGACGATGTCACCCAGGCACCACACCGCATCCACAGACGTCAGCTGCTCGGCGGCCAAGCGCTCGATGTCACGCAGCACCGCCACCAGCGCTTCATGATTGCCATGAATATCAGAGAGTATCGCGTATCGCATGCCTATGCGCTTCCTCATACATGCTCTATCACCATTGCTCGCTAGTATACACCGTCTATTCCGCTTTGTCGTGCGGCGTGAGACTACCGTCTGCCGAGCCGCGAGCGCGGGTCTCAAGCGGCTCAACGCTCCAAGGCGCCGGGCGCCACACAGGCCACTCTGCCCTACCGCTCGACCACAAGGCTCCTGCATGTACCCTGCGCGCGAGGTTAGTACAATTACTTGACTAACTGGACGCCGTTGGGTATCGTTAACCCCAACCAGTCGGTGAATGGGTCGCCTCGCTACTACGTTGCGCCCGCTCAACAGCTCGGGCTGCGCGGGCGCTCGACGACTGGCCACATCCACCCTGCCGTCACTAGATAGCGCAGAATCGTTGCGCTGTCAGCGCTCCGACGCCTGGATGAATGGATCAATACAGCGGCGATCGAGAGCCGTGCGCATGTATGAGAGTCGTCCAAGCGGCGCCGACTCACGGAGGAATGCGCCGACCTGGCGCTGCCCGCATGACTTAGGTCCAGGGAGGAGATGTATCTTCGCGCGTCGTCACTGAGTATGACTCCCCACATTATTGAGCGGGCTTGAGCCTAATTGACGAAGCCAATCTGAAGCTGTCCCAGTTCCATGCCCAGTTCAATCGCATCGCACGACACCGTCGTCCATGTTGGATCAGCGAGCACACAAAGGGGAAAGGCATGCGTACTGACAAGCGACCTACACACAGGCTCACCGAGCTCCACCGCGCTCGGCTCCTCAAAGCGACACTTATGCTTACGGCGTTTCTCGTCCTTGTAGCACAGTCTGGAGCGCCGGCCGCCGCGAGCGCGCAGCGCACTCAGCGCAACGCATACGCCGCTGTGACCTATGGCTGTTCCTCACCCAGTGACTGCCTCTCAAAAATGACCCTCGCGGAGAAAGAGGGCCAGATGACGCAGGTTGAGAATAATGCCTTCAGCAAGCGCGGGAACTCAGTCTCAGATATCACGACCTACTTCATCGGCTCAGTGCTGAGTGGCGGCGGCGGTGGACCGAACGGCGCCGCGGGTGGCACGTCATCGCAGTGGGCTGACATGATCGACAACTTCCAGAACTATGCCCTCCAGACGCGCCTTGGCATCCCGCTCATCTATGGCGCCGATGCGGTCCACGGCAACAACAACGTGTACGGCGCGACACTTTTCCCACATAACATCGGTCTCGGCGCGATGAATGACCCGGCGCTCATCACCCAGGTCGAGCAAGTCACGCGTGACGAGGCGCTCGGCGCGGGCGTCCGCTGGACATTCGCTCCATGTGTCTGCACTCCCCAGGACATTCGCTGGGGCCGCACGTACGAGGGCTACAGCGAGGTCCCCGCTGACAACTCGACGGATGGCGCGGCTGCGATTGTCGGCTTCCAGGGTTCCAATGGCGCGCTTGGCCCGACCAACATTCTCGCTACGGCGAAGCACTTCATTGGCGACGGGCATACGGCGTGGGGCACCGGCTCACCGTACCTCAATGAGGGCGATGCGCAGATCACTGAGCAGCAAATGGACGCGATTGATCTGCCACCCTATCAGGCCGCCGTGGCGAACAAAGTCGGGTCGGTCATGATTTCATACAGCAGCTGGAATGGCCTGAAAGACCATGCCAACCAATACCTCATCTCGACCAAACTGAAAGGCTCGGGAACAGACAGTTATGGCACGGCGAACCTCGGGTTCCAGGGCTTCGTCGTCTCCGACTGGCAAGCCATCAACCAGATCTCGTCGAACTACAACTACGACGTGCGCACGGCGATCAATGCGGGCATTGATATGGTGATGGTTCCAGATGATTACAAGACCTTCATCAGCACGCTCGACACCGAGATCAAAGCGGGTACCATCCCGATGTCGCGCATCGATGACGCAGTGCTGCGCATCCTGACGGCGAAGTTCGCGGATGGCCTGTTTACGCAGCCCTATACTGATCGCAGCTACACATCGAATGTAGGCTCTGCGGCGCATCGCGCGGTCGCGCGGCAGGCGGAGCGCGAGTCGCTGGTGCTCCTGAAGAACAGCGGCGTGCTGCCATTGTCGAAGACTGGGAGTTACACCCTCGTGGTTGGCGGGAGTCACGCGAACAACCTCGGGTACCAGCTTGGCGGATGGTCGATCACCTGGCAAGGTGGCAGCGGCGCTACCACCGTCGGCACAACCTTGTGGCAGGCGATCCAGCAGGCGGGGCTATCGTCCTCTGTGACGCTCAAGTTCGTCGGCACGCAGACCAAGGGTAGCTACCACGGTGATGTTGGCATCGTCGCCGTCGGCGAGACACCATACGCCGAGGGCCAGGGTGACACCAATACGCTAGCGCTCAGCAGCGGCGACGCCGCGCAGGTCACGGACATCTGCAGCCGGGTCACGAAGTGCGTGGTCCTGTTGTTCTCAGGGCGTCCGATGATCATCAACACGCAGCTGAGTCAGTCCTCGGCCTTTGTAGCCGCCTGGATCGGTTCGACCGAAGGCGAGGGTATCACGGACGTCCTGTTTGGCGATTATGGCTTCCGAGGCAAGCTGACCTATACCTGGCCATTGTCGGTAACGCAGGAGCCTTGCAACCAGAACAATGGCTGCACGGGCGCGCTCTTCCCGTATGGGTACGGTATCACCCCGTATTAGCCGATTCGTTTATCCGGCGCATCGTGTTCGGCACATTGCATCCGCCAGAGCGCATGTTCTGGCGGATGCTTGTCGTCCGCGATGCCGATTCATGCGATGCCGATTCACTCGCGCGTCATTGTGAGAAAGACGCGCTTTCCCGCCTGATGGGACGGATAGCCCTGCCCATACAGGCCACTCCGTCATGGATTCTCGCGACTTCTCGCCATGCATGAGACAGGAGCCCTCCCTCATCCGTATAGATGGATGAGAGCGATATCGCGGCGTATTCCTGCCCCATCCTCTCGACGCACGCTGCATGATGATATAGTGAAGGATAGCGTCACCGGTGAAGCGCATCCGCGTCGCGCATGTATGGATCTTGAACATGTGAAGGGAGCCTGGGTCTGGACTCTGCAGAGGTCGCGAAACTCATCGCCGATATCGCTGTGGACAAAAAAGCCACAGACGTTGTCATTCTGGATATTCGCTCACAGTCAGTCATCGCTGACTATTTCGTCATCTGCACCGGCTCCAACCCCCGGCAGATTCAAGCTATCGCTGGCGCTGTCGAAGACAAGCTCTCCGAGATCAATGTGCCAGCCAAAGGGTTCGAGGGCGCAGCGGAAAACGGGTGGATGTTACTGGATTGCGGTGACGTGATCGTGCATATCTTTGGCCCATTGGAACGCGATTTTTACCGACTTGAGCGGCTGTGGAGCGCGGCGCCAACTGTCGTGTATCTCCAATAGTGACGACCTGTAGAAAGGTGACGGCGATGACGACGTTACGCAACCGATTCTTCCTGGAGGGCGTGCTGCTCGGCAGCTTCGCCGGAGTAGCCCTCGGCTCCCTGATCGCGTTTCAGGTGAGCAATGAGCGGGTTTCGGCCGCTCGTCGCTTCGTCTATCGCGTCGTGCGACCGAAGGAACCTTCCATCAACTTCTCGTTAATCCGTCAATAGCAGGACACAGGCGCCCTGCGCGGGTCGAGTTGTTCGTTTGGCGGCAGCCTGGCGCGGGACGCGACGACAAGCACTCATTGTATCTTTCCAGGGGCGCGCTTACTACCGTTCACACGACAGGCGGTGGTGAGAGCGCCTCTTACGCGTCTGTAGAGACTGCGCCGACACCTCTAGAGCGCGCGAGGGACGATTGACCGCGAGGAGATGAAGCGTGTCAACCGCTCAGCGAAGCGCGCCGTGTCGAACTGCTCCGCATGTCGTCGTATCGTCAGTGGATGAAACTGCTCATCACGGAAGTGAGCCACGACGTTCGCCAGCGCGTCGGGCGTCTGTTCACGGAAGAATAGTCCTGTCGCGCCTTCAACGACAGTAGAGAGCGCGCCTCCAGCGCCATACGCGATAACAGGCTTGCCGCAAGCCTGCGCCTCGACTGGTGTAATGCCGAAATCCTCTTCGCCAGGAAAGATGAACGCGCGGCAGCCCGCCATCTGCTCGCGCACCTGCTCATCGCTCAACCGACCCATGAAGCGCACGTTCGGCCCTGCCAGCTTGCGCAAGCTCGCCTCATCGCGTCCGCTGCCGACGATGCGCAGTGGCAGTCCGAGCTTCGTGAACGCGCGCACAGCCAGATCAATACGCTTGTATGGGACGAGGCGCGAGGTGATGAGGAAGTAGTCTTCGCGTCGAGTAGAGACCCGAAAGTGCGACACATCGACCGGCGGGGGTATGATGACCGACTCACGCCGATAGTATTTGGCGATACGAGCGGCGACAACAGGCGAATTCGCGACGAAGGCGTCTACCCGCGCCGCGCTGGCATAGTCCCACAGGCGCAGCCAGCTAATGAAGGGCGCGAGCGCCAGTCGACCCATGCGGCCAATGCGCTCGCGCTCGATGTAGTCCTCGAAGTTCCAGGCCCAGCGCATCGGCGTGTGGCAGTAGCAGACGTGCAACGTCTCCGGGCGGGTCACGATACCCTTGGCGAATGCGCTGCTATCGCTCACCACGAGGTCATAGTCGCGCAGATCGAGGCTCTCGATCGCGAAGGGATACATGGGCAGGAAGGGCTGATGATGGCGCTTGACGAATGGTAAACGCTGCATGAAGCTTGTGCGAATGTCGAGCGACTGAAACGCCTTATCCACCCGTGTTGGTTCATAGATGCTGGTATAGATGGGCGCGCCTGGGAAGATCTGCGCCAGCGCCAGCAAGGTCTTCTCCGCGCCGCCCATCTGGTTGAGGTAATCGTGAACCAACGCCACACGCATGCGCTCGCATCTCCTCTGGCGGCAGGCAAACAGGGATCAGGGATCAGTACGCGCCCTTGCGGCTGAGTACCGCTGGCACCGTCTGCAACACGATCTGAATGTCGAGGCGCAGACTCCAGTTCTCGATGTAATACAGGTCCATCAGCACCATCTCGTCAAAGTCAATGTCACTGCGTCCCCGCACCTGCCACAGCCCCGTGATGCCAGGTGGCATCTCCAGGCGGGCTTTCTCCCAATCTTCATATTTCTGGAACTCAACGGGTAGCGGCGGGCGCGGCCCAATGAGGCTCATTTCGCCGCGCAGCACATTGAGCAGCTGAGGAATTTCGTCGAGGCTGGCGCCACGAATGAAGCGCCCAACGCGTGTGCGGCGCGGATCGTTCCTAAGCTTGAACTTTCCTCGCTGGTCGCCGTCCGTCGCAACCGCCAGACGCGCCCGCATCTGGTCGGCGTTGACATACATCGAGCGGAACTTGAAGCATGGGAAGGGATGGCCGCGATACCCCAGGCGCGTCTGCCGATGGAGCACAGGACCCGGCGAATCGAGCTTGATGGCAAGCGCGATGAGCAGCCAGACAGGCAAGCCTGCCACCAGCACAAGCAGTGCGCCGGCGATATCGATCGAGCGCTTGATCGCGAACTGAAACGACGTGGTCAGATTGCGCCGCAAGCCGATCAGCGGGATGCCCTCGATGGTATCCACGTCAATACGCGACATGGTCATCTCATAGAGGTCTGGCGCGAGGCGGAAATCCGCGCCAGCACGCTCACAGATGTTGACCGTGGACATGATCAAATCGTGCTGATGGGAGGGTAGTGTAATGATGACCTGTTCGATGTGTTGGCTGCGAATTACAGCATCGAGATCCTGCGATCCGCCCAGCACGGAGAACCGTCCGAAGTCCTGCGGCTCGTCGTCCTGATCATGTATGTAGCCGACGACTCGATAGCCAAGACTGGGCGACGCGGCAATCTGCTGCATGGTCAGCTTGCCCAGGCGATTCGAGCCGACCACAAGCAGCGGCGTCAGCAGCATGCCACGCCGATAGAGAAAACTCAGGGACGACGAGATGATCAGGCGCGCCAGACCAAGGCCCACGATAATCGTCACCCATGAGAGCGTCACCAGCGAGCGTGAGTCACGCACAAAGATGTCTGTTCGCTGAAACACATACTCGTAGGCAGAGAACACAGCGAATGTGATCGTCGTCGAGGAAATGATAATCCAGAACTGCCGAAACCAGGAGCCAGCGGTGCGCAGACGGTACAGTCCTTTGAGCGAGAACATCACCAGCAGTGACACCGTCGTTAGCAGCCCCAGCGTCTGGAAATTCGAGAAGGGTTGGTTGATGAAGACCGTCGTCAGCGCGACCCCATGCAACGCGATATAGCGGATGAAGTACGCGGCGTAGAACGCCAGCGCGATGACAATCGCATCGACCGCGAACAGGGAGATGCGGCCCATGACAGCGCGCGCCTGACGCCGGCGCAAGCGCGACTCGACACTATAGATCGGCAACACAGGCTGTGCGGCTGGCGCGGGCCAGGCGGCATCCGATGACGCGGCGGACGACGCCCCCTGCGCATGGGTGAACCTCGTCTCCACTGACGACTTGCTGAGGTCCATTCCGCTCTCCCCTGTCACACGCGCTCCATGAGACGCGCTCCAGCACGCTAGCTGGCGATTCAACGCTGCCTTGCGGCCTCCAGATAGATTTCAGCATAGTGTCGAGCTAGCTGATCCATCGAGAATCGTCGCGTCCATTGTGGTCCCTCAACAGCGGTGCGCGCGCGCAACGTACGGTCAGCAAGGGCATCACGCATGGCATGTGCCAGCCTGACCGCGTCTGTCGGAGGAACCTGTATCGCCACGGGGCCTGCGACTTCGGGCAGACTCGACACGTCCGACGTGATCGTCGGAACGCCACAGGCGAGCGCCTCCGCGACTGGAAGACCAAACCCCTCGTAGAGCGACGGATACAGAAACAATGCAGCGCCAGCGTACCACAGCGCTTGCTCTTCACGCGACACATATCCCGCAAAAGTCACGTAGCGATCAAGCGCCAATGAACGCACCCGCTCATACAGTGACTCATAGTACCATCCCTTAGCTCCAGCCAGAATCAGGGGCGGGGCGTCGTCTGACTCAGCGCGCAGGCGCGCATACGCCTCGACGAGCGTGTTCAGATTCTTGCGCGGCTCCAGCGTGCCGAGATAGAGCAGGTAACGCTCCGGTAGCTCGTGGCGCGCGCGGAAGGCGTCCAGCGCGGCGAGATCGGCGACGGGGTGAAAGTCAGCGCCGACGGTGGGATAGATCACCCGAACGCGCTCTGACGCAATCCCGAACGCGGAAATAATGTCCTGGCGCGTGCTTTCAGAAACCGCCACGACGATCGTAGCGGCCCGTGCGCTGCGCTCAGTGAATGTGCGCTGGTAGATGCGCCGCGCTGGCCGAAAATGCTCGGGATAGCGCACAAAGGCAAGGTCGTGGATAGTCACGACTGCAGGACAGGACAGGCGTTCAGGCAGTACATTCACAGGCGCGTGGAACACCTGCGCCCCGACCTCTCGCAGCCGGGCAGGTAGCCTTCCCTGCTCCCAGGCGATGCGCCGGACAGGATTGGTCGTATCCCACTGCGCTGGCTCCAGGCGCATCCGGGGGCTACGTCCGAGCGGACTGGCACTGGCGGCCGCAGCCTCCGCCGAGCTGACAAAAACCGTGTAGGTGAGGTCATCGCCGCCGCGCTGATCGAGCGCTTCGAGGAGGGTATACGTGTATCGGCTGACGCCCGCGTTGCGATACGTTTCGCCAAAGGAGACAAGCTGCGCGTTGATAGCGACATGTGTCACCGGCTACCCCTGCTCTTCATCCTGTTTGCCGCCTCGCATCACGCAGCGTTCCCTCCATTACCGAAACGGGCGCCCGGACAGGCGGGTAACGACCATGGCGACCGGGCTACACACGAACGACAGCTCACGCAAGATGGTCGATGATGCGAAAACCCTTGCCCCGCGCGAATGAGAGCGACTTGAGCGCGAATGTCTCCAGGGCAGGCGCGCGCGCCCCGATGACCGGCGTGAGCGGGAGATCGAGCGCGCCCACGTAGCGCTCCTCCACGCCGCCGAAGCCGCTCTTGAATGTATAGACCGAGTACAGCGGATTGTCCTCGGTCGGGTTGTAGGGAATGCCCCACATATCGTAGCGCGTGGCGCCGCGCGCCTTCGCCCAGAGCATCGAGCGATACTGCCCAAGCTCCGATGGCTTCACCGAGCGGTCGCCGCCGGACGCGCCGTAGAGGTAGTAGGCCGATGCGCCGAACACGACGATCAGCGAACCATAGACCACCGAGCCATTGAAGCGGGCCAGCAGAATGCGCGCATCGTCGCCAAACACCTGCATCAACTGCGTAAAGTAGCTCAAGTCGCGCTCGACGAAGCCCTTACGCTGTGCCGTCGTGTTGAGGAGCTCCCAGAAGGTGCGGGCATCCTCGACGCCAGCCTCGCTGACATCGACACCTTTCTTGATGGCATGGCGCGCGTTATAGCGTACTCGCGAGTTGAAGGCGCCAAGCAGCTTGTCTGGATCGGGCGTCAGGTCCACGACAATCGTGGCGCGCGGCTGTACCTGGCGTGGCGCCTGTCGGAATCCCAACGTGGTCAGCAGGCTCGACTCCTCGACAGGGGGATCAACTCGCAGGAAAGGCGCGCGAGACGGTCCCTGGCGGCGTATCCACCGCATCAGGTCCGCAAGTCCGGCTGCCCCGGCGGCGTCATCGCGCCACCACGGACCACGCGGGGCATACAGCGAGGGCACACCCATCACCCGCCGCGAGAGCAGTTGCGCGCCTGCGACCGGTTGATCGTCATCCATCACCAGCGCGCGCAATGGCGTCCAACCGCTCATTCGCTTGAACTCGCCCCATTCCCAGCTCTGCAACAGGTCAGCGCGCGGCGCGCTCTTTACCGCCGCATTCCAGACCTCACGCTCACGCGCCAT
>DASQSS010000199.1:0-14043 GCA_035642255.1 Ktedonobacterales bacterium | reverse complement strand
CAAGCCCGAGAGCGGCCCAGCGAAGGGCGCGTGGATTCTGCCCTTTGGCGACGGTGACAGCCAGAGCGCGGAGGGCGACCACACTAGTGACAAGATTCTGGTGAAGAGCGACGGCACGGCGACCTATACCGGCAAAGACATTGCCACCCAGCTCTGGAAGTTCGGCATCAGCGACGACCCCAGCATCGGGGTCCATTTCCACTTCCTACCCTGGGGCAAGCAGGAGAACGGCGAGGAGTTGTGGACGATGCGCGCCCACGCCACCGCCAGCGAGGCGAAGCGGGAAGCGCCCGAAACAGACTTTGGCCACGCGAACCGCGTCGTCAACGTGATTGACGTGCGCCAGTCGTATCCGCAGCAAGTGGTGTACGAGAGCTTGCGTCGCCTCGGCTATGTGGAGCAGGCCGAAAACTCCTTCCACCTGGCCTATGAGGTAGTCGCGCTCTCGCCCGCCGCGGCCGCCAGCCTGGGCATCGACACGTCGGATGGTCGCTCATCCTATGCGATGTCTGGCCGCAAGGGCATCGAGATCAAGGCTGATGACCTGATCAACCTCGCCATAGAGCGACTGATGGCGCCACGCGAGCCAGACGAGGAAGCCAGCATGAGCCGCGAGACCGCCGCTGTGCTTGCAACCTCGGCTATCCGCTACTTCATGGTGCGCTTCGACCTGCAGCAGATCATCGTCCTGGATATTGATCAGGCGCTGCGCCCCAGTGGCGATAGTGGTGTCTATCTGCAATACGCCCATGCCCGCGCGCAGAACATCCTGCGGCGGCTCAGCGAGGCTGGCTACACGGCGCCCACGCGGTTGACGGAGCTACCGGATGCGCTCGACCAGAGCGAGTGGGACCTGCTGCGCCATATCGACGCCTGGCCGCGCGCGCTGGCCGAGGCTGGAAACGCGCTGGAACCCCATCGCATCGCCGCCTATGCCTTCGATCTGGCGACCCGCTTCAACGACTTCTACGACCATACGCCGCCTGTGCTGCGGGAGACGGACGGCCGCGTGAAGGCGTTCCGCGCGGCCCTGGTGCGTGCGACTGTTCAGACACTGCGCAACGCGCTGACCACTCTGGGCATCGAGCCACTCGACCGGCTGTAGGGCGTAGCGCGCCTTACACCGAATTCATGTCGGAGCTTGTCATTCATCCACCGTACGTCGGGGGACAGCCGCTGCTGCGGATGCTACAGCGGATGCTGCAATGGTGAGATGGCGCTGACCTGGGCCAGCGGCAGCCCTACACGGCTCTCCGCCAGGCATAGCCAACGCGCCTCACACCGCGCTCCAGCTGCCCGGCTGTACAGCGAGCGATTTCGCGGATGACTTTTGTGCGGCCAGCCGTGATGGTCTGTCATGATGGTCTGTAACGTATTTTTCAGTCTGCCGTTGGGCGTATGCGAGCAGAAGGGACGCTGGGTGTGATCCTACCGAAAGACCGCGACCCGCGTTTCGTGACGATCCGCCGCGGTGGAACCCTCACCGATGCGGATCACCATCTTCTTGCCTTATGGGCGGCAGCGTGCGCGGAGCACGTCCTTGATCTCTTCGAGGCGGCGAAGCCTGAGGATCCGCGACCGCGTTACGCCATCGAGCAGGCTCGCGCATGGGCGCGCGGCGAGATCACGATGACCCAGGCGCGCGCGGCGGGCGGTCATGCCATGGGCGCGGCCAGAGACCTGCGTGGGGCAGCACGGCACGCCGCGTATGCTGCCGGTCAGGCCGCCGTCGTCGCACACGTCGCCGCGCACGAGCTCGGCGCCGCAGCCTACGCGATCAAGGCCGCACGCGCTGCCGCGCCGGAAGGCGAGGGCGAGAGCGCAGGGCGACGCGAGTGCCGGTGGCAGCGCGACCAGCTCCCGGAGGCGATTCGGGAGCTGGTCCTCGACGACCAGCGGTTGCGGAACGACATCTGCTGGTCGGTGTTCGACGACTGAGAGCGTAGCGGGGCGCTAGCGCCGCCCACCAGCAAGCGCAACGAGCGGACTCCATGAGCCAGACCCACCCAATTGCGCATGAGCGCCGCTCATGCGCAACACGTTAGTCGGGCGCCTGCGTGGATGACGCCGAGGAGGGCGCGACGAGCGGTCGCTCCATGATCTCGCGCGCGTCATCCACCGTCATGTCTTCTGAGGGCAAAATCACATCCGAGGGAATGATCTCGATGGTCGGCACCTTCTCGCCGTGCTGACGTACGTAGTCCAACAGTGTATTCAGCGCCGCGCTAAAGGCAGCAGTGTCCCGGTTGTCAATCGCCGCCAGGAGCGCGTCGTCCAGCTTGTCCACCTCGGCTGCGGCCGCGTCGCTCAGCCGATACTGATCTTCCATGTGGATGCGTACGATCATATCGCCCACCTGCTTTCTTGCGCAGACGCTCGCCCGGCGTCATTGAGCCAGGCGGCGCCCTGCCACGCCCTGCCGCGCTATCGTCAGCGTTCGCTTCCGTCGTCGAAGCCCCGTCGAAGCCCCGCCATAGATCCGTCATAGATACGCCATAGAGATGCGCGCTTCGGGCGGCAACCTACTGCTGCTGTTGCTGCTGCTGCGGAGTGGCGGGCGGAAGCTGCGCCTGCTGGGCCGATTGCTCGGTCGAGGCGGGCAGTTGCAGCTGCGCCTTCATCGCGGCCAGCTCGCTGTCTACCGCCGTCTGGCTGGAGAGCGCCGCGAGCTGGCGATCGATCGAGTCAGCGCCAGGAGCGCCGATCTCCGGCAGCGCGCCCGCCGCTGTCAGCTCGTCGAGGGCGTTGGCGCGCGCCTGCATCTGCAGCACCTTATCCTGCGCGCGCTGCACTGCCAGGTTCACGTCTGACATCTCCTCAGAGATGCCCGAGACGGACTCCTGAATCTTGACCTGCGCCTGCGCCGCGCCATAGGTCACCTTGACCATCTCCTTCTGATTGCGGAACGCTTCGACGCGCGCCTGCAGCCGCTCCTGCATATCGAGGAACTTCTGCTGCTGCCCCTTGAGCTGCTCGATCTGCGTGTCGAAGCCCGCAAGCTGCGCCTGGATGCCCTGCTTGCGCTCCAACGCCTGGCGCGCCAGGTCTTCCTGGTTCATCGACAACGCGCGACGCGCCTGGTCATCGTACTTGTTGATGTCAGTCGTCAGCTGAGCCTTCTGTAGCTCCAGCCGCTTCTCGCTGGTGACCACGTCGGCAATGCTGCGGCGCAGATTCTGCAGCTGCTCCAACTGCTTCTGGTACGAGTAATCCAGCGCCATTCCGGGGTCTTCCGCCCGGTCAAGCATCGAACTAAATACCGACTTCACGTAGGTCGTGAAACGTGAGAGCACACCCACGGCTGAGCCTCCTCTGCTAAGCTCTTCTTCGCCCTTGTACGCCTATGGCGCTTGCTGCCGCCCGCTCGTAATCGCTTGTCATCTCGTCATTGCGCGTAAACACTACTGCTGCCGAATCGCCGCGAGCATGTCGGCGGTTTGGTGATCCAGCTCTTCCTTCGTATCAGCTTCCACATTGAGACGCAGCAGCGGCTCCGTATTTGACGGGCGCACATTCGCCCACCACGTCGGGAATCCGATTGTGATGCCATCCAGATGATCAATCTGGGCGCCCTCAGCGGCGTATTTCCGCTCGATGGCCGCCATGCGCTCCTGCTGGTCGTGCACCTCACTATTGATCTCGCCACTGCGGAAGCGGGTATCCACCTCCTGTACCAGCTGCGAGACCGTCTTGCCGCTTACGCTGACCAGCTCCAGCACGATCAGAAAAGCGATCAGGCCGGAGTCGGCGTACCAGTTGTCGCGGAAATAGAAGTGACCCGAGTGCTCGCCACCGAAGATGGCGTTCTCCTGGCGCATCTGCGCTTTGATGAAGCTATGCCCCACGCGCGTGCGCACGGGGCGCCCACCATCACGCTCGATCACCTCTGGTACGGACCGCGAGCAGATCAGGTTGTAGAGAATGGTTGCGTCCGGATGTGACTGAAGCAGGCTATGGGCGACCAGCGCCGTCACCATGTCGCCACCCAGCAGCCGACCACGCTCATCGATCAGAAACATGCGGTCAGCGTCGCCATCGAATGCGATGCCCATGTCGCAGCCCTGCGATGGGACGATGCGCCGCAGCTCTTCCGTGTTCTCTGGCTCAATCGGGCTGGCCGGATGATTGGGGAACGTGCCATCCAGCTCGAAGTAGAGCGGCACGAGCTCGCAGGGCAGCTTCTGGAAGACGCGCGGCACAATCAGGCCCGCCATGCCATTGCCCGCATCCACGGCGACCTTGTACGGCTTCACCTTCGAGACGTCGATGAACGAGAGGCAGTGGTCCGCGAAAGCATCGGAGACATCGCGTTGGCTGATCTGCCCTGTGCGCTCCGGCTCGGCGAACTGCCCCGAGACAGCCAGATCACGAATGGCGAACCCGCCCGTCTCGGAGCTGATGGCCACGGCGTCCGCACGGCACATCTTGATGCCATTGTATTGCTTGGGGTTGTGCGAGGCGGTAATCATCGCGCCACCGGGGTAGCCGAACTTGCCGACGGCAAAGTAGAGCTCGTCAGTCGTCGTCATGCCCAGATCGATCGCGTCGGTTCCCTGGTCGGTGATGCCCCGCATGAACGCCTGCGCCAGCGCGGGCGAGCTCAGCCGCATATCACGCCCGACAGCGATGCGCTCCACACCGAGATACTGGGCAAAGGCGCGCCCGATGCGATAGGCGGTCTCGTCGTTGAGATCCGTGGGGAAGACCCCGCGCACATCATAGGCGCCAAAGATCTTCGGGTTGACACCTGATTGGCTTGAAGGACTTGCCATCGCGTCCGCTTCCTCTCCGTTGGCCTCTCCATCGGCCTGGCGCACTCGCTACAAACAGCCAGGGCAGGGCACGCCCCTGGCGCGGTTCCCTGCCCTCTCATGATATGCGATTTTCGTCGCTGCCCGCGACGCCGAAGCGACCCCTCAGCGTAAACTCACCTTCGAGAACGGCGCCGCGCCTGCCGCTCTACCCGAAGATGGGGAAGAGCAGCAAACCACGCGCCAGAATCTCGCCAATGAAGATGAACGAGACACAGAGGTAGAGCATGCCTGTCGCGGACTGGAAGCTGCGCCCGCGCGTCAGGTAGAGCGCGACACCGCCCAGACCCAGCGGCGCGAGGAAGCCCAGAATGAATTCCAGCCAGAACATCGCCGAGGTCGCGATGGGTGTCTGCCGCGCGACCACTGGCTGCTGGCTCGTCTGTCCGCCCTGGCCCGTCGGCGCGGCGGTCGGCGTATTGACGACCACGCCACCACTGCTGGTATGGATCACCGTCCCTGGTGTAATGTTCGCCACCTGCAGGGTCGCATGGACGGTCGCTGGCCCGACAAAGAGTAGGAACACCATCTCCAGCACGAGCGCCACCAGCGTCAGCGTCGTCACGAACTCCAGCGGCTTGCCCGATGCCGTTGGTGTGTTGAGGTACCAATGGCCGAGCAACATCGCCGTCATCACGCCACCCAGCGCAATCGCGCCCGCGACGACCGCCAGCACGACCAGTGCGCCATCCAGGCGGCTCGCCGCCAGCGCACGATAGGCCATGCCCACGACGAAGAGATCGGCCAGCGCCACCAGCGAGGTGAGCGCGCCCAGAGCGAACCGCGCCACACGCAGCGGCGGCTCGGCCAGCGCCGCACGCAAGCTGCGAGCATGCTGCGCGCCCTTGCCGCGTGGAACCTTGTCGAGCCAGAGCAGCACATTCCAGGGAATCATGAGGAGCAGCAGCGCCAGCGTCAGCGGACCCTGCCCCGCCAGCCACGGCTCATCCAGCCCATAGCCATGCACGATCTGCGGCGCGGCGAAGGCGTTCATCGCGCCGAGCGTCAGCAAGGCGACAAGCGCGTAGAGCACGCCCTGAAAGATGATGAAGTTGCGGCTGCTATCGCCACGCACGTCGAGCAGGAACAGGCTGATGAACGACCCAGCGGTCAGTTCGAGCAGCACCAGGAACAGCGCCAATGGGAGGACTTGCATATCGCCTCTATCTGATGGAGATGTCGTAGCCGTATCTTCGTGTCATCTCGCGCCTGTCGCCCGCGGAGAGGGACGGCGAGATCGCGCGCACGCGCCGACATTCGCCACCGATTATACCGCATGCGTCGACGCTGGGTCGTGCGATATGAGGCATTAGAGGCCATTGGAGGCTATTGGATGTGCTTATGGACCCGCAAGCGGTGTATGTAAATTACCTCCCGCCGGGCGCGTCTACATGAGCGAGCGATAGGGCAGCGAAAGCAGGGAGGGCCAAGACGATGAGCGATCACCCCGACGAGAGCAGCGATAACGACCGCCAGCGACGACTCGACGCCCTGCGTGGGCTGATGCGGCAAGGGCTGCCTCGTGATGAGGCGCGCGCGACCAGGGAAGACACAGCGCCACAGCCAGCGCAGCCAGCGCAGCTAGCGCTTGGCGCGCTCATCGGCGAGGAAGCGGATCGCCCCGCGACGGCAAACGCGCCGCGCTGGCGCACGCCCGCGCTCATCGGCGTGGCCGCGCTGGTGGTCGTCGCGGTGGTGGCGGCAGGGGTCGCGCGGTGGAATACCCGAGCGGCTGGCCCGCTTGGCGCGCCATCTGCCCCGGCGCTCTCTGTCAGGGCCTTCTCGCTGGCGAGCGCAGGCGGAATCTACTGCGCCAGCGAGCCAGCCTGGTCACCCGATGGCACGCGCATCGCGGTCTTTGGTCAAACCAACACGCCAACGAACAACTGCCTGCCCTACGACTACCAGACGGCGCTCATGGTGGCGGGCGTCACGAACGCACAGTCCACCAATCAGGCCAGCGGCTATGCGGCCGCCATCTTCGATCGCGATGCGCGACACGTCACTCAGCGCATCGCGCTTCCGATGCCCAGTGAGAGCGCGCTCTGCCAGGGCGACACGGCCTGCGCGATTCAGAATGTCAGCATGCAATCACTGGCATGGAGTCCGGACGGGAGGTCGGTCGGCGTCTTCTTCACCTATGAGCGGCTAACGGGGCAAGCGGGTTCCGGCGGGCAACAGTCCGTCCAGGAATGTGGCGGCCTGCTCATCGCGCAGGTCGGCGTCTCCTCCGCGCCGCGTCTGTTGCTAGCGGCTGCGACACCCCAGGCGACGAATGCCGCGCAATTCTCTGGACTGCCGCGTTTCACCTGGAACCTCACCACTGGAACCGCGACCTCTGACGAGATTCCCGATGCGCTGACGGGAAACACTCCGCCCTTCACCCCTTCCTACCAGTGGGCGCCCAATGGCCAGTTCGTCCAGATGACGGGAGATACGACCCCCTTCGCCCCAGCCTATCAATGGTCGTCAGGCGGCCAGCTCGTCGCAGCGTCACCATCTGACTCGCACGCTATCACTCCCTGGAGCAGTGGTGTGGTTGGACAGCGACGCAGCGCAAGTGACCCCGCGCTCTACCGCGCCAGCCAATGGGCCTGGTCGACGGATGGCCAGTCTGTGACGCCGAATCTGCAGGTGTCGGCCTCCCTCGCCATCCCAGGCGCGTCGCGGCCCGCCTCATCTGGCTCGTCCTATGCGCCAGCGCAGACCAGCGCGCCATACGCCGCCATGAGCGCCGCCATTACGGCCTCACTCGACTCGCCGCCCGGTGTAGCCCTGGCGCAAAGCCCAGATGGCAAACTGCTGGCCTCGTTTGCGTGCAGGGCAGATGGCGCAGGTCAGCTGACGATTCGACCGACCAAGAGCAGTGATGCGCTGGCGCAAGCAAACTATACATTTCCGTCCACCGTCTACTCGCTCGGTTGCGTGGGCGACATTGGCTCGATCGTCTGGTCGCCCGATAGCTCAGACATCGCTACCACAGACGAGCAGGACTCGCAGGTCACAATCTGGCGGGTGAACCTCCACAGCTAAGCGGCGTACCTCAGCAGCGCGCCAGGCGTCCGGCCTGAGATGTCGCTCGCGCACATGCGCCGCCAGGGCCTGTGAAGCCGCCGATGGGCCGACGGCTGCGGCTGTCCAGTCGTCGCGACAATGCGCATATCCCGTATACGCCGTATCCCGTATACGCCGTCACCCACCTCGCTTGACCCGGCTTCGCGCCGGATGGTATGCTATATCCTAGTTGGCAAGTCGGAATAGGCGAGGAGGCCGGCGATGCTGCGGGTATCGACGCGCGGTGAATATGGGGTGCGCCTGATGGTTCATCTGGCGCGCAACTACGGCGGCAGTCCCTGCTCACTGACTGAGATCAGTCTGGCCGAGGGGCTGGAGCTGCAGCAGCAGTATCTGGAGCAGCTGGTGCGCTCGCTACGTCAGCAGGGGATGGTGGAATCCACGCGCGGCGCGCATGGCGGTTATCGCCTGGCGAAGCCACCCGAAGAGCTGCGCATGAGCGAGATTCTGCGGGCGCTGGAGGGGCCAATCGCGCCGATGATCTGCGCGACCGAAGGCACGATGGAGGTCATCTGCGACCGGCTCGACGGCTGCTCGACACACTTCCTCTGGGCGCGGGTGCGCGACGCCGTCACGGCGACGCTCGACGCCATCACGCTGGCGGATCTGCTGCGCGAGGCTGACGCCGCGTTGACCGTGCAGGCCGCGATGGAAGCGCGTCATGGGGCGCAGCGACTCATCACGGTGAGTCCGCGCGCGGGACGCGCTGGCGCCGGGGGGCCGAACGTCCAGGAGGCCTGACCGGAGCGCTCTTGCGGGCGCCCAGGCTTCGGAGCGGATACGCGCTCAGCCAGATGGCTACGCCAACGAGCGGCTTCGAGAAACATCGAGCGGTTTGAGGCGATCACGCGCTGGAATCTCTTGACATCCCATCGGCTCACGCGGAGCCTGACATTGTTCGCGCCATTGTTCACACCCGCCGAAGGGCAACAGAAGCATCATCACCCGACGCAGTTCGCCTGCGCGGGAGGAGGTTAGCGTCATAGCTATGGAGACCACATCCGCCACCGCCACGCCAGGCGTCGAGACACAGCCCGCGCAGCTCGTCATCCGTGACCTGCACGCCAGTGTTGAAGGCAAAGAGATTCTGCGCGGCGTTGATCTGACGATCACGCAGGGGCAGACGCATGCGCTGATGGGGCCGAACGGCTCCGGCAAGAGCACGCTCGCCAACGTCATCATGGGGCATCCCAAGTATGTTGTGACGAGTGGCGAAGTTCTCTTTAAGGGCCACAATATCCTGGAGCTTTCGCCCGACAAGCGCGCGCGCATGGGCATCTTCCTCGCCTTCCAGTATCCCAGCAGCGTCCCCGGCGTCACCGTCGCCAACTTCCTACGGCGCGCCGTCGAGGCCAAGCGCGAGGGCTACGATCCTGGCGCCAACAATGAGGCGACCGGCCAGGTCTCCAAGCGCAAGGGCATGCCGCCCTCGGAGTTCCGCAAGCTGATCAATGAGAAGATGAAGATTCTCAAGGTGGATCAGAGCTTCATCAATCGCTATCTCAATGAGGGCTTCTCGGGTGGCGAAAAGAAGCGCGCCGAGATCTTGCAGATGGCGATGCTGGAGCCGAGCATGGCGATTCTGGACGAGACCGACTCTGGCCTCGACATTGACGCCTTGCGCGTGGTCTCTGAGGGTGTCAACGCGCTACGCGGGCCACGCATGGGTGTGCTGATCATCACGCACTACCAGCGCATCCTGAACTACATTACGCCAGATGTCGTGCATGTCATGCACAAGGGGCGTATCATCAAGACCGGCGGTTCCGACTTCGCGCTGGAGCTGGAGCAGAAGGGCTACGAGTGGCTCATCGGTCCAGAGGCGGCTGAGGAGGAGTAATCTCCGCCGACGCCTGCGACGACCATACGGAACAGGGCCGAACAGGAGCCGGAGGGATGCCCCTTCCGGCTCCTGTCCATTTCACACCAGTCACACCAGTCACACCAGTCAGACCTGTTCGCGTCAATTGACGCCATTTCATTCGCGGCGCCCCAGCACGGCGACCTGAGAGGCAGGAGAGGTATCATGCTCGACGCGACAGAAGCGAGCGCATCAACCGCGGCCAGAACCGCAGCCAGAACCGCAGCCAACGGCGCCGGGACAGAGGGCGCCATCGCCTCGCTCGCGCCGCGCGCCGATTTCCCGATTCTGACGCGTGAGATCAACGGCAAGCCACTGGCCTTCCTCGACAGCGCCGCCTCGTCCCAGAAGCCCGCCGCTGTGCTCGATGCGATGGATCACTTCACGCGTACCTCCTACGCCAACATCCATCGCGGCGCCTACACCCTGAGCGAAGAGGCCACACGCGCCTACGAACGCGCCCGCAAGAACGTGGCGAAGTTCATCAACGCCCGTAGCGCGCGCGAGCTGATCTTCACGCGCAACACGACCGAGAGCATCAACCTCGTTGCCCGAACCTGGGCCGACGCGAATCTGCGTCCGGGCGACGCGATTCTGCTGAGCGAGATGGAGCATCACAGCAACATCGTTCCGTGGCAGCTCGCCGCGCAGCGCACTGGCGCGCAGGTCTTCTATACTCCTGTCACCGATGAGGGCGAGCTTGATCTCGCCGCCTATGACGCGCTGCTAGAGCAGCGCAAGCCAAAGCTCGTGGCCGTGACGCAGATGTCGAATGTGCTGGGCACGCTGACGCCGCTCGGCGGGCCAGACGGGCTGATCGCGAAGGCGCATGCGATCGGGGCGCTGGTCCTGGTGGATGGCGCTCAGGGAGCGCCGCATATGCCCGTGGACGTGCGCGCGCTCGACTGCGACTTCTACACCTTTAGCGGCCACAAGATGCTCGGCCCCACAGGCATTGGTGTGCTCTGGGGACGCGCGGAGCTACTCGAAGCGATGCCGCCTTTCCTGGGCGGAGGCGATATGATCCGTGAGGTGACACTGACCGGTGCGACCTGGAACGACCTGCCATGGAAGTTCGAGGCTGGCACCTCCGCCATCATCGAGGCGGTGGGTCTGAGCGCGGCGGTGGACTACCTCCGTAAGCTTGGCATGGAGCGCGTACACGCGCACGAGCAGGCGCTCACGGTCTATGCGCTGGAGCGGCTGCGAGCGGTCCCTGACCTGAGGATCTATGGGCCGCCAGCGGAGCGCCGGGGCGGCGTCATCTCGTTCACGCTGGGCGACATCCACGCGCACGACCTCGCCACGCTGCTCGACCGCGAGGGTGTCGCTGTGCGGGCAGGACACCACTGCGCGCAGCCGCTGATGGAGCGATTCCAGGTCGTGTCTACCGCGCGCGCCAGTTTCTATGTATATACTACATCTAAAGAGATAGACACGCTGGCTGATGCGCTGGAGCATGCTCGGGCCGTCTTCGCGCTGTGACCTGTCTGGAGTACTCGGAGGGTTCCTTCCGCCAGACTGGGTGGAAGTGAGATTCGTGAGCATATGAGTATGGATGACATCTATCGTCAGTACATTCTGGAGCACTACCGCGAGCCGCACAATCACGGCAAGCTGGAGCATCCGGCGCTGCATGCCGCGGATACGAACCCGCTGTGTGGTGACCGAATCGAGTTCGATCTCAACGTCAATGGCGACCGCGTCAGTGAGGTGCGCTTCAGTGGGCGTGGCTGCGCAATCAGCCAGGCGACAGCATCCATGCTCACCGATCGCATCGAAGGCGCGACGCTCGATGAGCTGCGCGCGCTGACACCGAACGACATTTTCGAGATGCTCGGCGTGGAGATCGGCCCGGCGCGTCAGCGCTGCGCGCTGCTCTCGTTGCGGGTGCTGCATGAGAGCATCCACGGCCCGTATACAGGTCGCTGGATGGACGAAGACGACGAAGACGACGCATAGCAAGGTCGGCTGGTGGCTGTAGCCGCGCCCAGGGTCGGCCCGTGGGCGACGCGCAGCCAGCCTGCGCAGGCTGGGGCCATCCGAACTATGACGAAGACATCATCAGGGCCACGATCTCACCGCCGGATTTCCGCGATGTCTTTCCGATCAGGAGGGCAGCTATGTTTGATGAGATCGCCAACGCGCTGGCGCATGGGCAAGCCGTGGCGTTGCTCACCGTGGTGCGCGTGAATGGCGCGACACCCTGCCCGCCAGGAACAAAGCTGCTGGCGCACGAAGATGGCGAGCTTGTCGGCAGCCTCCGCGCTGCGAGTCTCGACAACCGCGCCCGCGAAGATGGTCAGCGTCTGCTGCGCTCTGGTCAGTCCGAACTGGTCATCTATCACCTCGATCCCGACTCTGGTGAGAGCGTCGGAAGCTGCGGGGCGACGATCGAGGTCTTTATCGAGCCGCTGCGACCCGAGCCACGGCTATTGATCGCGGGCTCCGGCTACGTCGCGCAGGCGCTCGCCCGTCTGGCCGCTCCGCTCGGCTGGCGCGTGGCGCTGGTGGATGACCGCTCGGAGTTCGCCGCGTCGGCCGCGCTGCCAGACCGCGCCGAGGTCGCCGTCGCCGACATCGCTGCGTGGCTGCGTGAGCGGCGCACCGACGCGATGAGCGCCATCGTCATCGTCACACGCGGCCACCGCTCCGATGAAGAGGCGCTGCGCGCGGCGCTGGAGAGCAACGCCGGCTACGTCGGCATGATCGGCAGCCCCTCCAAGGTGCGCGCCATCTTCCGGCGACTGCTGCGTAGCGGAACGTCGCGCACCGTTCTGGAGCGTGTGCATGCGCCGATTGGCCTCGACCTCGGCTCCGAGACGCCCGACGAGATCGCGCTGAGTATTGCGGCGGAACTGCTGCTCTGGCGGCGCGGCGGCACGGGGCAGCGCCTGCGCGACACCGCCAGCGTGCTGGAGCGGCTCACCGCGAGCGCGATCGCCCAGCCCGATGCCGAGGAAGCCGCCGAGGCAGTCGAGGAGGCGCAGCCTGTAACACCTCACGCATCTGTCGAGGCAAACGCTCGCGCCTGAGACGACTGTTTCGTCACTCCTCAAGCGAGCATACGCTGATGCAGATGGCGATGGAGCAAAGACACGCTCACCCTCGCTCTACGCCACTGCCCTGATCGATGACGCGTGGGCCGCCGCTACCAGCGGTTGTCGCCGCCTGAGACATGTGTAGGCCATCTACAGGCGGCGTACGTCAGCGTCCATAGCTGCCACCTGTTCCGGACTCTTTCCCCGCTCACCTGGGCGTATGTATTTTTCGGTCGCCGACAGCGTTGTGGTCACGGTTGTCGGTCCTCGCTTGCACAGTCCACGGCCGAGCGAACAGCGGCGATCAGCGTAGAACGCTTCACTGACCTGGGAAGACGCGACCGGAACGGCGCAGCACACCAAGCATCAGACCGAGCGAGAGGATTAGCAAGATGGCGCCGCATAGCGAGGCGGTGATCGCGTCGAAGAGGGGAAGAATGCCGAGGCCGTCGCCCTGACGCGCTGGATCAATCAAGTACGCGGTGTCTGCCAAGCGGGTAACACCATTTGCCGTGATCCAGGCGCCCACATCCGCCACAACTGCGAGCGCGAAGAGGCTCCCCGAGAACGACCATGCTCTAGCTCCACCGCGTTCTGCGATGGGAGCAGCCGGGTATCGCGCGATTCTGAGGGCACGAGCGCTCCCATACGCTGTCAACACGAGCACAGCGCTTCCCAGCAAGGTGGCAAGCGCGAACGGCGTCGTGATCCGCGGATCCGCCCACTGGAAGGGTTCACAGTTGCACTGGGTCCGGATAAGCTCCGCGTGAATATCAGACAGCCGCGCCGCCAGAGCGCTGGCAACGATGCTGCCCAGTAACAGGGACACGCCCAGTCGCCAACCGTATATGCGCCGTTGTCGACCACTGAGAAGCATCGTCCCTTCCAAGGTCAGGATAGCCGCGCATGCGCCAGCAACCAATGCCCATATCAACAGGGGTCGCGTAGGTGGCATAAATTCCCCTTTCTCTATGGGGTACCATCAGCCGGGTGGCGTAGAGCGCTGGATACGTATCCATATCCACGGAAATGCGCACTCTCCTCACCCGCTTCGCATTATAGAGTAGGCTCTCAGCGCGCGTCACTCCCCCGCAACGTGCCAGCGTTAACGCAGGTCTTCGTGTGGCGGCTCCGGACTCCACGGCAGCACACGCTCCAGGAGGGTCTTGGTCTGACGCTCGTTGGCCTTGCCCAGGCTGATGCCGAGCTGTCCGGCTTGCTGCTCCAGAATCTTCAGCTCCGTCTGCGTGTTCAG
>DASQSS010000198.1:0-8779 GCA_035642255.1 Ktedonobacterales bacterium | reverse complement strand
GGAGCAGCTTGGAGGGCCGAAAGGCGCTGTGGGCTACGTGATGGTGAGCGAGGCGGGCGCGTCGGTCTACTCGGCGTCCGAGGCGGCGCGGCAGGAGTTCCCGACGCTCGACGCCACGCAGCGCGGCTCCATCTCGATTGGCCGCCGCCTGCAAGACCCGCTGGCCGAGCTGGTGAAGATTGACCCGAAGGCTGTCGGCGTGGGCCTCTACCAGCACGACGTGGACCAGCGGGCGCTGGCGGAGGCGCTGAACCGCACGCTCGTCTCGTGCGTCAATTTCGCCGGGCTGGACGTCAACGTCGCTTCGACGCAGGCGCTGCGCTGTGTCTCGGGCGTGACAGCGCGCATCGCGGACAATATCGTCAGCTATCGTGCGGCAAATGGGCCGTTCACCAAGCGCAGCCAGCTGCTGAAGGTGGCCGGGCTGGGGCCAGCGACCTTCACACAGGCGGCGGGCTTCCTCAAGATCGCTGGCGGCTCCGAGCCGCTGGACAACACATTCATCCATCCGGAGAGCTACGATGTGGCGCGCAAGGCGCTGGAAAAGCTGCCCGGCGGCAAGGAGGAGCGCGTCGCCGACCGCATCAAGGCGTGGCGGTTGCTGGTCGGCATGGGCAGCGGCGGTGGTGGCGTGAAGGCGGCCATCGCGGCGCTGGCGAAGGAGCTGGAGGTCGGCGCCCCGACGCTGACAGATATCCTGGAGAATCTGGAGAAGCCGGGTCTGGACCCGCGTGATAGCCTGCCCAAGCCAATCCTGCGCCACGACGTGCTCAAGCTCGAAGATCTGCGCCCAGACATGATCTTGCAGGGCACTGTGCGCAACGTCGTGGACTTCGGCGCCTTCGTGGACATCGGCGTCAAGCAGGATGGCCTGGTGCACGTCTCAGAGATGGCGCAGACCTTCGTGCGTGACCCGCTCTCCGTCGTCGCCGTCGGTCAGGTCATCAATGTACGTGTGCTCTCGGTTGACGCGGCGCGCGGGCGCATCCAGCTGAGCATGCGCGACGTGGGGTGATAGCAAGATAGCGCGCAGCCTGCCAATCGCATACTCAAAGTTCGTGCAAGCAAGCTGGCGCTATCTATGTGATCTGCAATCTATCACTGCGCGCGGCCTCTCTAAAAACAAGTGATTGACAAAAACACTGACTACCTGTATATCTAGGCAATCAGTCGGCCTTGGCTCGGGGATATTGCGGCGTCGCATGGTTGTATTCTCACTGCTCATGCGGTCGGTATGGTGGCTCCCCGCGCACAGGTTGCGGCTGAGTCGGCGTGCGGTAGTGAGCCTTACTCCGGCGCGGTTGGATTGTACGGAAAGCGTTCGCTCTGTGACGCGCTGACGCGTCGGCGAACGGATGAGGAGAGTCACAGTTGGCGCAGTCAGACGGATCCATGGACGCCATCCTCGCAAAGCTGGCTGAGATGCAGGCGACGCTCGATGCCCAGCAGGCGACCATCACCCGGCAGCAGGAAGCGATTTTCGCGCTGCAGCAGGAGAACGCGGGCGCTCAAACGGCGCCGAGCGCGGCGCACACTCTCCACGCCGTCTTGCCCGAGCGCGATGAGGCGACGGAATCCGGAGGGGAGCAGAGCAGCGGGCTCAGCCGTCGTGGTCTGCTGCGTGGCGCAGCCGCTGCAACCGCCGCAGCCGCGACTGTCGGAGCAGTGACGCTGGGCGCCACACAGACCGCGCATGCCGCGCCTGACGCATATGGCGACAACTTTATACTTGGCGTGAACAATGATGCAGGCGGAGGGACTACGTACCTGGGCAGCAGTGCAGTTACCGGATTCGAAGTCGCGGTCTCTGGATCTGGAAATGGCGCTATCTATGCGTCAACCGCTGGCGTCGGCAACGGGACTGCCGTCTGGGGATACTCAGCGCAAGGGACTGCCATAACTGGTCAGACTATAACTGGAACTGCTATCTACGCGAAAGCTGGCGGCGGTCCCGGCATAGTAGCGGAGGCGCTGGGAGCCACAGCGATTTACGGCACGGGGAACATAGGCGTAGTCGGACACGGTGGCATTGGTGTTTTCGGCGAAGCTCCTTCCGGCATTGACCTGAAATCTGGTGGATCGGGGCGCATCCTCCAAATTCCTCAGAGCACGGTGGGCGCGCCGACTACCCAAGATGTGTACTCGGCTGGCGAGTCCATTCGTGACGCAAACGGCGATTTGTGGCTCTGCGTCGCGGCCAGCGGCATGGGCCTCGGTACCTGGGTCAAAGTGGCGCATCTGGCGCCCGGGTACACCAGCGGTGGCGCGATCACCTACCTGAGCAAGCCGGTCCGCCTCTTCGACTCCCGCTCCGGCGCGACTGACGCCCTCTTCCAGCCTGGCGTGCGCTGCGCCGCAAACAGCTCGACCACAGTGCAGGTCTCCGGCGATGTCTACAACGGCGTGACGGTTCCCGCCTCAGTGGCGGGCGCGATTGGCAACGTGACGGTGCTCAACGCGGCCGGCTCCGGCTTTGTGGAGCTGGTACCCAGTGGCGCGGGCTTTACCGGCGCGGCCAACCTGGCGTTCGCGCCCGGGCAGATCATCAGCAACGCCTTCAATGTTGGTCTGAACTCGACCGGCGCGCTCGACATCTACGTCGGCTCCTCGGCAGTCGACGTGATCGTGGACCTCTTTGCCATCGTCGCCTAAGGGCGCCAACACTACAACGAATGGAGGCGCGTGCTATTATGGCGGACGAATCAATTCAGCCAACGTAGGGGACCCCAACCCGCAACGTGGGACATGCCATCTTGCCGGCGGGCCACCCAGCCCCCAAGCCCGCGACTGTGCGGCGCAAAGGGCACGCGGTTCTCCCGGCTGGCGAGCACCCTGCCAATGGGAAGAGCGCGACACGCAAGCCCGGACATGCCGTTCTGCCCTCGCATCAGACGGGTGGCTGAGCTGGCCATCAAAGGACAAACGCGCAGCGCATTGCCGTTAGGCGTGTGAGCCTGCGGAGACACGAAGAAGCCCCTCGCCAACACACGTCGGCGAGGGGCTTCTGTCTGCGCGTGGCCAATCCCGCACGGCTTACAGGATGTAGCGACTGAGGTCTTCATCCTCCATCAGCGGGCCGAGGCGCTCGCGGACGAAGGCGGCGTCAACGGTGACAGTCTTGCCCGCCAGGTCTGGCCCCTGGAATGAGACTTCCTCCAGCGCCTTCTCCATGATGGTATGCAGGCGACGCGCGCCGATATTCTCGACCCGCTCGTTCATGCGCCAGGCGCAGGCGGCCATCTCCGTCAGACCATCCGGCGTGAAGGCTAGCGTCACTTCGTCAACACCCAGCAGCGCCTCATACTGGCGAGTCAGCGCGTTCTCCGGCTGTGTCAGGATGCGCTCGTAGTCATCCCGCCCGAGCGCGCTCAGCTCCACCCGCAGTGGCAAACGGCCCTGCATCTCGGGGATGAGGTCCGACGGCTTGGCGTTGTGGAAGGCGCCAGCGGCGATCCAGAGAATGTGGTCCGTCTTGACCGGGCCGAAGCGAGTCATCACCGTCGAGCCCTCGACGATCGGCAGCAGGTCGCGCTGCACACCCTCACCAGAGACATCTGGTCCAGTGTCCACTTTGCTGCCGACGATCTTGTCGATCTCGTCCAGGAAGATCACGCCAGACTGCTCGACTCGCTGGGTAGCGTCTTCCACCACCTGCTCGAAGTCGATCAGCTTGTTGGCCTCTTCCTGCGTCAACAGGCGGCGCGCCTCCTTCACCGAGACGCTGCGTGTTCGCCGGCGCCCGCCAGGCATGCCGTTGAGGAACTCCTGGAAACCGTCGCCCACCTCGTCGCCAGACATCCCCGCGACAAACTCGAAGACGGAGGGATACCCATCCTCTGACTCTAGCTCGATCTCGATGATCTGCTCATCGAACTCGTTGCGCGCCAACCGCTCGGCCACCTGCTTGCGTGTCTGCGCCTTCGCGCGGCGCGTCACTCGCCCGCCTGCGGCCTTGGCGCCCGCCAGCGAGGTGATGTTCGACGCTGTGGACGTGACCGTCGCGGATTTCGAGCGTGCGCCGCGACTGGTGGCGCGCGCGGTGGAGGCTTCCGTCTTTTCCGTCTTCTCGGTCTTTTCCGCTTTGTCAGCCTTCTCGGCTTCTTCGGCGACGACCTTCTCCGTCAGGATGTCGATGATGCGATCTTCGGCGGCCTTTGCCGCGCGCTCGGTCACCTCGTTGACGCGCTGGTCGTGCGCCATCGCCACCGAAGCGTCCATCAGGTCGCGGATGATGCTTTCGACATCGCGCCCGACATAGCCCACCTGCGTGAACTTGGTCGCCTCGACCTTCACGAAGGGCGCGTCGGCCAGCTTGGCGAGCCGCCGCGCGATCTCCGTCTTGCCGACGCCGGTCGGCCCGATCATCAGGATGTTCTTTGGGGTGATCTCGGCTTGCAGCTCTGGTGGCAGCGCGAGGCGGCGGTAGCGATTGCGCAACGCGATCGCGACTGCGCGCTTGGCTTCCGCCTGCCCAACGATATAGCGATCCAACTCCCTGACAATCTGCTGGGGAGTCAAATCTTTCATGACGACGCTCCTGCCTACTGACACGCTGATTGGAGGAACCCGCGGCCCCCCGCCGAGTGAATCAGCTGTCGCTTTCACATCTTCATTATATACGCTGTGAGCGTCCGCTTTCTCATGTGCGCGGGCGACGTCTTTGCGCCGCTGGTCATCGCCGCTCATTCGACAAAACTCGTCGCGTGCTGCTTGCTATCGACGCTCACCGTGTCGCTTGTCGCATCACTCGCAGGAGTATTGCCATCCAGCGAGAAGAGCAGAATGTGGTCGTTGGTGTAGATGCACATCGACGCGGCGATGTCCATCGCCGAGCGCGCGATCTGCTCCGCGGACATATCGGTATGGCGCACCAGCGCGCGTGCCGCCGCCTGGGCATAGACGCCGCCTGAGCCAATCGCGGCGACGCCGTCATCTGGCTCGATCACGTCGCCGTCGCCGGTGAGCACCAGCAGCTCTTCACGGCTAGCCACCAGCAGCATCGCCTCCAGCCGCCGCAGATACTTGTCTGTGCGCCACTCCTTGGTCAGCTCGACGGCGGCGCGGCGCAGGTTGCCCTGATAGCGCTCCATCATGCTCTCGAACTTGTCGAAGAGCGTCAGCGCGTCAGCGGTGGAACCCGCGAACCCGGCAAGCGCGCGGCCACCCGCCAGCTGGCGAATCTTGCGGGCGGTGTGCTTCATCACCACATCGCCAACCGTCACCTGGCCATCTCCCGCCATCGCGACATCATTGCCCCGGCGCACGGCGAGAATCGTCGTCGCGTGCATCTCGCCGGTCACTCGTTGTGTCATGGAATCTATGCTTCTTCTCTCTTCACGTCATGCGCGAAGTCATGTGCGGCCTTGAACGGCCGAGCGTCACGCCAGGCCAGGTTGAGCGCCTGCCTTACGACGCGGCTGACTCGGCCTTCGTGGCGCTGTGGCGTGTTGTCGCCGCCTTCGTTCCGGCTTTCTTCGCTCCAGTCGCCTTGGCCGTCCGGGTTGTAGCGCGCTTCGTCCCGCTCGCGGCGCGAGTCGTGCGAGACGTTGTGCGAGTCGTGCGAGTCGTTCGGGTGGCGCGCGTGGCTGTCCGACGGGCGCTTGCCGCTACCGCGCCGTCAGCGCCATCAGCCTTCGCTCCATCGGCGGATGGCGTGCGCCGCCCGCGACGTGGGCGCTCAGCTTCGGGCGGCCGATGACCTACGACCACAGGCGCGTTCTCCTGTATTCCCCGCACAAGCGCGCCACACCGCACACATACCGCTTCTTCTTTGCCATTTGGCAAGGTCAGCAGCCCCTGGCATTCCGGGCAGGGAATCGTCAGCGGGCGATCCCACGCGACGAAATCACACGTTGGGAAGTTCGCGCAGCCGTAGAAGATCTTGCCGCTCTTCTTGCCGCGTCGCTCGACGATGTCTCCGCCGCACTTCGGGCAGAGCACGCCAGTCTTGGCGACCAGCGCGCGCTTATAAGAGCATTCAGGATATCCCGAACACGAGACGAACCGGCCAAAGCGGCTCGTCCGAATGACCAGCTGCTTGCCACATTCTGGGCAGGCTTCGTCCAGCTCCTCGACGGGCTTCTGCACCTTGCCCATCTCTTCTTCGGCGCGCTCCAGCTCCGTGCGCAGTTCGGCGTAGAAGTCTTTCAGGAACTCCGTCCAGCCTTGCTTGCCATCTTCCACTGAGTCGAGCTTGCGCTCCATCTCAGCGGTGAAGTTGACGTCCACGATGTCGCCGAAGTGCTTGCGCATCAGATCGTTGACCGTCTCGCCGAGCCAGGTCGGCGTGAAGCGGCGCTCCTTCTGCTCCACATAGCCGCGATCCTGAATCGCGCTGACGATTGGCACGAATGTGCTCGGGCGCCCGATGCCGCGTTCCTCCAGCTCTTTGATCAGGCTCGCCTCGGTGTAGCGTGGCGGCGGCTGAGTGAAGTGCTGCGTCGGTGAGAGCTTGTGCAGATTGAGCGACTCGCCCTCGGTGAGCGATGGCAGCGCGTCGGCGTCTTCCTCACGCGGCCACACGGCGTAAAATCCAGCGAACTTCAGCGTCGAGCCATTGGCGCGGAAGAGGAAATCGCCCGCGCTGATGTCGATGCGCAGCGTATCGAAGATCGCCGGAGCCATGAACGCCGCGACGAAGCGCCGCCAGACGAGCTGGTAGAGCTTGAAGAGATCGGGCGTCAGATAGGGCTTGGCGCGCTCCGGCGTGATCGTCACATCCGTCGGACGAATCGCTTCGTGCGCGTCCTGCACGTTGGCTTTGGCTTTGCCGCGCGACGTGCGACCCGCGCCGACATGCTCCTTCGAGAAGGTCTTGCGGATGTAGTCCTTGACGGCAGCCTGCGCCTCATCTGAGATGCGTGTCGAGTCGGTACGCATGTAGGTGATGAGGCCCTGATGGCCCGCGTCGCCTAGCTCAATACCTTCGTAGAGCTGCTGGGCCAGGCTCATCGTCCGCTTCGGCTTGATGCGCAGCCGCACTGAGGCGTCCTGTTGGAGCGTGCTGGTGGTGTAGGGCAGGAATGGCTGCCGCCGCACGTCACGCTGCTCGACTCGCCGCACACGATAGGTTGCGCCCTCTAGCTCAGCCAGGATGCCTCGCGCCTCTTCGCCTGAGGTGATGCGGATGCGTCCACGGTCGCCGCGCTGCTGGCTGGCGTCATCGCTCGCGGCGTTGGCGGCGCTCGTCTCGCCCTCAGCGGCTTGCTGCGCGGCCGCGGCTTCAGGCGAGTTCTGGCGGCCAATCAACTGCGCGGTGAAGGTCTTGCGCTCCTGCTCTTTGCTGAGCAGCGCTTCGATGGTCCAATACTCTTCAGGAGTGAAGGCGCGAACCTCGTCCTCACGGTCGCAGATCAGCCGCACGGCGACCGACTGCACACGCCCGGCGCTCGTTCCAGACTGCACACGCCGCCAGAGCAGCGGGCTGATCTTGTAGCCCACCAGCCGATCCAGCACGCGCCGCGCCTGCTGGGCGTTGAACAGATTCTCGTCGATCTCGCGCGGATTGGAGATGGCGTCTTGCACGGCATGGCGCGTAATCTCGTTGAAGACAGCGCGCTTGGGCTGCTTCAAGCCGAGCAGGTGCTTCAGCGACCACGCGATGAACTCGCCTTCGCGGTCGGGGTCAGGCGCCAGGTAGACTGTATCGGCCTTCTTGCTGGCGGCTTTCAGATCGGCGACGAGACGATCCTTCTTCTCGATCACCACATATTTCGGCTGGAAGTCGTGCCGAACGTCCACACCAAGGCCCTTCTGTGGCAGGTCCATGATGTGGCCCATCGAGGCGCGGACCTCGAAGTCGCTGCCAAGAAACTTCTCGATGGTCTTGGCTTTCGCCGGTGACTCTACGATCACCAGATTCTTCGCCATCCTTCGAATCACCCCTGTCGCTTCTATCGCTCACCTGACGCGGGCGCGCCTGGAGAATCGCTCGTACATCTCGCCGCCATCTCGCCGCCCCTCGCGCGACACATGCCTGATTGATACCCTGATTGGTACGCGGCTCATGTTCATCTACGCGCAGCATCCGCGCCGGGTTTAGCGGAGTCGGCGCCATCTCAACTGCCAGCGCCATGCCAGCCTCTAGCTCGCCCTGGCAGGTGGTATGCCACACAGCATAACATCATAGCGCCACGAGGCAAGCCCTCAACGCGGCTCATTTGCTCCAGTATTGACGATACTATTTCGATCTTTTATGCCTTGTCTGCGTCGCACACCACATTACGACAGTTCGACGCCCAGGAACGCGGACCCCACTGAGGCGTGCTGTAGAGGATACCATGCTGAACGATGAGATACCATGAGGCGTCTCGCCTGCTTCACGTATTCGTGCGTTATACAGTTCGGAAGACTTCGAGCTGCCCATCACATGATTTTACCACGCGCCACCGTTCGCTCGCCAGTGCGGCGAACCCGGCGGAATCCAGCGGAGACGCGCAGCCGTGACCGGCGCGCCGCCCGCGTGTAAGGAGCCGTTGCGCATGTCGTACGTTATCGCGCCTGTCAAGCGTGTGCGGGCGCGCATCATTCTCTGCCTCTGCGTGGCGCTCGCGTTCGTCTGGGCGCTGGGCGGCGCGACGATGGCGCAGGCGCAGGCGGCTCCCATGCGGCCAGCGAGCAGCGCGGCTCAACAGGCGGTGCAGCTTGACAGCCCAGCGGTCGTGCGGATCGTCTCAGTGGTCAACGCCAGCCTCACCTGCACTGGCTGCGCGCAGGACGGGTCAGATATTCATTCGCCCAGCGATGGCGGAACATTCACCTACTATTCGAGTGGGTCGGG